>CAZGGF010000217.1:0-4704 GCA_964524715.1 uncultured Verrucomicrobiota bacterium | reverse complement strand
CCCGTCGAGTCGGCGTGGTATCGTTTGGAGCTTCGCGGGAAAGCCCGGTGGGTCGGTCAACGCTGACGTAGATACACGAGCCGGAGTGGTTCGTTACGCTATTCCCTCCTGTCGCTTTCTGCAACAAGCCCCCGGACGCGGGGTTGTGTTCGCACTCGCGAAGCGGAGGACTCTTGGTATCTGGACCGCAGTATTGCGGGTCGCATGAGGCGGCCGGACCGAAAAGCAGTTTGAAACGCCTGCAACTCTCGAAGCGAGGTCGATGGCGTCGGAAACGCAGCGTCAGTTGAGAGAATTTGGGGGAGATCGCCTTCCGTGGTAGGGTGTGTTAGATCAGCGAATTGGAGTTAGAAAACACTGCGACAATGACGATCAGAACAACGATGGTAACCGCGGGGACGATTGTGACGGTCTTGATGCTTTCTGCCTCTCTGTCCACGCTGGCCGCTGAGGGCACGGCACAGGCCAAAGCCGCCTCGCGGCCTGTCGATGGCATAATGGACAATTCATTTCTGATTGAAGAGGCTTACAATCAGGAGTCCGGCGTGGTGCAACACATCTTCACCGCCGAGTATTACGTGCAACGGTTGTCTGGTTCCAATGAGAAAATCTGGGAGACCAGTTTCACACAGGAATGGCCGCTGTTCAGCCAGAAACATCAACTCAGTTACACCGTTCCCTATCTGTTTTCGGACGACGGCTCGACTCAAACTGATGGGCTGGGTGATGTGTTGCTGAACTACCGCTATCAGGTTTACTACGATGAGAAGACGCTACGGGCGTTTGCGCCGCGAGCCAGTGTGGTGTTGCCCACCGGTTCCAAGAGCGCGGGGTTCACCGACGATACCTTTGGTGCGCAGGTTAACTTCCCTTTCAGCGCAGCGTGGGGCGACCGGTGGTTTACTCATTTCAACGCCGGCTGCACGTTTCTGCCCAACGCGGCCACAGTGGGTGAAAACGACGCCTGGCACTACAACCTCGGGGCCAGCGTCATTTATGCAGCCACCTCTGATCTCCACTTCCTCTTGGAATGGGTTGGAAACTGGAACAACTTGCAAGCGGAGGATGGCGGTCAGAAACACGAGTTCGTCACACTCATTTCACCCGGAGTTCGCAAGGCCTTCAACTTCGCGAATGGCATGCAGATCGTTCTTGGCGCAGCAGTGCCTGTGGGCTTGAATCGTGCATCGCCTGATGTCGGAGTCTTTCTCTACCTATCCATTGAACACGACTTTTTAGGGAAGAAGCCGGCAAACTAGAACTTGTCACGGATGGAAACGCACAATGCAAAGGAGACTGTTGTCATGAACCGTCGTGAATTTCTTGCCGCTTCCATCGCTTCCGGCGTCGCGCTCGCGTCTCGCGCAGCCGAAACCTCAGGCAAACTTCGGGTCGCCGTCATCGGACACACGGGGCGCGGGAACTACGGACACGGGTTGGACACGATGTGGTTGCGCGTGCCTGGGACCGAGATTGTGGCGGTGGCGGACGCGGATGCCAGGGGACTCGCGGCGGAGTTGAAGAAGCTCAAAATCACGAAAGGCTTTGCCGACTACCGCGCGATGCTGGCCGAAATGAAGCCGGACATCGTCGCGGTTGCGCCGCGATCCATCGATCAACATCGCGACATGGCGCTGGCGGCGATCGAGGCGGGTGCGCGGGGCATTTACAGTGAGAAGCCGTTCTGTCGCACGCTGGCGGAGGTGGATGAGATTATTGCGGCGAGCAAACGGCGGCAGGTGAAGTTCGCGTTGGCGCATGTCGAGCGCTACAACCCCGCGTTGCAGGCAGTGGACCGATTGCTGAAGGAGGATGGTATTGGCCGGCTGCTGGAACTGCGCGGGCGCGGCAAGGAGGATTCACGCGGCGGCGCTCTCGACCTGTGGGTGCTGGGATCGCATGTGTTGAACCTCGCGAACTATTTCGGCGGCAAGCCGCTCGCTTGTTCGGCAACGCTCTTGCAGGGAGGGCGTCCGGTTGTGCGCGGCGATGTGAAGGACGGCGATGAAGGTGTCGGGCCGCTGGCGGGCAACGAAGTTCATGCGCGTTTCGAGATGGAGCGGGGCATACCGTTGTTCTTCGACTCGATTCAAAACGCCGGCAACAAGAACGCGGGGTTTGGCCTGCAACTCATCGGCACGAAAGGAATTGTGGACCTTCGCCCGGGCAGGGAGCCGTTTGCACAGCTTCTGCCGGGCAGCCCGTTCCTGCCGTCGGGCGAGCCTCGCACGTGGGTGCCGATCAGTTCCGCGGGTGTTGGGAAACCTGAGCCGGTTGCTGCAAACAAGACTCCGGCGGATCGCAACTTGTTGGCCGGGCAGGACCTGATCGCAGCGATGCGCGAGAACCGGCCGCCGCTCTGCAATGAGCACGAGGGCCGCGTGACCATCGAGATGATCATGGCCATCTTCGAATCGCACCGGCTCAACGGCCAGCGCGTGACGTTCCCGTTGCAGACGAAGCAGAACCCGCTGGCGATTCTGTAGCCCGCGAGGCCGTCGCGGGACATCATCATCACCACCACAGGCCGCGGATTACTATGGGATTGAATCCTCCCGCTGCTCTGCTCATGCTCTTGCAGACTCTGCCATTATGAAAAACCAAGACTCTTCCTCCATCTCTCGTCGCAGTTTCCTACGCCGGGCGGCGGTCGCGACGCTGGCGTTTCAGATTGTGCCGCGCCATGTTCTCGGACGGGGCGTCATCCCGCCGAGCGAGAAGCTCAACGTCGCGGGCATTGGCATCGGCGGGCAGGGCGGGGGAGTGTTGCGCGACCCGGCCATCTCCAGCCAGAACATCGTGGCTCTTTGCGACGTGGACTGGAAATACGCCGCCCACACTGCCAAGACGTTCCCCAACGCCGCGAAGTTCACCGACTACCGCGTCATGCTTGAGAAACTCAAGGACGTGGACGCCGTCGTCATCGGCACGCCCGACCACATGCATGCGCCGATCACCATGGCCGCGTTGCGCGCCGGCAGGCACGTCTATGTCGAGAAGCCAATGGCCCACACCATTGAGGAGGCGCGCGCCATGACCCGCCTTGCCAAAAAGACCGGCCTCGTCACCCAGATGGGCAACAACGGCCACGCCAGTGAGGGCCTGCGCCTCACTCGCGAATGGCTCCAGGCCGGCGCTATCGGCACCGTCAAGGAAGTCCATTGCTGGAGCGACCGTCCTGGCAAGTTCTGGAAACAGGACTTCGACCGCCCGACGGAAACCGTGGCTGTTCCCGAGACACTCGATTGGAACCTCTGGCTCGGAGCGGCCCCGGAGCGGCCGTATCATCCCTGCTACCATCCGCGGGCTTGGCGCGGCTGGTTCGATTTCGGCACTGGCGCAATGGGCGACATGGCCATCCACAACATGGACCCCGCCTTCTTTGCCCTCGATCTCGGCTCGCCTGTCGCCGCCGAATGCCAGAGCAGCCCGCTCAAGAAGGAAACCTATCCCTCGTGGCAGATCATCAGGTACGAGTTTGCCGCCAAGGGCAAACGTCCCGCGCTCAAGCTCTATTGGTATGACGGTGGCAAGAAACCCGCCCGCCCCGCCGACCTCGAAGCTGGACGCGAGTTGGACGACAACGGCATCCTGTTCATCGGCGACAAAGGCGCCATGCTCTGTGGTGGCTGGTGCGGCGCGCCGCGGCTGTTGCCGGAGAGCAAGATGCAGGACTTCAAGCGGCCGCCCAAGACCCTCCCGCGCTCCGTCGGTCATCGCGCCGAATGGGTGGAGGCGTGCAAAGCCCGCAAGCCCCAGATGGCCAAAGCCGGCTTTGCCTATTCCGGTCCCTACACCGAGGCGTTGCTCGTCGGCAACCTCGCCACCCGTTTACAGAAGCGCATCGAATGGGACGCCGCCAAGATGCGCGCCAAGAACTGCCCCGAAGCCGACGCCCTCATCCGCAAACACTACCGGGATGGGTTTGGAATTTAGGGTGCCAGATATTCCCATGCTGCCAATCTTATGAACCCAGTTCAAATGAACCCCGCTTCCGAGAAGTGCGCCGCCGCGAAGCCGCCGCCCCGGACGCTGCTGATCGTGACCACGATTCTTTGGGTGCCGCTAGGCGTGTTGGGCATCCTTGGATCTTTCGTCTCGCTCTTCATGTTCGACGCGCCCGGTTCCGGGAACAATCTATTTCTTTACGGCGTAGTGGCGTGCATGGTTTCGCTGCCAGTGATGTGCGTGCTGTCCATCGCAACCTCATGGATTCTCTACAGGTTTCAGAAATACAAGGCGGCCAGATATGTGGCCTTCTTACCCCTGTGCAGTATCTTTGGCTTCGTGCTCATGTGGGCATGCGCGCTGATCTTCTGATGTCTTGCGCTGAGAGTGAACTCAGCAATAGAGGAGCCGCCAAGGGCCGCGCCAAGAACTGCCCCGAAGCCGACGCCCTCATCCGCAAAAAGTATCGGGATGGGTTTGGAATTTTGAGGAAGGTGTTCTTTGGTCAACTTTGGGATTCGTCTGAAGATAGCCCGGCGCTTCTGCAATGGGTGCGTGAGAAACGAAACGTGGAAGTCTTGAAGGGATGGAAGAAAGCTTTGTCATTCCTGACGTTGTCATGCTTCAGACGGAATTGGAAAAGTTGACGGTCTGAGATAGAGAGTGGGGCTTCAGGAAAGGAAGCCCTATGGACAACAACAACCGCCGACACTTCAGCCCCGAACAGAAGGTCGCGATCTTGCGAGAGCATTTGCT
>CAZGGF010000216.1:0-2925 GCA_964524715.1 uncultured Verrucomicrobiota bacterium | reverse complement strand
CGGAGACGTTGCATGTAAGCGTCACCGGGGGGCGGTACATGCGCAGCCTGATCGAGGAGATTTATCCGGCGGCTGCTGAGGCGCAACGAGAGGGAGCACGCGTGGAGACGCCGGGATTTGCCGCGGAAGTGACTCGCGCGGACGCCAGCGGAGTGCAGGCGTTGGCGTTTCATTTTCGCTCAACAGCCTTGCCTCCGGTGGTGCTGGACATGCAGAATGGACGGGCGGTTCGCGTCCGATGAAACAGTTGATCATTACCGGCGATGATTTCGGCTACAGCCGAACAGTGAGCGACGCCATCCTTCAGGCCCATCGCGAGGGTTTCCTCACCAATGCCAGCCTCATGCCGTGCGGATTCGATTTTGACTACGCGGTCGCGTTGGCGAAACAGACGCCCAGTTTGAGCATTGGCGTGCATCTCTGTCTGCTCCAGGGCCGCGCGATATTGCCGCACGCGGACATCCCCGCGTTGACCGATGCGGACGGCAACTTCCACAACAACCCGCTGATTGCCGGCTTGGGGTTCTTTCTTGTTCCCGGCATCCGCCAGCAGATCGAACGTGAACTGCGGGCGCAGATGGCGAAGTTCCTCGCCACCGGTTTGCGGCCGACTCATCTCAACACCCATATGCACATGCATGCGCATCCCGTGGTGTTTCCGATCGTTGCGCGACTCAGCCGCGAGCTGGGCATTCGTTTTCTGCGCGTGCCGCGCGAGAACCTCTTCTCGCATTTGCTGATCGACCGGCGTTTTCTGGCGAGCAAGCTGGTGCGGGGACTTTTCTTTTGGGCGTTATGCATCGGTCTGGATCGCAAGATTCGGCGCGCGGGTTTCCGGGCTCCGGATGCGATCCACGGGCTGCTCCAAAGCGGCCACGTTGATGAGACGTATCTGACACGCCTGCTCCCGCAGATTGGTGATGGCGTGACAGAAATCTACTTCCATCCCGGCGACGACGCCGACCCGATTCTCCGCCACTGGCAACCGGACTACAAGCATGCTGCCGAGACTGCAGCGCTGCCCAGTCCCCGAGTGAAACAACTTCTCCAACAACTCGGCATCCAGCTCATTGGTTTTGAGGATGCGAACCCCTCTCCGGACGCAATGTCGGACACGCTTGTCAGCGAGACGCCCTAGGCGGTCTAGCGATTCAAGAGGCTTTTGGCCGCGATCAGCAGTTTCTTCCAGGTTGGCAGGGAGATTCTCTTCGAAAACACGTCAAACTCGCGGTGTTCGATCTTCTTCAGCAGGCCGCGATAGATCTCCATCAATGCCACCAGCGTGGCGCGGCTGTCGGCGTGGATCAGCGGCAGCAGAGGGTGGGCTTTGTCGTAGTATTCGTGCGCGCGGTCGGATTCGAACTTCATCAAATCCACGAACGACGGTGGCGGCTGGCTCTTCAGAATCTGCTCTTCCGTCACGCCAAAGCGATTGAGGTCCTCCAGCGGCAGATAAATCCGCCCCATCTGGGCGTCTTCGGCCACGTCACGGAGGATGTTGGTGAGTTGAAAGGCGATGCCGCACCACTCGGCATATTGTTTGGCCTTCTCGTCGGTGAACCCGAATACGTGAATCACCGTCAGCCCGACGCACGATGCGACCCGGTAGCAGTAGCGGTAAAGCTCTTCGAACGTCGCGTAGCGCGTCTTGTCCAGGTCCATCTCCGCGCCGGAAATCAAGTCGGAGAAATACTCCTTCGGGATGTTATAGCGCTGCACGGTATTGGTGAAGGCCGGAAGCATGGCGCGGGCCGTGGACTCCAGCGCAGACTGCACCACGGCTGTTGCCGCGCCGCCAGCGTAGGCTTCGTCGAGCACGGCGCGCCACCGGCGCAGATTGATCCGGGCCACATCGATGCTTGGCGCATGGTCGCTCAGATCGTCGCAATAGCGGAAAAAGGCGTAGATGGCACACATTGCGTCGCGCTTTTCCTTGGGCAACGCGTAGAACGAATAGTAGAAGTTTTTCGCCTGCTTGGAGGCGACTTGCTGGCAGTGCCGATACGAATGTTCCAGGGAAGTCATTGGATAATCGTTCTGTTCAAACAGACTACTGGTTTGATTGCCGTGTGGCAATACTGTGTTATGTGCAGCCGCGGCAAATTGCCGGCCCATGAGACTTGCCGGGCCTTGCGAACTTTGGTAGCCTGCCTGATATGAGCATGTTGATTGTTCATGTCCACGTCCACGTCAAACCCGACTGCGTCGAGTCTTTCAGGCAGGCTTCGTTGCAGAATGCCCGCAACAGCATCCAGGAGCCGGGCATTGCGCGGTTCGATGTCTGCCAGCAGAGCGATGACCCGACACGGTTCATCCTCGTGGAGGTGTATCGCACGCCGGACGCGCCTGCCAAACACAAGGAAACCGCACACTACGCCACGTGGCGTGACGCGGTGGCACCGATGATGGCCGAGCCGCGCACGAGCGTGAAACTGGCCAATGTTTTTCCGCCCGACACCGGCTGGTGATCTGCGATGAATTTTGAATTCGCCACCGCCAACCGCATTCTCTTCGGTCCCGGCACGCTGCATGAGACCGGACCGGTCGCGAAGGCGTTGGGCAAGCGCGCGCTGGTGGTGACCGGACGATCGGCAGGGCGTGCCAAACCCCTGCTTCAGATATTGCGCGCGGCAGGCGTCAAATGTGCCGTATTCTCCGTCGCTGGCGAGCCGACGACAGCCTCAGTGCGCGAGGGCGTGCAGTGCGCTCGCGAAGAGCGCTGCGACGTTGTTATTGGCTTCGGCGGCGGCAGCTCGCTCGACGCAGCCAAGGCCATTGCCGCGTTGATCACCAACGGCGGCGACTTGTTGGATTATTTGGAGGTCATTGGCCGCGGCAAACCCATCACGTTGCCGTCGGCGCCGTGCATTGCCATTCCGACCACCGCCGGCAGCGGGGCAGAGGTCACGCGCAACGCCGTCATCT
>CAZGGF010000215.1:0-2472 GCA_964524715.1 uncultured Verrucomicrobiota bacterium | reverse complement strand
CGGATAGAGATGCCACGCGGGCCGGCTGTTCTCCGGCAGACAGATGGGCGTGATGCCAGGAATCTTGCCGAGGTTGGCGCTGAGGTGGTCGGCGTTCGCGCGGCGGATGGCGGTCTGCTTCTTCAACTTGTCGAACTGCTGGAGCAGGAGCGCGGCCTGGAACTGCGTCATGCGGTAGTTCATCCCGGGGGTGAAGCTGCCGGTGCCCTTGAAGTTTCCGCACGAACGGCCGCAGTTGTGGTAGGCGTTGCAGCGGTCAATGATGTCCTCGCTCATACTGGTGATGGCGCCGCCTTCACCGGAGGGGATGTGCTTGGACTCCTGGAAACTAAAGCCGCCAACATCACCGAGCGTGCCGCACTTGCGGCCCTTGTACTCGGCGAGCCACGCCTGACAGGCGTCTTCGACGACGGCGAGCTTGTGTTTCTTGGCGATGGGGTTGATCTGGTCCATGTCGCACGGCAGGCCGTAGATGTGGACTGGCATGATGGCGCGTGTGCGCTCGGTGATGCGGCTCTCGATGCTCTTCGGACACATGGTGAGCGTGGCCGGGTTGGTGTCGGCAAATACCGGCAGCGCCGAGTTGGCCAGAATCGCGTTGTAGGTGGCGATGAAGGTGTAGGGAGAGACGATGACTTCATCGCCGGGGCCTACGTCCATGACGTGCAGGCCGACAATGAGCGACGTGGTGCCGCTGGCGACAGCGAGGGCTTTCTTCGCGCCGAGCATTTCGGCCCATGCCTTCTCGAATTCAGGCACGTGGGGGCCGGAGAGACGAAACCACTTGCGGCTGCGATAGACCTCGAGCATCTTCGGCTCCCAATCCTCGCGCCATTCCGGCCACGCGGCCCAGCCACCCTTGTGGGCGGGTGTGCCACCGAGCAGGGCCGGTTTGGAAGCGTCTGCGGCGAAGACATTCGGCCCGGTGCGTGCGCTGAGAAAAGTCAGTGCGGCAGTACTGGCGGCGGTGGTTTCCAGAAAACGGCGACGATTCATGTTCGAGTTCATGGCGTGCTTTCGGTTGGAGTTGACTGTTGGCAAATGGTGACGTTGCTGAAGCTGCCATACACTTAGATGCCGGGCCAAGTCAATCCTCGAATGCCGGCAACTGCGTCGCTGATCCGGCCCGATGGGAAAAGCTTGGAAAAGCGGGGGTCGTCCGTTACAAGGAGCCTGCTTCGCGGACCAGCCGCGTCGCATCAACTCCATCCAAGCCATGAAGAATATTCGCGTCTTCAACGTCGTCGCCAACCTCCCCGAAGAACTGAGCGGCCTGCGCACGCTGGCTTTCAATCTCTGGTGGTCATGGGACGCCGAGTCCATCGAGTTGTTCCGGCGGCTCGACCGGGAGATGTGGCGGTCTTGTTATCACAACCCGGTGCGGATGCTCGGCCGGGTGGACCAGAGCCGGCTCCAGACGTTGAAGGCAGACAGTGGGTTCGTCGCGCACTTGCGGCGCGTGCTGGCGCGGTTGGATCGCTACATGACCGAGCCGACGACATGGTTCCAAAAACACCATGACGGCGCCGCGAAGGCGGACATGGCGTACTTTTCGCTGGAGTTCGGGATTCACGAATGCCTGCCGATCTATTCCGGCGGCCTCGGCGTGCTTGCGGGTGCCCATTTGAAGAGCGCGAGCGATCTCGGTCTGCCGCTCGTGGGTGTCGGCTTGCTGTATCGGAACGGCTCTTTCGAGCAGCAGCTCAATGCGGATGGCTGGCAGCTCGAGGCGTATCCCGATAATGATTTTTACAACATGCCCATCTCGCCGGCGCTTGGCCCCAATGGGGAGCGGCTGAAAATCGCGGTGGACCTGCCGGGCCGGCGCGTTGTCGCTCAAGTCTGGCTGACACAGGTTGGGCGCGTGTCGCTCTACCTGCTCGACACAAACCTCCAAGAGAACCCGCCTGCCGACCGCGACATTACCGCGACGTTGTACGGTGGCGATAAGGACATGCGCATCCGGCAGGAAATCCTGCTGGGTGTCGGCGGCTTCCGGGCGTTGCGCGCTCTCGGCTTCCAGCCGCGAGTCTGCCACATGAACGAAGGGCACGCGGCGTTTCTGGCCCTGGAACGAATCCGGACGATGATGAAGGAACACGGGCTGAGCTTTGACGAAGCGCGCGAAGCCGTGGAGTCGGGCACGGTGTTCACCACCCACACGCCGGTGCCGGCGGGTATCGATGTATTTCATCCAGACATGGTTGAGTATTACTTCAGCGGTTTCCGGCAGGAGTTGAACCTGAACCGCGACCAGTTCCTGGCGATCGGCCGTGGCAATCCAAGTGATCACGGCGAAGGTTTCAACATGGCTATCCTGGCGCTACGCACCTCCGTAAAGCGCAACGGCGTCAGCAAGCTTCACGGTTCCGTCTCACGCCGCATGTGGCGATCACTCTGGCCTGACCTGGCGGAACAGGAGGTGCCCATCTCGCACATCACCAACGGCGTCCATACGCACTCGTGGCTCTC
>CAZGGF010000214.1:0-7691 GCA_964524715.1 uncultured Verrucomicrobiota bacterium | reverse complement strand
ACAGCTTCCAACGCGAGCAAATACGCCACGCCAACTGCCGCCGAGGAACTCAAACCGCCGATCGGCAGGTCGCCGTCCACCATGGCCACCATTCCGCGGCCCAGCCGTTTGCCGAACTGGTCGCGCAACGCCAGCGCGGCGCCGCGCAAGTAGTTGCCCCAATCGCCGGGGCGGAACGGCGGTATCGAATCCAGTTCGAATCTGACCTGACCCGGGTAGTTCTTGCTCAGCGCGGTGATTTCCTTGCGGTGCGCCTCTGGCGACGGCGCGAAGGCCATCACAATCGCCTGATTCAGCGCCAGGCCGGTGACGATGCCGAGTTGATGGTCCACGTGGGCGCCGAGCGGGCAAATCCGATAAGGCGATACCGCCACGCGCACGTCGGCTGGCGACACATGAAAGGTGCGAACCAGCGACGACTTCAGCGCGTCCGCGCGCTCGTCGAGGCTGGGCGGGTGGAGCAATGGTGATGTGTCTTGTTTCAATTTGAATTCAGCTTTGCCGCGCCCGAAACGCCTGTCAACGCGATTGTGGAAGACCAACAAGGTGGATCGCGACCTTCGGGCGCGATAGTGATGGAGAAGCCAAGGGGCGGAAACAGTGCGGAGTCTCGCTCTTCTCAAACGCGGCTTCTTCTTTCCTGCCGCATCGCGCCCGGAGGTCGCGATCCACCTCGCCCACGGTGTCTGCCCGTCAAATAACAAGGGTGCGGTGGTTCGAGAACCACCGCACCCTGTCGGTTTACGATTGAACGCTGGTTTAGACCTTCTCCGGCACGACAAACGGCTCGCGATACTTGTCCTTCACCAGCGCATTGGCGGCCTCGTTGTCCACGAATTGTTCCTTCTTCGTGTCGAACTTCAGCCATGCACTGACCGTGGCCGGCGTCTTGGCCATATCCACGCCGTTGGCCTTCAGATGCTCACACATGCGGCCGAAGGCTTCCGAGACAATGGCGTTGCACTTGACCTGGTCGCGAATCTCGTCCGCGGAGGCTTTCTTGCCCACGCGGTAGGCGATGTTGCCCTGATGGCAGAGACCGGCGCTCAGATGGCCTTCAAGAATCGGCGCGTTCAGGTCGGAGGTCTTGCGGCTCCGCACGGCCTTGATGAAGTTCTCGAAGTGGTCGTCGGCACCCTTGAACTTCCCCACGTACTCCGGGATTTCCTTGCCGTCGTTGTCGAAGATGTCCGCCTGCCGGTAGTTGGGAATGCTGACGAAGCCGTTCTCGCAGTGGATGATCACACCGATCGAACTGCGTGGGTCGGTGGCGCTGCGGTCACCGGTGACGGTCCTCATGTCGGCGGCGGCCTTCTTGGACTTCGGCGCGTCGGTTTTCGCGGGGGGCGTGAACTTCACCGGCCAGTACTTGTCCATGACGTCGGTGTCGGGACCGCTTGCAAGGCCGCGCACTTCGAAGATCAACGGCGCCTTCTCGTAGTCTAGCATCATGATCTGCGTGTTCGGCGTCTCGCCGTCGTCGTCATAGCCGAGCCGGCCGCCAACGCACAGAACCTGTGGGGCGAGTGTCTTCTCTCCCAGGAACCAGCGCCCGATGTCCACCTGATGGACGCCCTGGTTGCCGAGGTCGCCATTTCCATAGCGCCAGATCCAGTGCCAGTCGTAGTGGACGGGGCCGAACTTGCCATTACGGTGTGGCGGCACCACTTCGGCGGGACCGCTCCAGAGATCATAGTCAATGCTGGCAGGGATCGGCTGCACGCCTTCAGCCTTGCCGATGCTCTTGCGGCGCTTGTAGCAGAGGCCGCGGGCCAGTTTGATCTTGCCCAAGCCGCCCTTGCGGATGAACTCCACAGCCTTGCGGACACCGAAGCTGGAACGGGTCTGGCTGCCGACCTGGATGATGCGCTTGTATTTCGCTGCAGCCTTCACCGCCTGCCGGCCTTCCCAGATGCAATGCGATGCGGGCTTCTCCACGTAGATGTCCTTCCCAGCCTGGCAGGCCCAGACGGTCAGCAGCGCATGCCAGTGGTTTGGCGTCGCAGTGGTCACCGCGTCAATTTCCTTGTCTTCCAGCAGCTTCCGCGGGTCCTTGTAGGCCTTGACCTTCTCGCCGCGTTTCTCAAACTCGGCAACGCCCTTGGCCAGGACGGCGGAGTCCACGTCGCAAATGGCGACGATCTTCACTCCCGGAACCTTCCGCAGGCCGTTGATGTGCTCGCGTCCGCGTCCATTGAAGCCGATGATGCCGACTCGAATGGTGTCGTTCGCTCCAGCCGCGCGCGCCCAGGTCCAGGGCAGGCTGACACCTGCTGTAGCGATCAGTGATTGTTTCATGAAACTTCCGCGTGTGATCATGGTCATGATTTCTTCCTCGTTGTGTTCAATACATTCTTCTGCGCACCATCACTTGGCGGCTTTTGTGGCCGCATATTCCTTGTAGTGCTCGGACACTTTGCCTTCCTTTTCGTCACCGGTGTGGAATAGGAACCGATATCGGAAAGTCACCTTCTTGCCCGCTTCAACCTTCATGTCGCCGGTGCCGGCGGGTTTCTTCTCGAAGTCGTGGATACCATAGGGGTTCACGCTGAACAGACCGTAGTCGCGAACGTGCCACCACGTCGGGTGCCGCGGGTTTTGCGGATGATCGAAGATGGCGACGCCCACGGGCTTGTTGTTCACGGGACCGTAATAATCCACCCACTTGGCGCGCTTGCCCCACGCGTCCTTGTCGCGATCACCTTCGCTGTTGATGATGTGGCCCATCGCCACCTTGCCCTTGGCTGTGACGCTCATCGAGGTGGGCAGACGGATGCTCATCGAGCCTTCCTTCGTGTCGCCGAGTGTCAGGTCGCCATCCGACGCGATGAACGTGATCTCGAAATCGATCATTCGCACATCAGAACACGCCTGGAACTTGAGCGTCCGCTCATCGGAGCAGAGCGCCTTGCCGTCGGCCGATACCCACTTGTTGAGGGAACGAATCACGCCTTGCTTGGGGCCGGAGGTCATTTCCAGAAACTTCTGATGGAGGGTCTTGCCGAACGCCTTCTGCTCTGACCAACAATCCACATCGTTGACCTTGCCGTGCGCATACCACAGCCCTTTGTGGTGAATGTGATCCTTCACGTCGTTGTCGTTTTCCTTCATCGGCCAGTCGCGCGTCATTCCCACGCCGCCGGGGCCAATGATTGGATAGCAATATGGCCGTGCCACGTCCTTGTAGTGATATTCCGTGAAAAGTTCACCGCAGATTTCCACCCGGAGTTTGCCGCCTGCGTCGGTGATTGCGACGCCTTCCGCTCCAAATGCAGCCGTCGCCGCTGCCACGCCTGCAACCAACATCACAGCCACACGATTAGTCATTGCGTTTCCTCGAGGTTGAGTTTCTGTTTCAACGTCACCGTTGTTAGCCGCCGCGGATATTCGCATTTTCGCAAATTCGCGTAACATAAACCTTGACCATAACTGGCTCTCCGTCTCAAGCCTTTTGTGCAGCCAGTTGAGCATGAAAATCAGGTCCAGGCCGCAGTCACTTCTAGCGGGTCCAGGCACTGCAACACGACACTCTTCCTGCCGGAACGCTGGCTTTGGTTCGGTCCGCAGAAACAACACCGGGTCCGTCTTTTCTGGCTAGGCGAGCGTTGCCACCAGCGTTGTTGCGCCGCTGGCGAGGTCAAACGCAGCAAAGGTCTGATTGCCATCGACGAGAAAAGTGCCGCTGCGGAAATCGCGGCGTGACCTCACCTCGCGCAAATCCCGGTCGGCGGCCCGGACGCGGCTGGCCGTGCCTTGCAGCGCGAGTGTGAAATCGGCTGCGGGGAAGGCGGTGTTGACACGGATACATGCTTCGGCGGCGCTGGCGCCGTGTTCGACGGTCATCTCGCTCAACTGCCGCGCCATCCAGTAGTGGCCGATCTGGCTGGTCTTCATCCAGATTGTGCGCGTGCCGTCGGGATCGAACGCCCCGAGCCGGCGTCTGACCTCCTTCAACACTTTGAAACCAGGGCCGCCATTGACATAGAAGCATGGCCAGTGGCCGACCAGCACACAAGGCAGCTCCTGCGCCAGCACGGCTGGCAAACGGCCACTGCGCAAATCCTCGGTGATGAACAGGTCGGGGTTCGACGTGTCGTAGCCGGTTGCTCCGAACCAGTCGTTGGTGCACCCAACGATGCTCGCGACAGCGCGTCCTTTCGTTTTGTCCACATGCCACAGCGGCACGTTGGGAGGCCCGTCCGCCTTGACGTGGAGGAAGTAGAACGGCCGCGGGTTGTTGTTCACGCGCAATGCGGCGTCGAGCACAGCGCGGGCGTAGGCCGATTCCTTCTTGCTGCCAAATGAGCCGGGGCTGGTGACGCCTTCGCACGCGATGCCGGCGTTCTTGAGCAACTGCATTGCCGCCGTGATGTAATCGGTCAGCAATTCCTCCGGCGGGTCCACCCACTCGCGTTGTTCCCACGCGTCGGTGAGCTGCCACGTTTTCAGGTCAACGACGCGCGTGTGGGTGAGTATTTCCGGCGTGAGGTCGAAGTTCTTCTGGATCGTTCCCTTGGTCACGCGCAGCCAATCAGTCAACTCGCGTTCCGGAAAACCGGGGAAGCCGCGGTCAATCCGCCCGACGCCTGCCGGAAACGGCACCATGCTGAATTTGCCTTTGACGCCTTGCTCGCAGCACCACTCGCCCCACTGGGCGGCAAACGACGCCGGGATCGTCTTGGGCATCCCGCCCAGTTTGTCAAAGTGCTTCTCCCAGCCGTCCGGTGGCTTGTCGGGTTGGTGTTTCAGCCGCGACTCGTGACGCTGCTGGATCCAGAACCACGCCTTGTTGATGACCGGGCAGGAGTCGTCAATGATCAATGCCAGCGGCGTGCGCAAGAGTGGATTGCAGACAGCAGGCTTGATCTTGTCCGCGGCGTCCGCCCGCGCATTGACCAGCGCAAGTCCCGCTGCGCTTGCCGCCGTCCGCAAGAAGTGTCGTCGTGTCGTTTTCATGAACGAACACGGTCACTTCCCCTGCAACCACCACTTCAGCCAGCAATAGAAGCTCGCGCCGATTTGCTGATAGCCGGTGGCGTTGGGATGGACACCGTTGTTGTCCGGGTATCCGTCCACGGGATCGAGGTTCAGTTCCGTCGGCACGAGGTGGATGTTCTCGCGCTCGCGGTGGTCGAAGCGCGCGATCATTTGCTCCACGAGGCGATGCTGGATGCGTTTCCAACCCCAGCGGTGATACTTGCCTTTGTAGTTGGCTTCGAAGCCGGACTCGCGCGAGTTTGGTGGTGTCGTCAGGCCGATGGCAAACACCGTGCGCGGCGCGGCGGCGCGAAAGGCCTTCAGGAATTTCTCGCCCGTATCGAGCGTGGAGGCGATCTTCTCGTCCATCGCCTTGGCGTCCGTGGTGCTGGCGCCGAAGCAATCGTTGATGCCGAGCATGATCGTCACCACGTCTGGCGCCTGGCCGGCGCAGTTCTCGCGGATGTAGCGCGGAATATCCAGCGCCGGCTTGCCGTCGGGTCCCACGAAGACGAATGGGCTGCTTTGCCGGCGGTTCTTCTCGTCAAGCTTGTGGTCCAACTTGGCGTCGTATCGCGACAGGAATGCCGCCCAAGTCCAGCCGCCGTAGCCTTCATGCACCACGCCCGGTTTGACGGACGCAGGTTTGTGCGTGCCGAGCATGGTCCATTTCGGGTTGCCCGGTTCCGAAAGCAGACGTCCGATTTCATTCGGATAGATCGTGGCACCCGTCAGGCTGTCTCCGATGATGAGCAGACGCAGGTTGCGTTTGGCGCCAGCATCACGCGGCGCGATCCTCAACACGGTTTTGGCGCGCTCCAGTTCCTTCCCTTGCGCATCTTTCACCACGACGCTCAGTGGATGCTGGCCCACATCCTTGTCCGACGGCGTCACGGTCCATCGCCGCTCCTCCGACTTGCCGATGTCGCATGTCACCTCGAAACGGAAATTCTCCGGGGTCTCCGTCAGGACGACGTTGTCGTAGTAGAGGCTGATCGGCACGCCCGGCACGCCATACCATGCCGGCGGCAGGGTGAGACGGAGCGGGGATTGTCCCGCCATGGCAGCCGCGGAGAGAAGAAGCCATGCGGCGAGGGCTGTTTGCAGGACGATTTGTTTGGATGTAGTGCTAGTTTTCATGATTGCCAGAGTTTCCGCAACTGCATGGCCGCGACGGCGACCATTTCTTCACCGCTGAACGGCGCGGCATACGCGCTGCGCGCCAGCCACGTCTCGTAGCCGCCGAGGTCGTAATCCACCCTCGTCGGCGTGTAACAGCTGTAGCCGTTGGCGAGTTCGATGAACGCCGTGACCGGAAACGGCGACGCATGCTTCAAGTCGAGGCCGTGGCGGCAGAACATCTCACCCGGGAACGTCGATGCGCCAAACTCACCGATGCGCAGCGATTGGATGACCATGGGGATTTCGTCCGGCCATTTCAGCAGTTCCAGCCGTTCCTTCCCGTAGAGCCGATCCACCAACGGCAGCTTTGCGTTCTCCGATTGCGCGCGCGCCTCCTCAATCTCTGCGCCTTTCAGCTTCCGAACGCGCAGCATGTAGGTGCCTTGGGTTGCGGCGATGGCCAGCAACTCATCGAACTTTGCGTTCGCCCAACAACGGTCCACCTGATCGGCAATCCAGCCGGCCACCTCGCGGGCGCGTTCGCCCGGCTTGCGCACCACGGGCTTGTGCATCACGTCAACGTTGTTGATGTCGCCGGACGCGCCGTGCGTCAGCAGGGCCACGAAATCCCGTCCCTTGCGCTCGCACATCATATCTGCAAACACGCCGTAATAGTCGGCCGAGATCGCATCGCCGGGCCGGTCGCCCACGTAGTGCAGCGAGAAATTCGCGATCACCGCCAGCGGCTGGCCTGTCATGGACTGGATCATCAGCATGGGGACTTGCGGGTCGGTGGGGCCGGCGGGACGGAGCACGTTGGGGTTTCCAATGCCGGGATTCATTTTCACCGTGCCGTCCTTCATGTGATAGCGGCGGTTGAAACCGGGGCGCGGTTCCCAGCCGTTGGCCCACGCGGCGCGCGCCGGCTGCAACCGGGCGGCGGCGTCTCGCGCCGCCTCGCCGACGCGCTGGATCATCATCTCGATGAAAGCCGCCTCGCGCACGGACTGGAAGATGGTAAGAGTGCACGGCGCGCTGTGCGTGTGCGTGCAGGAGACGCAGACGCTCTCCACGGGCATGCGCGCAGCCTTGGCCACTGCCGCGCGCGCCCGTGCGGTATCGTCGTTGTTCAGGGCAACGAGATCCAGCAGCACGAACGCGACGCGCACGCCGCCCGATTCCAACACGACGGCGCGGGCGTGGAGCGGGTCGAGGATGGATTTGGCGGAGCGCCCAGTGAGCGAACCTGCCAGTGAGATGCCGACCGCAGGCGTGATATCCGCCACGGCTGCGCCGGCCTGGAGAGGATGAGTGTTTGACATGGCCTTGCGAGGTTGGCGGCAAGGCTATGCTGCCGACGCAGGCCGGACAAGAGAAAATCCCGTCTTTTGCTTGTGGCTGGACGACGGGAATCCGGATGGCAGGACTACCCGACGACGATCTCGTCAATCGGCGCGGCAGACTTTAAGGGGATCACCGCGCGTTTCCACCGGCCGGAGTAGTAATAGACCAGGCTCCCGGTCATGCCCACCGGGAAGCCGTGGACAGAATCGTTGCGGGAGGTGTCTTTACTGGGCATTCCCACGGTCCCC
>CAZGGF010000213.1:0-1658 GCA_964524715.1 uncultured Verrucomicrobiota bacterium | reverse complement strand
CCCGACCTACCAAGTGGTGGGTCGCGCCGTCAATGCTGACGAATGCATGAGTCTGGCGTTGATCAAACGTCCGGACGTGATTCTTGTCCACAATGGCCTGAAGCCGACTTCCGGGATCGAGGTTTGCGAACAACTCACCTTGCAGAATCTCGATGCCGCCACGCTGCTGGTGGTGGCGCAGGCGATGGACGAAAACCTCTTCCGCCGCATGATGGCTGCCAATGTGAGCGAGTTGCTCGTCGCCCCGCTCCAGAAGAACAGGACGATGGACGCCATCCGGAACGCGTTCGACAAGAAAGCCAGCCAGCGCCACGGCGGCACGGCGGCGTCCAGCGAAGAGAGCCGCCGGATCATCGCTGTTACCGGGGCGCGTGGCGGTTGCGGGCGCACCATGGTGGCCGTTAACCTTAGTTGTGCCATTGCCCGGGCCATGGAACGGGTCGGTCCCGGCGGCAATAACGTCGTCCTGGCCGACATCAATGTACGGGCTGGTGACGCTGCCACTTTTCTGGACATCCGGCCCCAGCGTACTCTGGCCGATATCACCGTCAGCGCCAGCGGCGTGGATCGCGAGATGATCGAATCGTTGATGGAAAATCACGCCAGCGGTGTCACCCTGTTGTCGGCGACGACTCCTGAACCCTATGGCCGGCAGGAGTTGACGCGCGGCATCATCGTTTCCGCCTTGGCGGTGTTGCGCAGCCGGTTCAAGTACACCTTGGTGGACGTGGGCGTGACGGGTACCGAGGTGAGCAACGTCACGCTGGACTTCTGCGACACCATTCTGATGGTCGTGGGCATGGATTTGGCGCGTTTGCGCGCTGCGCGGCTTTACATGGCGCACCTGTTGGAAGCGAACTTCCCGCGTGAGAAGATCCAGGTGGTTCTCAACGATATTCAGCCGGAGTCGAAGTCCATCAGCACGGCACAAGCCGAGAGCATTCTCGAAGCGACGGTTGCCGTGCGCGTGCCCAACGAAGGACGGTTGGTGCCTGCCTCGATCAATTTGGGCCAGCCGTTTGTGCTGACCCACCCCAGTTCGCCTGTTTCCCAAGCCATCAACGATCTGGCGGCCAGACTTGGCGTGGATATCGGCAAGGGATCGTCCTTCAAGGGGTTGTTCAAACGATTGCATTGGGGTGAGACGAACAATTGGTCTGCTACGGCACCTTCTGCCTACGCCGTGCCTAACAAAGGCTCGGGCTGAAAACTGATTCGGTGAGGAGAACATGCCCCCAGAACGAGGCATCAGCGAAGAAGATTATTTAGCGTTTAAGAATCGGGTCTTGGCGGACCTGATCCAGCAACTCGACAGCAAATTCCTGGATACCAGTGATGCTGCCAACCTCCGGCTTCGAGTCGAGGCGCTGGTTGAGCAGAAGATTCACGAGGATAAACTCCCCTACAGTCGCAGCGTCCGGCTGGCGTTGGTCACGGAAATTGCCGACGAGCTGCTGGGCTATGGCCCGATTGAGCAGGCACTGCGCGATCCGACCGTCTCCGAGGTCATGGTGAACGGACCGAAGATGATCTATGTCGAGCGCAGCGGCAAGTTGGAGCTGACCAAGATCCAGTTTCGGGATGACTCCCATGTGCGGCAGATCATTGATCGCATCGTGACGCCCCTCGGCCGCCGCATCGACGAATCCAGCCCGATG
>CAZGGF010000212.1:0-4097 GCA_964524715.1 uncultured Verrucomicrobiota bacterium | reverse complement strand
CGCGCGGATGGCCAATGTCAGGTGTTGAAGTTTACGCGGTAACGGGCGGCACTCCCGACGAACACAGCGCCAGCAGTTCGCGCAGATCGCGTATCGTTCTCGAAGGGTGAATGGACGGCTGGGCACCAGCGCGATTGAGCCATAACGCCTGCCAGCCGCAGCGTAATGCGCCGTCGACATTCGCGGGGAGATCGTCCACGAAAAGAATTCGCGCCGGCTCGACATCGAGATTGTGTCTGGCGGCTGCATAGATGCGCGGGTCGGGCTTGCAGCAACCAACGACCGCGGAAAACGTCCACGATTGGAAACAACCAGCGATACCAAGACGTTCGTAGAGTTGGACCGTGCTCGCCCAGCCATCGGAGAGCACACCGAGTTTCAGGCCGCGGCCATGTAACATGGCAAGGACTTCGCGAACTTCGGGAAACGGCTCCACCGATTCCGGCCCCTCGAGACGATCGCGCAACCGCGTCATCAATTCCTCCGTCGCACTTGCTCCCGCGCCGGCAAGCAAGCGGCGGTAGTATTCCATGCGCTGCGTTGCGGCAGACTCCTCGGTGGTGACGGCACCGGCGTGTTGGGAAAGCCAGTCGAGCGCTTCGCGTACCGTCTGGGTAATACGTTGCCCGTCAGCAGGATATGCCAGAGCAACTCTTGGTACTTGTCCGCACTGAACTGTTTCACGACCGGGTCCGGCTCCTTCGGGGGTGCAGTTGTGTGCCAGTGGACGAACGGGATGCTTGGCGCGTTGGCGGCCTTGTACTCGCCCGATTTCGATGCGACCAGCAGCAGGTTGTAGAACCATCGGTAATCGCTGCTCGCAAAGTCATACCACGTTGGCGTTGCGTACCACGTGTAGATCACCGGCATCGAAACGGTGAAACCGGTCAGCGGGAACTCCTGGAACCACGGCCGGTATTTCGCCCGCTGGTCACTCTTGAACGGCGCGTCGGGAGCGAGTTTCTCGAAGTAGTCATACCAATAACGCCAGCCATCATTGGGATAGACGGCGTAGTTGCCGACCAACGCCTTGGGAAACCGTTTCAATACCGGCTCGGCGAGGCACTCACGCTGCATCCGGCAGCGAATCTCGCGCAGTGCTTTCTGGAACGCGGCGAAATCAGCGATGCTCGGAATAGGGTCGCGGCAGCGGCGGCAGCGTTTGCTGTGCGCCCACGCGTCGTTCCATTCGATCGGCCCGTCCACTTCCCAATCCACAAAGATGAAATGAATGTCGAGGCCTTCGCGCTGGTAGGCTTCGAGGAAAAACTCGATTTGCTCGCGGATGGCCGGATGGCGGAAACCGAGCGCGAACGGGCAGCCCATGGGCCGTTTGGGTTCGAACGAGAAGTCGAAGAAAGGTTTGCCGTCGTCAGCGATGTGCGCGGTCTTCTCGTCACCGTTGCAGAAGGCATTCATGCACGGGACGGCACTGATGGTGATTGGCAGGCCGAGTTTCTTCTGGAGCCGGCCAAGCCAGAGCGCGTCGCGCAGGCTCTGCTCACGCCGCTTTGGCGTGGGGTTCCACGACGCAATCACCGGCAGGCCGCGCTCGTCGAGGCTCTTCAGCAAACGTTCCGCCTCGGCCTCGTCGGTGGTGCCCAGCCCGTGCAGGGGCCAAAGGTAAAGCGGCAGCCGCCCGCCGCGCGGATATTTCAGGGGTTTCGTGTTCGCCAGCACCATGTCCACCATCTCGCGCTGGCTTGTCGCCTTTTTCTTTTGCGCGAATAGGTCCGGTGTGGAAAATGCCAGCGTAACAGCCAGAACAGCGAGCAAAGTTCTCATGACAGCCGGACTGATACCGGCAACCGCCGCCTGAGTCCATGAGAAACAGCGGCAGAAATGGCGCGGCCCAATGCAAGCTTGTCAGCTGTCGGTCGGAGGTGGATGATGCGCCGCGAGATCGCGGACAGGATTATCAAATTGTAATGAACACCCACCCAACATTCACAAGCCGCCGCGCGTTCTTGAAACGCGCTGGCGCGGCAACCGCAACCGCAGTCATGGCTGACTGGCTGCACCCCGCCTTTGCCGCCGATATAGCCCCCAAACTCGTCGATGCCGACCTCATCAGTTCGCGAAAAATCGGAAAGGCCAGACCGCGGCCCGATCTGCTCGACGTCGAATCGCCGAAAGGGTTGGAGGTCATTCAACTCACCGCCGAACAGGGCGTGCCTTGGGCGCACCTCTACATGGAGGCGCAGATATTTACGATGGACTCGAAGCGGTTTGTCTTGCACCGCTCCGCGACGGCGCACGGCGGCAGCAAGAGTGACCCGAAGCACCAGTATTACCTTTGCGATATCGAAAACCACTGTGAGCTCTCGCCGCTCACGCAAGAGACCGGCTGCGTCGCACCGTCCGTGTCGCCCGACGGCAAATACCTCTACTACTTCGTGGACGAAACCACCGTGGGCGGCGGCAAGTTTGCGCTCAAGCGCGTCAATCTCGACGGCACCGACCGGCGCACGCTGCTCGTCGTGGACGGACCGCTGCCGGACACGAAATTCCGCCCCAGCCGCCTCTACCCGATCTCCACGATCTCATCGGACAGCAAACGGCTCGCGATCTCCGGCTGCCTCGGCGACGGAGAGTGCGACCCACCGCCGTATGGTCTGATGGTGTTCGATTTGGAGAAGGCGACGGTCAAGCTCATCCTCCACGGGCCGACATGGTGCAACCTGCACTCGCAGTATTGCCGATCGACCGACCCGGAGGCGTCACACGACATACTCATCCAGGAGAACCACGGATGCGTCGTCACGCCGAAGGGCGAGTTGAAAAAATTGACCGGCGGCGAGGGGGCGGACATTCACGTTATCCGCGACGATGGCACCAGCTTCCGCAACATGCCGTGGGGCCGCGACGGCAACGAGTTCTGCCAGGGCCACCAGTGCTGGCGCGGCCGCACCTCTTGGGGCATCACCAGCACCAGTTCGCGCAATCCCCGCGGCGCGTTTCTCATCGAGGGCAGCGCCGCGCCGCACGCTGGCCACGTTGGCATCAAGACACCCGGCGGCGTCCGCAACGATCTCACGCGGGATCTGAAGGAATCGCGTTTTAGCCACTTCGCCGGCGACATCATGGGTCGGCGGTTCATCAGTGACGCGGGACCGTTCGACAAAGGCGGCCGCATCTTTGCCGCCGAGTTTGGTGAGCCTGGCAAGGATGCGCTCCGCAACTGGAAATACTTGATGAGTCCGCGCTCCACGTGCATCAAGCAATCGCATATCCATCCGTTCCTGTCACCGGATGGCAAGTTTGGCTTCTTCAACTCCGACGAATCCGGCATCCTCCACGCCTACATGGTGCGGGGATTCTAAAGCAGCGCCGGCGTCAAGGTGTCAGAAGTTTGGCGGCGACAGCGGCGAGAGAAGCGCAATCGTTTACGGATAGCACAGGCACGGAGGCATCAATCCGTTTCATGAAACCCGCCAGCACCGTGCCGGGACCAAGCTCAATGAACTGCTGGAATCCTTGCGCCAGCAGCCAGCGCATCGAAGCCTCCCAATAAACCGACGAGACAACCTGCCGGACCAACAAGTCTCGAATCTGTTCCGGCGTCACGGCCGGTTGCGCTGTCACGTTGGAAACCACCGTCACCTTCGGTGCGGCCATCGCCACGCTCGTCAGCGCGCTGGCCAGCGGCGCCTGTGCGTTCGCCATCAGCCGCGAGTGATACGCGCCCGCCACGTTCAATGGCAAGGCCCGCTTCGCCCCGCGCGCTTTCGCCTTCTCGCACGCCGTGGCAATGGCGGTCTTCTCACCGCTAATCACGATCTGACCGGGACAGTTGAGGTTCGCCACTTCCGCTCCGCTTTCTTTGCACACCTCGGCGCACGCAGCTTCGTCCAGGTTCATCACGGCTGCCATGGTGCCCGCCGTCGCTTCGCACGCTGCTTGCATCGCCTGGCCGCGCAGCCGCACCAGTTTCAGCCCGTCATCGAAGCTCATCGTCCCCGCTGCGACGTGTGCCGTGAACTCGCCGAGTGATAACCCTGCTGTTGCCGCAAACTCCAGCGACCGTCCCTGCTTGCCCAGCTCCGCACGCAACGCCTCCATGCATGCGATAGAGGTCGCGAAAATGGCCGGCTGCG
>CAZGGF010000211.1:0-15296 GCA_964524715.1 uncultured Verrucomicrobiota bacterium | reverse complement strand
TCTTTCAGACCGCTGAACGAAGAGCGGCTGTTCGAAGTGCTGAAGAAATACCGCCACGTCGTGACTGTCGAAGAGGGCTTTATTCACCGGGGAGGCCTCGACACCTTGATCGTGGGGCTGCTGGCCCGATACGGGGCAGCGATCCGCGTGCATGCGCTCGGCGTCGATGATCGTTTTATTTATGACGTGAGCAATCGTCCGCTGCTGCACAAACTGGCCGGCATGGACGAAGAGAGCATTCTTCAGGCCGTGAACAAAGCGAATGCAGCCTGATACCGAGAATTCATACTATGACTACCACAGAATCCCTGAACTGGCCGTTGATGAACGACAACATCACGCGCGAAGACCTTGACGCGCTGATCGCCTACCTGCAGCAACCCCAGCCGCGCCTGACGCACGGCGAGCAGGTCCGCGCCTTTGAGCGCGAATGGTCGCAGTGGCTCGGTGTGAAATACAGCGTGCTGGTCAACAGCGGCGCTTCCGCCAACCTCCTGACGATGGCGGCGCTGCGCGAACACTTCGGCGACGGCGAGATCATTGTGCCGCCGCTGACATGGGTGTCCGATATCGCGGCAGTGCTCCAGAACGGATTCGAGCCGGTCTTCGTGGACATTGACCGCCGCACCCTCGGCATGGATGTCGAACAGGTTTTGCAGGAACTGACTCGCAACACTCGCGCTGTATTCCTCACGCACATCTTGGGCTACAACGCGCTCACGCAGCGGCTGCTGGACGAATTGGCGACTCGCAATGTGCCGCTCATCGAGGACTGCTGCGAGTCGCACGGCGCGACCTTCAACGGTCACAAGGTCGGCAGCCTCGGGTTGATTTCCAACTTCTCGTTCTACTTTGCCCATCACATGAGCACCATCGAGGGTGGCATCATTTGCACGAACGACGAAGGGCTGTATGAGACCGTACGCATGCTCCGTTCACACGGCATGGTGCGCGAATGCACCAACGAGATGCGCCGGCAGCAATACGCCGGGGAACGGCCGGACCTGACGCCGGACTTCATCTTCGCGTTCCCGGGCTACAACGTACGCCCAACCGAACTGATGGGCGTGCTGGGCCGCGCGCAACTCAAGCGCCTGGACACCAATAACGCCCTCCGGCGAGAGAACTTACGGTTGTTCCTGTCCAGCCTTGACCCGGCGAAATTCCAGACGGACTTTGCCGTGGAAGGCAGCAGCAACCATGCCTTTACGCTGGTCCTGCGGGAGCCGGACGCGGCATTGTGGGGCCGAGTGGAAGCGGTACTGCGGGAGAATGGCGTGGAGTTCCGGCGTGGCTTGTCCGGTGGTGGCAACCAGTTACGACAACCCTACCTCCGCCGCGTGGTTGGGGACGAAGAGTGCGAGAAGTACCCGAACGTGGAGCACGTACACTTCCATAGTTGCTACATTGGCAACTACCCGAACCTTGAACAACAGAAGATCCAGAGACTTTGTGCGGCGCTTAATGGGCTCTGATAGCACATGCCGACCGCAGTAGGATGTGGATCGGCAGTGGTTTTGGAGCCAGCAGGCGGACTTGACACCACAGGAGTGTACAGCCATAGTTGCGCGCCGTTTTTCTAGCAGTCCAACCGAAGGTTATGCTGAGAGATTCGATGTTAATGCCGTGTGGATGTGACCTGGGAATGGGAGGCAAGCTCCCTTGCTAAGGGTGGCTATCAGTCTCATGCTGCCTGTGGATGGTGCTGTGTCCTTTTTCTCCGGTTACTGGGTTTTGTCCGTGGTGGAATCGGCATGAGGGAATTAACTATGCAATTGGAACAACGAAAAGCACTGGAAGATAAGGCGCATTGGGTGCGTTGCAAGGTCCTGGAGATGGCCACCCATGCCAAGAGCGGCCATATCAGCAGCGCTTTTTCCCAAACGGAATTGCTCGTGGCTCTTTACCATGGGCGGTTGATGAATTTTGATCCCAAGAATCCCCGCTGGGAAAAGCGAGACCGGTTCATTCTCAGCAAGGGTCAAGGCGGCATCGGCCTCTATCCGATCCTGGCCGACCTGGGTTTCTTGCCGCTGTCAGAGTTGGAGAATTTTGCCGGACGCGACAACATGCTGGGTGTGCATGCCGAACATCACATCCCCGGCATGGAAATCCTCAGCGGTTCGCTCGGTCACGGTCTCCCGGTGGCCACGGGTGTTGCGCAGGTGGGGTTGCTTCGGAAACAGGACTGGTTGGTCATCTGCCTGCTCGGCGACGCCGAACTGGCTGAGGGTTCCAACTGGGAAGCGGCCCTTTTCGCCGGCTCGAAGTGCCTGAGCAACCTGGTTTGCATTGTGGATCGCAACGGCGGTGGCGTTACAGGTTTTACCGACCGTGTTGAGTTCCCTTGCGATGGTCCTCGCATGAACCCGCTCGACAAGAAATTCGAAGCCTTCGGGTTTGAAGTGCGCACCACCAACGGCCACAACTTCGATGACATCTTCGCTGCGTTGAGTGATATCCGGCACCGCCAAAACAAGAAGCCTTTGATGATCATCGCGAATACGCACAAAGGCAAAGGTGCCTCGATCATGGAGAACAAGCGGTTATGGCACTATCGCGTGCCTGCCGGCGAAGACCTCGCCGCGACTCGTGCCGACCTCGGCATGAAGCCATTGAAGACCAAGAACCGCGCACTCGTTGACGTCGATCAGGGAGAATAACGAACATGGCCAGCACTAAATTCATCCTCGGCATGCGTGACGCGTTTTTCAACGCGCTTTACGGATTTTTCCAACGCGATCCCGAGACAGTCTTCATCAGCGCTGACAACGGGGCGCCGACACTGGATCAGTTCTACCAGAATCTGCCCAACCAGTACTTCAACGTCGGGATTGCCGAGCAGCAACTCATTGGCATGGCCTGCGGCATGGCGCTCGAAGGCAAGAAGGTCTATACCTACGCCATCGCGCCCTTCGTCACCAGCCGTTGCTACGAACAGAACAAGATAGACGTCTGCGCGATGAACCTGCCGATCGTCAACATTGGCGTCGGCGCCGGTTACGCTTACGACATTATGGGCCCCACTCACCATACTGTCGAAGACCTCACCATCATGCGCGCCCTGCCGAACATGACGATCCACAGCCCGGCTGACTCGTATTGCGCCGAAGCGCTCGCTGAGATTTCCTATCGAAATCGCGGACCGCAGTACATCCGTTTTGACCGCGCGGGCGTTCCTGAAATCTACGGTGAGGGCGAGTTCAAGTTCGCCGATGGCGTTTTGCTGACGCGCCCGGGCGGACCGCTCGCGTTGGTGGCTACCGGCATCATGGTGCACCAGGCCCTCAAGGTTGCCGACGAACTGGCCAAGACCGGGGTGAAGGCTCGTGTGATCGATATCTGCCGGCTCAAGCCCCTTAACGTGGAGCAGTTGTTCAACTACTTGAAGGGTGCAAAACGGGTCGTCTCGATGGAAGAGCATCTGTTGACGGGAGGGCTGGGAAGCCTGTTGGCCGAGACTCTCTCGGATAACAACGTCCGGCTGCCGTTGTTGCGCATCGGTCAGAACGATTGCTATGTGTTTGACAACGGCGGGCGTGAGGTCATTTGGGAGAAATATGGTTTGGATGTTCACTCGATGACTCAACGCATTGTGCGCTGGATGAAGTGAGGCAAAGTCATTGCTGTGAACCAGACGCTCGATGTGCTGTTGGTCAATCCCGGTGGGTGCCTGCAAATCTATCAGGTGCTGGGCAATGAGCTGGCGGGTATTGAGCCGCCAATTTGGAGCGGGCTCATCGCGACGTATCTTCGCAAGCGTGGCCTGTCAGTGGCAATTCTGGATGCCAATGCCGAAGGCTTGAATGTCGAAGACGCCGCGGCTCGTGCCGTCAAGATGTCCCCCCGTTTCGTTGCGGTTGTCTCATACGGACATAACCCGTCGGCCTCCACGCAAGTCATGCCTTATGCGGGTGCTTTCTGCACTGCGTTAAAGACCCTTGCGCCCGAACTGCCCCGCGTCATGGCCGGCGGCCATGTGGCAGCCTTGCCGGAACGCACCCTCCGCGAGGAAGACGTGAATGCTGTTTGCACCGGGGAAGGTCCTGTCACGTTGTTCGAACTGGCCGAGGCGATCAAGTCGGGCCAGCCCGACTATTCCAAAGTCCGCGGCCTCTGTTACCGCGACGGCGACGCGATTCGCATCACGCCGCCCGCGCCGCTGGTGACCAACCTCGACGGCGAGATGCCGGAACTCGCATGGGATTTGCTGCCCATGGACCGCTATAAGGCGCACAACTGGCACTGCTTCAGCCATCTGGATCGGCGCAAGCCTTACGGGGCCATCTACAGCACCCTCGGCTGTCCCTATCACTGCACGTTCTGTTGCATCCAGGCGCCTTTCAAGAGCGGGGAGGCGGCGCTTGGCATGGCAGCCACCACCAGCAGCTATCGGCTTTGGAGCCCGGCGACCGTGGTGAATCAGATTGAGAAACTGGTCACTCGGTATGGCGTCTACAACATCAAGCTGGCCGATGAACTTTTTGTGCTCCATCCGCGCCACGTTAACGGCATTTGCGATTTGATCATCGAACGCGGGTTGAAGGTCAACATCTGGGCTTATGCTCGTGTTGACAGCGTGCGCGATGATGCCACCCTCGCCAAACTCAAGCGCGCCGGTGTCAACTGGCTGTGCTTTGGCATCGAGTCGGCCAGCGCGCGCGTCCGCGACGAAGCGCGCAAGGGTTTTTCCCAGGATAAACTCTTCGAGATCATGGGGCGTGTGCGCGCTGCGGGCATCCACGTCATCGCCAACTACATTTTCGGCCTGCCGGAGGACGACTTGCAGACCATGCAGGAGACCCTGGACACGGCGATGGCGCTCAACTGCGAGTTTGCGAACTTCTACTCCGCGATGGCCTATCCCGGCTCCCAGCTCTACAAGACGGCCGTCGAACACAACTGGCCGCTGCCGAAGAAATGGAGCGGTTACTCCCAGCACGCGACGGATACACTGCCGCTGCCGACCAACCATATCTCTGGCGTTGAAGTGTTGCGCTTCCGCGACCACGCCTTTCAGGTTTACTTCCACAACCCCAAATACCTGGAGATGATTGAACGCACGTTCGGGCCGGCCACGGTGAAACACATCCGTGAGATGGCTTCGCACAAACTCGTCCGCAAACACGCCTGATTCCTACCCCATCCCGTGAAAACAACCCTCCTTCTGCCCACCCTCAACGAACTCGAATGCATGAAGATCATCATGCCTCAGATCAAGAGGGAATGGTGCGACCAGATTCTCATCGTAGATGGCGACTCCTCGGATGGCACCGCCCAGTGGGCGCGTGAAAACGGTTACGAGGTCTATGTGCAAAAGAAAAAGGGGTTGCGCATGGCCTTTATCGAAGGCTGGCCGCTCATCAAGGGTGACATCGTCATCACCTTCAGCCCGGACGGCAGTTCCCTGCCGGAGCTGATTCCTCCCCTCATTGAGAAGATGAAGGAAGGTCACGACATGGTCATTGTTTCCCGCTACCTGCCTCCTGCGAAGAGCCAGGATGATTCCTTCCTCACTGGCTTTGGCAACTGGTTCTTCACTTGGATCATCAACTTGTTGCACGGTGGCCATCTTACCGACGCGATGGTGATGTTCCGTGCCTACCGAACCAATCTGTTTTACGAGTTGGAACTGGACAAGGACAGGGCCTACACCACGCCCGAACGGCTTTTCTACACGGTTCTCGGCTGCGAGCCGTTGCTTTCCGTGCGTGCGCTCAAGCGTCGCGTCAAGGTGGCGGAAATCCCCGGCGATGAGCCGTTGCGACTGGGCGGAGAAGCCAAGTTGCAGATGTGGCGGTGGGGCGCCGGCTACCTGTTCCAGGTCATTCGCGAGGTCTTTTGCTGGCGTCGATGAATGGGTGAACTTCTTGCTCTCACCTCGCGGGAATCAGTTCACGGACGTTTTACCAGGGTAATCGTCTTGGGTAACATGATTTCAACACGGCGATTTCTCGGGTCAGGCAGTTGAGAGGAAGATTGTCTCGTTGGCCGTATGCAAGAGCTCGGGCAGAGAAAATAGACCATGGCTAAGATTCATTTCATTCAAGACAACATCGTGAATGAGAGTCTTGGGATTCTGCACCTGAGTTCCTATCTGAAGGCGAATGGCCACTCGGTGCAACTAAGCCTGCTTTCGCACTACAGCTCAGTCGAGGCCCTTCTCCTGGACATTCAGAAATCGGCTCCTGATATCATCGGCTTCTCCGTCATGACCTCTCAGGCGGACACCTATGAGAGAGTGTCCCACGCCATCAAACAGCGTATTCAGTTGCCCATCATTTGGGGGGGCGCGCATTGCACGTTCATGCCCGAGGTGGTGGCCAGGAATAACGACGTGGATGTCATCTGCATCGGCGAAGGGGAAGAATCCCTCTTGGAACTGATGAACCGGTTGGAGTCCCACGAGGATTACAGCACCATATCCGGGTTGTGGGTCCTTCGTGATGGAGTTCGCGTGCGCAACGGACTGCGTATGCTGGAGTCCAATCTGGACAAATATCCTTTTCCGGATCGCGAGCTGCTCTACGAACAATCTGCGTTATTGCGCCGTTTCAAGATGAAGCGGCTTCTGGTGCAGCGGGGGTGCCCTTTCAGCTGCAATTATTGCTTCGAACCGATGCTCCAGGAAATGTATCGAGGCAAGGGGCGTCTGGTCCGCAGTCACAGCGCGGAATACGCCATTGCCGAGATCAAGGATCTGATCTCCAAATACCCGGCACGGTTCATTCATTTTTCCGACGATTCCATCAACTTGAACCGGGAGTGGCTCTTCCGTTTCCTGAAATCATACCGGGACGAAATCAAAGTGCCGTTTTCCTGCAATGTGGTGGTGCCCTTGCTGGAAGAGGATGTTGTCATCGCCCTTAGGGAAGCAGGCTGCGAGGGCGTGGTTTTTGGAGTCGAAAGTGGCGTCGAGCGCATTCGGAAGGAAATACTGAGGAAGCGGGTGTCCGATGAGCAGTATCTTCATGCAGCTGCGTTGTTGCACAAGCACGGGATCAAGATCACCGCAAACACTCTGCTTTGCGTGCCCACGGAGCGGCTTGCGGATTCACTGGCAACCATCGAGTTCTGCAGCCGGTTGCGCGTGGATCGCATAAGCATGAACATCCTGAAGGTCTACCGCGGCACGAAGCTGGCGACCTTGTCCCTGGCAAACGGTTGGGTGGAGGACCTGGACAAGTACACACTCAAGACCAGGGATATTTTCAATGAACATGAATCCATCAAGCACCTGGTGTGGCTGGGGTTCTTCTTCATGCGGATGCCCTTCCTGATCCGTTTCGCCAGGCAGATGGTCACTTGGCGTCCCATTCGCTTTTTCAAATTCCTGATTCTCCTGACCTATTGGCAGGAAATCACGTGGTTCAAGTTCTCCATACCTCAATCGTTTGTTTACTTCCTGTCTTCCTGCCGTCTTTTCATGGCCGGCATGGGAGGCGAATATGAGGCGAAAAACGAACGCCTTTGACGAATGCCATGGATGAAGTTGAACCGCCCGCCCAACCGCCGCCCCCCGCTCCTTGGGAAGTGCTCCACCGGCGTACCGTCTATGATGGAGCGCCCTGGGTCGAAGTCTGCCTCCAACGCGTCCGGCTGCCGGGCGGCCGGATAGTTGACGACTTCCATCAAGTGCAGATGGTCGACTACGTCGTCGTCGTTGCCCAAACCGTTGAGGGCCGTTTCATCTTCGAGCGGCAGTATAAACACGGTGTCGGCAAGGTCAGCCTGACGTTGCCGGCTGGCGGCATCCTGGCGGGCGAGGAACCTTTGCGAGCCGCTCAACGCGAGCTGCTTGAAGAAACGGGCTACGAAGCCGACTCATGGCAATGTTTCGGCTGCTTCGCGTGCAATGCCAATTACGGTTGCGGCCACGCTCACATCTTCACTGCTCGCAACGCCCGTCGTGTCGCGGAGCCGCATTCCGGCGACTTGGAGGAAATGGAGATCGTGTTTCTGGAAGCGAAGGATCTGCGCCGGGCGCTTTGTGACGGCAGCATCGCGGCCCTGGCCAGCGTAGCCGCTGTTGGTTTGGCTGTTATCGACGGGAATCTCCGCTGATTTCGTAAACCAGGAACAGCGGGCGTCCGTCATACTCATGGACGAAGACCGGTTGGATGTTTTTGTGCGCCGCGAGGAACGGCCGGCAATCGTTATTAAATATCTGGGTTTGCGGATCGCCCAGCAGCACGGTGGAGAAAACGAATACGAGTTTCTTGAACCGCGAGAGTTGTGTCTGTTCCCACGCCTTCACCTGCTCGGTTTTGGAGAAAGAGTTGAAGTAGTTGCTCCAATACATGAATCGGTACGGCCGGTCGAAGAAATAGAACATGCCAAAAGTCCGGCCAAACATGATCGGATCTCCATAGACGATCAGGGTGTCATCCGGGCTGTAGCGGTCTTTGATCCACTGCGAGAGTGCGCCCATGCCTCGTTCGCGATCAACCTCGAACTCGGCTGGCTTGTGACGCAGGTAATCCTCGAAGTAGCTGTGGTGAGTTGAGCAAATGGTGATGCAGAAGGCTGCGCCGACGGCCAGCGCGTAACCATGGGCCGCCCGTACGTTCAATCGCCGCAGGTCATTGCCGAGCCCCACAATGCCTCGAGATGCCAGAATGGCCATCGCCGGAAAACCCAGAAGCGTGTAACGGTGAGTATAGGTCATGACGGCTCCCAACAGCCCGAACACCGCCACCAACCAGAGCATGATGAGCTTGTCCGAGGCACTCCGGTTCTTGATGGCATAGAGCGCGCCGATCGCGATAAAAACACTGAACAACGGAGGGATGGCCGGATGGCCCTCCAGGCACTTGTCCACGTGATCGGGTGTCGTTGAGTCCACGAGCAAACACCGGGAAGCGAAGCCGAGCTTTTCCGGGAACGTAAATCTCTCGATCGCAGGTATCCCGCCCTGTGAGAATCGGTTGAACATGTCATCAAACATCGCGGTGTGGACGTCCCAGAAACCGCAGTGCGCCCACAATGCATAGCCGCCGGAAACTATGAAGATCGTGATGAGGGTGATGACGGATACGAACAAGCCGTCTGCGAAGAGCGTTCGCAAAGGCCGCTGCCTCATGATCAGCATCACCAGAGCCAGCAGGAAGAAACCGGCCACATGCGACAACCAACCGATGAGATAAAGCAAGCCCAGGCACACCGCCGCCGCGCCCAACGGCCAACGCCGCCCTGTTGTGTAATGAACTCGCAGAAAACAAGCCATGGTGGAGATCAGGAGCACGGAAGGCATCCATGCCCCATAGGCCATTTTGACATGAATCAGCCAGATCAGGCTGCTCGTTACGCAGAGGATGGAAGCGATGGCGTGCCAGCCATCGAAAATTTTCCATGCCAGCCAGGCCATTAGCAACACCGTTGCCGCGGAGAACAAAGTCGAATACAGCGTTACCGCTGTCGTTGTAACTCCAAATAGTTTGATAAACGGGACATAGAGCAGATTGACGAGGGGATTCTGACACGCGAAGAACTCAAACTGGAACCGTTTCCCGGCGTATGCGTAGGACCTTTCGGGGTCTTCGTGTTTCATGTCGGCCCAGACCGGATCGTTCTGCATGTACTCATGCAGGGAAGTGTTCTTCTCCCTGACTTTCAGCACGTGTGCAGCCACCAGCGGTTTGTCCAGCATCTCGCATCCAATGTCTTTGTGGGCAAAGATATCCACAAAGAACATCCACGTGAACAGTGCCATGGCGGCCACGAATGCCAATGCGCCCACCCATCGCCACTTCATGGGCTCCCGTTGGGAAGGGATGGAATCAGCGTTATTCACGGCGGAAAGACCGAACCACTTCGAGGATGAGCACAAAGACGAGCAATAAATTCGCCATCGTGGCCAGCCCCCAAGCCATGGGCACGCCAAAGTCGGCAGGAAGTACAAAAACCATGAACAGGGCCCCTGCGAAACATACCAGCATCGCCATTGCCAAGGTTTGTGCCACGCTCCAGGTGCGAGGGCGGCCCAACCACGTCCATAAGCACAGGTCTGACGACGCTCCGTCCGGTTCGACGGGTTCCGTTCCCGGCCTCCCATCGTTCCTCTCTTTCGGATGGCTGTTGTGATTGTCCTGGCTCATCGCACGCGCAGACTCTAGCGGGACAGACTGCCACATTCAAACCCTGCGGTGACGAATTTCGCAATACAGCCGCGCCCGGGCTCGAAATCCGCCATCTCCGCTGGGAGGCGTCTCTTTTCGTGGCTGGCTGCATTCTTGACAGTGGGGCTGGGTGATTCTAGCGTCGTTTTGCGATTTGAATCACCCCATGCGAATTCGGTTCCTTGGTTCCGGCACGTCGCAAGGCGTGCCGATGATTGCCTGCGATTGCGCGGTCTGTTCCTCGACTGACCCGCGCAACAAGCGGTTTCGGCCCAGTATCATGGTCGAGACCGCCGACACTCACTTCGTGGTGGACACCACGCCGGATTTCCGCAGCCAGTGCCTGGCCCAGAACGTCCGGCGCTTGGATGCGGTGCTCATCACGCACACCCACGCGGATCACGTCCTTGGCCTCGACGACGTGCGCCGGTTCTGCGATGGCGGCCGCGTGCTGCCGCTCTATGCAGGCCGGCAGGACTTGGCGACGCTCAGCCGGATTTTTCCCCATGCGTTCGATCCTGCGCTGCGCGAGGCGGGCTGGCCGTTGATTGACGGCCACCCCTTCGATCCGCTCGTGCCGTTTCATATTGGCTCCACGCGCATCACGCCGCTGGTGCTGCCGCACGGTCAATTCACAACCCACGCATTCCTGTTCGAGGACGATGCCGGGCCGCGCTTCGCCTACGCCACCGACTGCAAGGCCGTTCCGCCCGCCGCGATGGAACGTTTGCGGAATGTGCCGGTGCTCGTGCTGGATGCGTTGCGACGCCGGCCGCATCCATCCCACATGAGCCTGAGCGAGGCGATGAACGTCGTGGCTGAGCTGCAACCGGGCCGCGTCTGGTTCACCCATATCTGTCATGAACTCGACCACGCTGCCGTCGAGCGCGAACTGCCGCCGAACGTGCGGCTGGCCTGCGACGGTCTCGTCATCGACGTCTGAACGGACACCATGTCTTCCCACGCAATCTTCCGGCATCGGTGCTTCCTGCTGTTCGCGTTGAGCCTCGCATTCCTGCCATGGACAACGCGCGCCGCGGAGGACTGGACTGAGCGGTTGCTCATCGTTGCCAACAAGAGCCTTCCCGAGTCCGTCGCCCTCGCGCGCTACTATGCCGAACGCCGCAGCATCGCCACCAATCGCATCTTCCTGGTGACCTGCCCGCAGACGATGGAGATCACGCGCCAGCAGTTCAACGATACGCTGCGGGATCCAATCGAGCGGCATTTGGAAGAGCGTGGCTGGCTGGTGAGCGGCGAGCGAGGCGAGGCCCGGCGCAACGAGTGCTGGCTGCTGGTGCTATGCTGGGGTGTGCCGCTGAAGATCGCCGCGGACCCGACACTGCAAGAGAAGGCGGCTGAGTCGATGCGGTCGCTTTTTCGCCGCAATGAAGCCGCTGTGGACAGCGAGCTGACCACGCTGCCAGCGGGCCGCGTCATGCTGACCGGGCCGCGCGGCAATCCGTTCTACAAAATGGAGTTCTTCCCGCCGGCAAGCCGGCGCATGATGATGGTGGCGCGACTGGACGGGCCGAATGTCGCCGTGGCCCGTGCATTGGTGGATCGGGCGCTGGCCGCTGAGACCACCGGTTTGCTCGGGCGCGCTTACTTCGACGTCCGCGGCAGTCAGGATCCGGGATACAAGGTTGCGGATGATTACTTTCGCGCCGCGTACGAAATGGCACGCCGTGCGGGTATCGAGTCCGTGCTTGACGAGAAAGAGGAGATTTTTCCTGTCGACTATCCCATGACGGAGGTGGCGATCTACGCCGGCTGGTATGCGGGCCAGTTGGCGGGCGCTGTGGGCCGGCCGGATTTCCGATTCCGACCGGGCGCGATCGTCCATCACATTCATTCCTTCAGCGCAGACACGATGAACTCCGGCTGGGTCGGCCCGTGTCTGGCTCGCGGCGCCGGCGCTGCCGTGGGCAATGTCTACGAGCCTTACCTCCAACTCGTCCTCAACTCGCAGATCTTCTTCGAACGTCTTCTCGCCGGCCACAACTTCGCTGAATCGGCCTACGCCGCCACCCCGGCGCTCTCCTGGCAGCAGACCGTTGTGGGCGACCCGCTCTACCGGCCGTTTCCTTTCGGGGTCGACGAACAAGTCAACCGACTCGAAGCCGTGCGCCATCCCGACTGTGCGTGGGCGTATCTGCGAAAGGCCAACACCCTCATCATCGCCGGCAAGACATCGGAAGCCATCGGCTACCTGGCGCAGAAGAACGCCGCTCAACCCAACCCGATTCTCGATGAGAAACTCGGCAACCTTTATGATCAAGCCCGGTCCGCACAGGAGGCTGTCGCGGCTTATGCGCGTGCGCGCGCCGCTTACCGGGACATCCATGACATCGTCCGCGTCTCCAACAGCCTCGCCAATCTCCTGGTGAAACTCGACAAAGCGCCCGATGCGCTCGCCATTCTCGACCAGTTGATTCGGAAGTATCCCAACTACGAAGGCCGCAGGGCATTGGTGAAAAACGCGTCCACCCTCGCCGCCAGCCTCGGCGACAGGGGTAAACTGAACTACTACAGCCGGTTGGTACCCCCGCCTGCTGCCGGCTCCCAGAAGAAGAAGTGACGCTATCGCATCCCGCACGCGCCCGGGCCGCCGGGATTGCTGCATGAGCGGCAGGGCTCCGGCAAGTCACCGCCGCCAGACCCGCCCGAACTGTTGTTCACCGCGAACACCGAAAGCTGCTTCTCCAGCTTCCGGCTCTTGCATGACGGGCACTCCGGCGTCGTCGATCCCTGCACCAGCAACTCAAATTGTTTGTGGCATTCTTTGCAGACGTATTCGTAAATCGGCATGGCAGAATCCTAGCCTGCAACCGCCGCCGAGACAAGGGGTGGGCGCCGCTTTTGCCTCTGACGGGCCGGCGGCGAGAGCGGCGATGCTCGCAGCGGTTGCCTCATTCACCTGCGCCGCGCGCGCGTTTGTCTGGATCGGCAAAGTAGGACAGGCATCCTGCCTGTCCAGTGATGGATAGTGGGACAGGCGAGACGCCTGTCCTACTCTATTGGCCTCGCTTCGCGCGCCCAGGAATCGCTGCACGCCAAGCCACGAAGTTCACGGAAGAACCTCCTTTGGTGCTTGGAGTTTGGCCCTTGGAGATTCTAATCTCCAGCGCATGTCGTCAGCGCCCCATCATTACTGGATTGCCATCGCGATCTTCGCGGTCACCTACGCGTTGATCAGCACCCGGCGTCTTAAGATCTTCCGGCTGAACCGGCCGGCGTCGGCGCTGCTGGGCGCGGTGGCGATGGTGGTCTTTGGCGTCATGCGCATCGAGGACGCCTACCGGGCCGTGGATTGGAATACCCTCGTGCTGCTGCTCGGCATGATGCTGCTGTCCTCGTATCTGCAACTGGCCGGCTTCTTCGAACTGGCCGCCGACTGGATCCTGTTGCGGGCGCGCACGCCGCAACGGCTGTTGCTGATGCTGGTCTTCGCGTCGGGCATCCTCTCGGCGCTGCTGGTCAACGACACCATCTGCCTGATGATGACACCGCTGGTCGTCGTGGTGATCGTGCGCGGGCGGCTGCCGCTGCTGCCATACCTGATGGCGCTGGCCACGTCCGCCAACATCGGCAGTGTCATGACCCTCACCGGCAATCCGCAGAACATGATCATCGGCAGTTTCTCCGGCATTCCCTACGCGCGATTCCTGCTGAACCTCGCGCCCGCGGCTCTCATCTGTTTAACGCTGGACTACTTCATTCTGTCATGGGGATTCCGCCGTGTGCTGGCAGGCACGCGCATTGAGGTTGCGGACCTTGCGCCCGCGCCGGTCAATCGGCCGTTGCTGGTGAAGACACTGGTGTGTCTCGCGGCAGTGACGATCGCATTCTTCTTCGACGCGCCGATCCAGCGGCATTTCGGGTTGAACGTCGCGTGGATCGCGCTGGCGGGCGCGTCGGTGGCGATGGTGCTGGCGCGCGTGGACACGCACCAGGTTCTGAAGCTGGTGGACTGGCACCTCCTGTTGTTCTTCGCTGCGCTCTTTGTGGTCGTCGAAGGTTTGCGCGAGACGCGCCTGCCGGAGGAGATTTACCAGTCACTCCGCGGCGTCTTCGGCGCGACGGCAACAGCGCAAGCGTGGAACCTGACGTGGTTCTCGGTGGCGGGCTCCAACATTTTCTCCAACGTCCCATTCGTGCTCGTCGCCGGCCAGTGGATGAAGAACTTCGTCGAGCCGGAGTTGATGTGGAAGGTGCTCGCGCTCAGCACGACATTCGCGGGCAACCTGACCCTCCTCGGTTCCGTCGCGAACATCATCGTCGTCGAGTCCGCCAAGCCGCACATCGAGGTGGGCTTCTGGGACTACGCCCGCCTCGGCATTCCCATCACCATCGTCACGACCATTGTCGGCGTGGCGGTGTTGCTGGCGATGCACTGAAGGCCCGGCCACGCCCTGTGCCGGTCGCGATTCTCAACCGCGCAGCCACTCGTCGCGGTGCTCGCGCACGAAATTGTCGTCGTTCAGGTGAGGATAGGATCGATAGACGCGGTCAATCTCGGCTGCCTGGCCGGGACTGAGCGTTTCGTGCGGGTCCAGGCACCACAGTCCTTCCAGCAAGCCCTGACGGCGCAGGACCTCGTGCAGGCCGGCGATGCAGCCGGCAAAGCCGTTGGCCGCGTCGAAGAAGGCGGCATTGCTGTCCGTGACCTCGATGTTGCGCCGCAGCAACTCCACGGGGATCGTGTCACCGCTGCGAACGACGCGGTGGCATTCCTCCAGCAACTCCACCGCCCTGCGCGTCCAGACCGCCCAGTGGCCGAGCAGGCCGCCGACAATGCGCCGCTCGACGGTGGTTCCACCCACGCGGAACCGGTAAGGTGTCAGCAGGTCGATGACGATGTTGTCGTCGTTGCCTGTGTAGAGAGCGATGTCGTTACGATCCGCCTCGGCAACGGCGCGCATCACGTCCACGGTGTGGTAGCGGTTGAAAGGCGCCATCTTGATGGCCACGACATTTTCGATCTCCGCAAACCTCCGCCAGAATGAATACGGCAGCGCCCGCCCGCCGACGGCGGCCTGGAGATAGAACCCCACCACGGGAATGACCTCTGCCACCGCCCGGCTGTGCGCGATCAATTCGTCATCGCTGGCATCCTTCATCGCGGCGAGGCTCAACAGGCCAGCGTGATATCCCATCTGCCGCACCAGCGCCGCT
>CAZGGF010000210.1:0-2309 GCA_964524715.1 uncultured Verrucomicrobiota bacterium | reverse complement strand
GGAATGTTGTGGACATGGCCCAGACAGCCTTTTGAGATGTTGCTGAAACCGAGCAGCAGCCCCTTCTCCCAGTATTGGCGTCGCTCGGCGGGCATGGAGTCCTTGATCAGCGCGAATGCGCGAATCCACCGGCTGTAAGTCCACGGCATCAGGATCTGGCCCCACGTCGAGTGGTCCTTCTTGCGGAACGTCCACATGCCGTTCTTGTCCTGGTCGGCCACGAGCGCGTCGCCGGCCTTCATGACCGCTTCCAGAACCTCGGCACTGTGATAGTAGGGATTCGACTTGTCTTCGATGGCCCATGCCGCGGCGAGCGGGAAAACAGGGTTCTGGTCCGTGCAAATCCACGGCTCGCTGCCGAACCGGCCTGTCTGGCGGTTCTGGCTCTTGAGAATCGCCGGCACATCCTCCACGAGTGACCGGAGGAACTTCTCGCGCGGATTCCATTCACCAGCGGCCGTGGCGACGGTGCTTGCGGCCAGGAGCGAACAGATCAGCGTTGAAACTGCTTTCATGGTTTGGGTTTTCCGGTGGGCGTGATCCTAAGCGTAACGGTTGCCTCCGTCACGGGCTGTGTGAAGTTGATGCCGATGCGCGTCGGCTTCACGGGCGCGTCCTCGTGAATCTCCTCGGCCTGCACGGCGATCTCTCCGCCCTTTACCTTGATCTCGACGCGCACGGCTTCGTCGCCGTCGCGCACACACAGGCTGCCATCGTCATTGCGCTCCCACTTGCCGAGCGTAAGCAACGCCGTGCCGAACGTCTGCGGGCTGGCGAACTGCACCGAGTCCGTCACTGTCAACGAACCAGCGCCTTCGCGCGAGTAAACGAACGTCCGCTCCAGCCGCTTCAGCTCGGGGCACGGGTAGGGCGACGCGATGTCGAGCGCGAGCGTGTCGGCGCGGTCGGTGAAATCCGTCCGCAACACCTTTGCCTGCGCGGCGCGGCCCTCGCGCTGGAGTTTGCCGGCCACCAACGGCACCGGATGGCCGAAGGAATTCAGCAGCTTGCTGACGTAGCGGTCCTTGCTGAACGTGCGGGCTGTGTAGGTCTCAGCGCCGGGATCGAGCAGCACGGCGCGCTTGCCGACAACCACGACGTAGCTGCCGACGTCGTTGTGGTTGTGGTGCTCGGCGTTGTGGCCGCCCTTGAGCGCGACGCCCATCCGGCAGGCCGAGTCGGGCGCGGGCCGCGCGATGAGGATGCCCGCGCTGTCGAACCAGGTGCGCAGGCCCAATTCGTAGGCGCTTCCGGCGGCGTGTGGCTTCGCCTGCGAAGCCGAGTTCGGAAAACTGTAGAGGGCCGTTTCGAACAGACACCCAAACCAGTGTTTCGAAAACGAATCGTCTGTTGCGTCGAATTTGTCATAATCACGCAGCCCAAGCCCAAGGCGGCGATTGACGAACCACATGATTTCCGACGACGGCTTCGCGTTAATGCCGCAATCTGCAAATGCCGGCGCGATGCCGCCGATGATTTGAATGCGCGCGCCAAACTCCGCCGGTGCCTTCGCCTCCGGCCGCGCGAACATATCAAGCTGGCCGCCAGTGGCTTGCCGCACGGTCTCACTGAGCAGCACGTAATGGCCGAATCCGTAGTCCCAGTAACCGAGTCCCTCCGAGCAGTAGCCGTCGGGCGTGAACCCGGCGAGGAAGTTCTTCGTGAAGTGCTCCGCCCCCGCGACGAACAGCGCTCGTTCCTCGCGCGAGTCCGCGAGCGCCAGCGCCGCGCCGGTGACGCCAGCCAGACAGACCGCGTTCCAGTTGTTCGTTGTCTTCATCCAGCCGGCAGGCCGTGCCGTGCCGCGATACGCCGCCAGACACGGCTCGATCACAAACTTGCGCACCTTCTCCCGGAGCAACTTCCGCGTCGCGGCGGAGAGCTTGTCGCCGAGCAACCAATCGGTTGTGGCGAGATTCCACGCCAGCGCCGAGGAGGCGAGGTCCACGTCAATGGACTTGCCGTTGAAGTTGTTCAGCCGCCGGTCGTGCGCCGGCATCACCCACGTTTTCTCGCCGCAGAACGCCGCGATGAGTTCCTCCGTTTTCGGCAGGAAGCGGCCTTTGTTCTCCAGACACTCCGCCAGCACGAGCCACGTCAGCCGCTGGCGCCGCCCGAACGCGACTTTCTGCCAGTGGGTGCGATTGCCCGCGCGGGAGAAGTCTAGAGAGAGGTCGTCCGGCTGCTCCGGCCCTGGCTGGGACGGGATGCCCTCCGCGCGTTTGATGATGGTCTTGGACGCTGCATCACGAGCGAACTGGTCCCACGACGCGCGGTCGCTCATGGGGTTGCCGCGGCCCGCGGGCAGG
>CAZGGF010000209.1:0-4174 GCA_964524715.1 uncultured Verrucomicrobiota bacterium | reverse complement strand
CGCTTGACGCGCTCCGGCTCGCGTTCGGCGAGGTTGTTCTTCTCGCCGATGTCGTTCGCGATGTTGAACAGCTCGACGCGTCCTTCGTAGTATTCGATGAGTTTCCAGTCGCCGTCGCGAACGGCGCCTTCAGGTTGGCCGCCCTGGTTGTTGTAGTGTGGAAAATGCCAGAAGAACGGCCGGTTCGGCGCTTCGCCGCCAGCGAGCAGCGGCGCAAGGCTGACACCGTAAAGACCTGATGGCACGGGCTGGCCGCATATCTCCAACAGCGTCGGCACCCAGTCGCTGTTCACTACTGGCGCGTTCACGACGCGGCCAACGGGCACGCGGCCCGGCCAGCGAACGATGAGCGGGATGCGCAGCCCGCCTTCGTGAACGAACCCTTTGCCGGCGCGATACGGCGTGTTGTGCGTGATCTTCTGGTGCGGACCTTCAGGCACATGCAGGCCGCCGTTGTCGGAGGTGAAAATGACGAGGGTGTTCCCAGCGAGGCCAAGCACGTCAAGCTTCGCGAGAAGCAAACCGACGGTGTCGTCGAGCGTCTCAATAACAGCGGCATAGACCGGCTCGAACGCCTTGTTGTTCTTCGCGACGAGCGTCTCCTTTGCAGCGTAAGGAATGTGTGGCGTGTTGTGCGCGAGGTAGAGGAAGAACGGCCGGTCGCGGTTTTCTTCGACAAACTTCATCGCGTGCGCGGTGAGGTCATATTCGCCTTTGCCACCCTCGGTCTCGGACGGCGTGGTGTTGGGCCGGCCAGCGTAAACCACGTCGAAACCCTGTTCCGCCGGCCCGAAACCTTTGCCGCCGAGATGCCATTTGCCAATGCATGCGCTGACGTAGCCGGCGGGCTTCAGGTACTCCGGGAGCGTCTTTTCCTCCAACGGCAACTGCTGGCGAATGACCGGATGCAACAGCTTTTGCGGCGGACAATCCGGCCGGCCCGGCAGATAAGTGGTCAGATGCAACCGCGCCGGATTCTTGCCCGTCATGATTGCCGCGCGCGATGGGGAACAGATCGGCTGCGCGCAGTAGGCGGACGTGAAACGCGTGCCTGCCGCTGCCAGCGCGTCGAGGTGCGGTGTGCGATGCTCGCGCCGCCCGTAACAACCGAGATCATTGATGCCGAGATCGTCGGTAAGAATGAAGACGATGTTGGGGCGTCGCTCGGCCGCACCAGCGTTGGAGCCACACAACGAGAATGACAGCGCCGCTGTAACCAGCGCCGGAAGAACTGCAAAACGACTTTTGTTCATAATGCCTCGTCCGGCGTTCAAGCCGGGGGACGTTGCCACGGGGTGCGATAAGGACGACGCAGCAGCTTGGTAGCCTCGGCGTCGCCAACTACCTCGCGCTTCTTCGGGTCGTAGCTCAGCGGACGGCCCAGTTGCATCGCGACATTGGCGAGGACGCAACTGGCAGTGGAAATGTGGCCTTCTTCGATGTCCGCGACTGGGCGGCTGCGCTTCTCAACGGCGGCCAAAAAGTCGAGCATGTGCCGGCGCGTGGCTGGTGCAGCATTCAATTCAATGCCTTTCTCGGTCACATCCTCCGGATACTTCTCCCGTTCGTAGAAACAATCGAAGTGGATGGGACTGGCCTTTTTGTCCTGCGGGATGAAGTCCGCGCGCATCGTGCTTGCCTTGAGCATGCCTTTGTCGCCGTGGAGGGTCAGCGCCCATGGATAATCCGGGTCGGGCGGCGTGCCCCACGAGCGATGCTGCCAAGTCAGCGTGAGGTCGTCGTATTCGAACGTGGCTGTCTGTGTATCGGCGATGTTGGACTTGCCATCCTTCTGCACAAAGATGCCGCCCGACGAACTGATGCGCTTGGGCCAGCCCAAGCCAAGCATCCAGCGCGCGGTATCAAACATGTGGACGCACATGTCGCCGACGATACCGTTGCCGTATTCCATGAACGTCCGCCACCAACGCTTGTGCGGCAATCCGTCATACGGCCGCATCGGCGCCGGCCCGGTCCACATCTCGTAGTCTAAGAAGTCAGGCACCGGCTGCACGGGCGGGTTGCCGTTGGCGCGCATGTGGAAATAACAGCACATGTCCACGTGGGCGACCTTTCCAAGCAACCCAGCCTCAACGACCTTCTTCTTCGCTTCGATGAGATGCGGCGTGCTCTTGCGTTGCGTGCCCACTTGCACCACACGGCCGTGTTTGCGCGCGGCGGCGACCATCGCCTCGCCCTCCATAACATCGACGCTGATCGGCTTCTGAACATACACATCTGCACCGGCCTCAACGGCGGCGATCATCTGCAACGCGTGCCAGTGATCCGGCGTCCCGATGAGCACGAGATCGAGGTTCTTCTGGCGAAGCAACTCGCGATAGTCGGTGTAGGTGCGAGGAGCCGTCTGCAGCTTCTGCCTCTGACACACCAATCCGCTGGTGGTGGCAAGCATGTTGCGGTCGGGATCGCAGAGCGCGACGACCTCGACGGGCGCAACCTGAATGAGCCGCAGCAAATCGCTCGTTCCATACCAGCCACAGCCGACAAGCGCGACGCGGTGCTTTTTTGCAGGCGACTGGCCAAAGATGGCCGGCGCAACCAGCGCCAGCCCGGCTGCCGTGGAGGTTCTCAAGAACGTGCGTCGCGTGAGTTGCATGGGTGGCCTTTCAGTATGCTTGATCTGGTTCGTGACCGTCATGGGAAATGGTTACCAGTTCGCGAACACCGGTGCAACGATGTCGTGGGTCCATTCGCCGCGGTTTTCTCCCGCTTCGCTGCAAAGCCCGTCAATAATTGGAGTATTCCCGCTTTCGCAGAATCCTGCCTTCTGCTATGTATCCGTCGTGCATCCGATCGCATTTCAATACGGCAGTTTTGTTGTTCACTGGTACGGCGTCCTTGTGGCCTGCGGTTTTCTTGCGGGCATTTGGATGACTGCATGGCGCGCGCGCCAGGAGAACATCCCCACCGAACTGGTTTTTGACCTGTCGCTCTACCTGCTGATCTTCGGGATGCTGGGCGGCAAACTGTTCTACATCATAGCCTACTGGCAGGATTTCCTGCACCATTTCAACCGCGAAGGATTCAACGCCTTGCGCAGTGGGTTCGTCTTCTATGGCGGTTTTATCTGTGCGGTCGTGGTCACGCTCTGGTATGCGCGGCGGCACGGCATCCAGCACTGGCGGATGGCGGACCTGTTCACGCCGGCGTTGCCGCTGGGACACGCGTTCGGCCGGCTCGGCTGCTTTGCGGAAGGTTGTTGCTACGGCGAGTCGACATCGCTGCCATGGGCGGCACACTATCCGGCAGTGCATCCAACCTATCCGCACGGGGTGCATCCGACGCAATTCTACGAAGCCGCCGCCAACCTCGCGTTCTGCGCCGCGCTTTCGTGGTTCTATCCACGCCGCAAGTTTGACGGCCAGGTGTTCTGGATCTACGCGATCCTCTACGCCGTGATGCGATTCAGCATCGAGTTCATCCGCGGTGACAACCCCCGCCACTGGCCGGGTCATTTCACCAATTCGCAGGTCACCGCCCTCCTGTGGTTGGTAGCGGCCGCGATTTTCCTGTGGCGGTTGCCGCGCACACGGACAACACAGTGAGTTGAGGTTGTCGGAAATGGGGACAAAGGAAGACGAGCAACAGATGAGGCTCGCCGTCGGCGCAGACGCCGCCGGCCAGCGTCTCGATATTTGGCTGCACAGCCAATTATCCGACCGCTCGCGCGCCTTCCTGCAAAAACTGATCCGCGATGGCTACGTGACGGTTTCGACCCCCAAATCACGGATTTCAAACCCCAAGCCCAACCGCCCCGTTCAGCCCGGTGAAACCATCGAGGTCGTCATTCCGCCGCCGGCACCCTGCGAGGTGGAGCCCGAAGCGATCCCTCTTCACGTGCTCTACGAGGATGCAGACCTGATCGTCGTCAACAAACCACCGGGACTGGTAGTGCATCCGGCGGCGGGCCACCAGGCGCACACGCTGGGGAATTCGCGGCTGCACCATGGCCGCGGTCAAGTGAGCGGCATCGGCGGGGTCGAGCGTCCAGGGATCGTACATCGGCTGGAGGGTGAGACCAGCGGCTGCATCGTGGGGGCAAGGCGAGATCGCGCTCACCGCGAACTGCAAGCTCAATTCAAGGCGCGGACGGTCACGAAACGTTATCTGGCGCTGGTATGGGGAGTACCTCGGCGCAGCAGCGGTTTCATCG
>CAZGGF010000208.1:0-9988 GCA_964524715.1 uncultured Verrucomicrobiota bacterium | reverse complement strand
CTCACGCTTCTCCGCTTCCGTCATATGCACGCAGATTTCCCGGACAAGCGGCGGGTCATGGCTCGGCGGATACATCGGAAACATACAGGCCCAAAGATGAACCTCGCGCACCTGTCCCAACAGGCCGGCGTCGATGATCTCCATGGTGCGGCGAAACGTCTTCGCGCTGGCACCCTGTGTGCCGGTTTGGGTGACGACCTTGCTCGCGCGTGTCAGCGCCGCAAGCTCGCGCGCTTCAGTGGCTTTGTTCACCAGCGGTTTCTCAGTGTAGACGTGTTTGCCGGCTTTCATGAACACAACGGTCAACGGCGCGTGCCAGCGGCTGCCCGTGGCGATCATGACAGCGTCGAACGTTTTCTCCGCCTCCAATAGCTTGCGGTAGTCATCATAGACTTTCACCTTCTCCATCGCCGCGGAACCGATACCCGGCAGTTTTTTGGCGATTTGTTTCTTGGTGTCCGTGATCTGCGACGCGTCCACATCGCATAGGGCGACAACGTTGCCGCCCTGTCGCAGTGCCTCTTGCATCAGATAAAGCGAGCGAATCCCCGTCCCGATCACCGCGATGTTGAGCTTCGCGCCGGGCGACACGGCGCCAAACGTCTGTGATGGAAGAACAAGCGGCGCGGCCAATGCACCAACGCCGGCGGCGCCGAGACCCTTGATGAACATGCGACGGCTGATCTGTATATTCTTTTTCATAATGGGCTCCGTTGTGGATTTGTGGAAGCGAGTCACTTTGTGTCCAAACACTTCTCACCGATAAGCGGCACTTTGGGGTTGATGGATTTCGGGCGAGGCGTCACCCCGCGGTTGACGAAAGCATACAGGCCGCCGCGACCGGCCACGACAATGTCGGGCTTGCCGTCACCATTGACGTCACCGACAACAACCTTCATGCCGGTGCTGGGCACATACTGCGGCGGCTCGCTGGCGTGTTCCTGGCCCGGATAGAACTGGAGGTTGTTGAACGTGATCACGTGCCGCACGAACTTGCCTCCCTGAATGTCATACCAGAATAGGAACAGCGGGTCCCACTCGCCAGGATCGGTGCCGTTGTGGCCGAACAACCGGCTGCCAGTGACCAAATCGGGCCGGCCGTCGCCGTTCACGTCGGCCAACGTCATGGTGTGGAAATTGGCGTAGTGCTGTTCGATCGTATGTCGCACGAACGTCCGTTTCCCGCGGCCATCCACGCGCTGCTCCAGCCACTCCAGCCCGTAGCCGTGGCTGTTGCCCACCAGGATGTCGGCTCGGCCGTCGCCGTTCACGTCGGTCACCAGCATGGGGAAGGAGGCCTTGTAGTCCACTTCGTAGTCGTGGTGGAACACCCAAGGCTGCTCGGCGGGCCGCAGCGGCGCTTCATACCAGCCGTGTCCGGTAACCACATCCAACCGGCCATCACCGTTGATGTCGCCCACGCCTGAGCCGTGGTCATCGGCTTTCACCGCGATAACGTGCTCCACCAGCCATGGCGCCCGATCGATCGACTCCAACCACGCAATCGACTCGATGGGGGGATTCTTAACTTCGCTGTCGCGCCAATGATTCATCAGCAGGTCCGGGTGTCCGTCGCCGTTGAGGTCGGCGGACACGATCCCTTCCATATAGGGCGAATGACGCACGTGGTGTACCTTCCATTTTCCACCACGCGGCCCCGGGTTTTCATACCACCAGACGCCTGCAATGCTCGACTGCTCGCCACAATCCACCACGTCCACCAGCCCGTCGCGATTCACGTCCATGGCCAATTCATGACAATGGGTATGCAGGAGTTCACGTGGCTCCTGGGCATCGAAAAACTTCTCAGCCCCTTCGAAGTAGGCCCGATGCTTGTTCCAACGGGGTGCTTCATACCAGTTCACGCCGCAGGAAATATCGAGCCGGCCATCGCCATTCATGTCCACCAGCGAACATGATTCGTTGAACGGCCCATACCAGTAGCTGCCAATCGCCGGGCGGTGCACGGGGCCATCGATCTTGATCGGCAAGAACACAACCTCTGGCCCCGCACCCAGCGCATTGGACAAGCAGAGGAAGCTCAAGAGGGAGAACAGCCAAATGCTATTCATCAAGTTGATTTGTGTGTTTCGCTTCAAGATTGGCTCTGCTGTAGATCTGTGAAGGTGAACATTCATTTCGTGGCCGGGCTCTTCTCTCCGATGAGCGGTACTTTGGGGTTGATGGATTTCGGGCGAGGCGTCACCCCGCGGTTGACAAAAGCATACAGGCCGCCGCGACCGGCCACGACAATGTCGGGCTTGCCGTCACCGTTGACGTCACCGACAATAACCTTCATGCCGGTGCTGGGCGCATACTGCGGCGGCTCGTTGGCGTTTTCCTGGCCCGGATAGAACTGGAGATTGCTGAACGACACCACGTGCCGCACGAACTTGCCTCCCTGAATGTCATACCAGAACAGGAACAGCGGGTCCCACTCGCCTTCGTCGCGACCATCGTGGCCCAACAATCGTTTGCCCGTCACAAGGTCGGGTTTGCCGTCGCCGTTCACGTCGGCCAGGGTCATCGTATGAAATTCGCCGTAGTGTTCCTCGATGGCGTGCCGCTCGAATGTTCGTTTCCCGTCGCGAAGCCGTTGCTCAAACCAATACAAGCCGTAACCATGGCCGTTACCCGCGATGATATCGTTGAGTCCATCGCCGTTGACATCGGTGACTAAAATGGGGAGCGAGGCGCGAATCAACATCTCGAAGTCGTTGTGGAAACGCCAGGAGCCCTCGGCAGGCTTCGGCGGCGCTTCATACCAGCCGTGCTTGGTGACCACGTCCGGGCGGCCATCGCCATTGATATCGCCCACGCCGACGCCGTGATCGTCAGCCTCGGCGGCAATCGCATGCTCGACGAGCCATGGCGCCTTGTCGATGGACTCCAGCCAGACAATCGGTTCGACCCGCGCGACGGAACCTTCACCCTCAGCCCCGCCATACCTGCGAAAGTGATTCACGACGAGATCGAGGCAGCCGTCGCCGTTGATGTCAACCGGCAAAACACCCTCCACGAACGGTGAAGCGTGAACACGATGCACGCTCCATTTGCCGCCGCGCCGGCCCGGATTTTCATACCACAGCACGCCGGCGATGTCCGGTTGGTAACCTGAATTGACGACGTCCATGAACCCGTCGCGATTCACGTCCACCGCCGACTCATGGCAATGGCCATGCAGGAAATTCCGTTTCTCCGCGTCAGCAAAGTAGCAGGCGTGCTTCTTCCATTTGCCGCCGCGCGGACCGGGATTCTCATACCAGTTCACGCCGCACGTGATGTCCGTCAACCCATCGCCGTTGACATCCACCAGCGAACAGGACTCGTTGAACGGGCCATACCAGTAACTCCCAATGGCCGGATTCTGAACCGGCCCATCGATCTTGATGGGAATGAACACCGGCTCGGCCAGAGTTGTGGGAGCAACCGGCAATGACGAGATCACGCCGTCGTTCGGCACGGCTTTCTTCGCGGTCCAAAGGATGGCATTGAGCATCGCCTTGCGCAGGTCCTCGATTTCCCAGATGGCGTGTTTGTGTCCGCCAACATAACAGAACCCGCGCCCGCCATCCTCGCGTTCCCAAGCCCATGCCCACAACGGCGCGCCGGGCTTGCCCGGGAACGGCAGAATCGGCACAAATCCTGGTTTATCCGACAAAATACGCTCCGGCGTCTTGTATTCGTCCTCCGGCATCTCGAATGGCTTCAGCCCGCGACAGATCGGATGCTTCGCCTGCTTCGACCAATCGGTGGGGCGCAGCGGTTCGCCGATCGGGCGAGGCGGGTTCTCGTAGTCCTTGAAGCCACCCACCCATTTCAGGAATGTCTCGTTGCCGATTTTCGACGGCAGATTGAGGGTCCAATGAATCAGCACCAACCCGCAGCCGCGCCGCATCTGTTTCTCCAGCGCTGCCATGTGGTTGCCCGTCACAAGCGGATGCTGGTTCGCCTTGCTGCCACCATCGCTGAAAATCACAATCGTGTCTGCATCGTCGAGCGTCTTCTCATCCTGCGGCCAGCCGCCGGCGTGAATCTCGACGATCACATGCCGGACGTTCAAACCCGTGTCCAAACAATGCCGGAACAGGTCCAACGTCTTCTCGTATTCGTGTTCACCGGGCTTGTGGCTCTTCACGCCGGCCAGCAACACCACTTTCGTATCCTTCGCCAGCGCGTTCACCGGCCACAACGCACCGGCACAAATCAGGCCCGCTGCAACGAGGGTGAAAGCGGCGACGGATCCGAGGCGTTGAACGTGGCTGATCTTGTTGTTCATGGGGCACAACATCCCATACGACGCGAAATTAATCTCAACATCCTATTAGTTTTGTTTTACATTTCTTATGTGGTTTTCCAAGGTCCTTGCCTGCAACCAATGCGCATGAACTCAAACCAAGCCATCAGCGTTGATTTTGAACACATGGCGGACTCGCCCGAGTTCGCCGAGTTCACCGCGATCCTCCACCAGTTGACCGGTTTGGTGATGGCATTGAAATCGGCGGGCGGGGTTATTCGGCGCAAGTTTTCGGAGACGGAATGGAATCCAGTTTGCAGGTTGATTCGAGCGAATCCCATCGGACTAAGCCGTTGCCTCGCGTGTAATCTGCGACACGACGCGCTCGCGGCGAAATCGGGCACGACGCAATTTTACGTTTGTCACGCCGGTTTCCAAGACATCGCCGTCCCGATCTTCGCCTCCGGGCGCCACGTGGCCACCATCTTCACCGGACAGGTTTTGCGCCAGCCGAAGTCACCAGCGGCATTCAACCGGCTGCGAAAACGGCTGGCGTGGCTGAAGATTCCCGACCACGACCTGCGAGCCGCCTACGCCGGCGCCATCTACCTGCCCCGGAAACAACTCGCCAGTGTCCTGCGGCTGCTGGAACTGTTCGCGCGGCAACTTTGCGAAAGCGCCCAAAGGATTCGGGATTTGGAGGCGAAACTGGAGCGCGTTGAAGTCCGGCGCGGCCGTGAGTTCGTGGAGAGCCGCTTCCGCGACGTGTCACTCTGTCTCGACGACGCAGCCCGTCATGCTTGTCTGGCTCCAACCCATTTCTCGTATGTGTTCCGCAAAACCACTGGTACGAGCTTCACGCGCTTCGTCCAGGCGCGTCGTGTTGCCGAGGCGAAGAAACAACTGATGGACACGCGCAAATCCATTACCGACATTTGTTTCGCGTGCGGCTTCAACAGCCTGACACACTTCAATCGTGTCTTTCGCGCCTTTGAACACTGCAGTCCCCGCCAGTACCGGCAGTCACACGCTTCGCAACAGCCGGGTTAGCGCAGCAAGAAGTGACCCGGCCAATCAGCGGCGGCGCGCCGTTGACCGAGTAATCCAGTTCGCCCGGTTCCAGCCCGTCGAGCATCGTGGCCAGGTTTCGCGTGACATAGTAGGCGGCCTGCGGCTGGAGCGGTGAGATGGGATCGGCATCGAAGGAACGCCGCAGCAGGCTCAGGTCCAGCATGGCGAAATACGGGAAATACATCTCGCAGAAGAACGACTCCAAGCCCAGCGCCGTGTGACGCGCGAAGACCTGGGCAACATACTTGGCCTTTTCGATCTCAGTGGCTTTGAACCCGCCGCACCATGCCCGTTTGGTTTCAGCCTCGGTGAGCGGCGGATAGAGGGCGCTGTAGTTCCACTCAGTGACCATGCAGTGTCCGCGAAAACCGGCGTCGCGAAGCCACTTTTGAAGCGCACGCACATCAGCCGTGTAGCGTTGCAGCCGTTCAGGATCAGTCTGGTAAAACGGATGCCAGCCGATCTCGTCCACCTCACGCGCCAGCTCACGCGTGGCGGCCAGATAAATAGTTTGCTTTTCGCGATCGGCTGACTGGGAGGGAGTCCAAGTGCTGATGCCATGGGGGAAACCGGCCCAGGAGCCCATCATGATTTTGGCCTCGGGCGCGTGCTTGCGGATGACGGGAATCGCCGCGCGGGCGACGGCCAGATAGTGTTTCACATCCGGCTTGGCGCCCCAATAGCAGGAGATGTTCCACTCGTTCCAGATCTCGAAGTGTTTCACGCGACCGCGGAAGTGTTTGACCATGAACTCCACGTAGCGCGTCCAGGCCGCCAACGCCTCGGGCGTGGTGGGCGGAGCGGGCATGTCGTAGTTCCATTCCCATAGCTGCGGAAGCGGGCGTCCGGCTGGCCCCGAATACAGGCGGTTGCCGAAATTAAGCGACATCACGATATCGACGCCGTGCGATACCAACTCTGTGACGGCGGCATCGGTTTCAGGATCAATCTTCAACACTCCCTTCTGCTTTTCCACCCAATGCCAGTTGATCGGATCGTCGTGGTAGCCGATGCGAGCCCATTTGAAGCCCGCGTCGTAGTGCAGCGGCCAATACCAGCGGTGAGAGGCGAGTTCCATGCCCGGACTGTGATGCGTGGAATTCACCGTGATGCCACTACCGCATGTTGCCAAAGCCACGTTGCGGCCGCCCGTGTCATAGACCTCCACCTCGGCCAGCGAGAACGCATATAGAATGTTCTCCACCAGCGGCAGGTTGCCGGCGGTAATCCAGATTTGCTTGGCCGGTCGGGCGGCGAAACGGAACTCGCAGTCGAGTTTCGCCGGCGCATCGCCCGTCGAGCCATCGAACGCGGTTTCCCACTCGCGGCTGTCACGGCTCGTTTTAATGGTGAGCGTAGCCGGCATGCCACGGCCAACTTCCACCGCATCCCGCGCCGGCACCCAGCCCAGCGTGCTGCGCGGTTGATCGGACGGTGGACGTTTGCGAAGCACCACGCGATCAATCTGGCGTTCCATGGGCAGGTCGATGCGAATCCACACAGGCTGTGCGTCGGGCCGCGACTGGCCGCGGCTCATCCAGCATGTCTGACGATTGCCGTCGATCAGGTGAATGGCTTCGAGCGGCAGGTAGTCGTTCGCGGTGGAGCGCGGCATTCGCGTGGTGGTCACGCCGAGGTAGTTCCGTTTGATCTGGCTGCTGTCCTTCGGGTGGACCTTCACTCGCGGCGCGCTATTTCCCGTCTGGAACGGCACGTCGTCGAGCAGGTTCGGGGCTTCGCCAAGGACCCAGCAGAAACCGAATCGTTTGATCGGCACACCGTTGCATGCGCCCTGAACCTGCGGCTGCTCGCTGGCCAGCGAAGCCGCCTGATGCGCGGGAATTGAGGCGGCGGGTGTCTGCTTGTCATCCCCTTCGGCATTCCAAGCCGCGACGGCAATCCACAGAAGAACGATCATCACATGTTTCATGGCACAATACCTCCGGTGCAAGCAGCGCCGGCTGCTGTTTTCATTTCGCGTTGCGTCCACGCAATCCTGTCGCATCCGTGGAATTCGTCCCAACGCAATAGAGACGCCGTGTCGTACGGATGAACAACTGGCCATGCGCCACGATAATCGAGGAGCGGACCATTCCGCCATCGGCAGGCTCGTCCATGGGAATCTCGTGAAGCAACTGGCCATCCTGCGCACGAATGACGGCAACCTGCCCGTCGAAATTGATGAGATAGATTTTCCCATCGGCGGCCAGCGGCGAGGCTTCGTATTTGGCCTTTCCGGGTGTCCGAATGTTCCATTTCACCGCACCCGTGCGCGGATCGAGACGGGATAGCGTTTTGCGCGAATCGCTGAGCACGAAGAAGTCGCCTTCGTAATAAGCCGGCGTGGGCACTTCCGAGGTCACTGTCCGCGCGTCGTGGGTATTCCATGCCACGCCGCGTTCGTCGAGCGTGCCGGTCTGGTCCACGCGAATGGCATACACGGGCTGGCCCTTGGGAACACAGACCAACGCCACCCCGTTGGCGGCGACGGACGACGCAATCAACGGCCAACTGCGATTGCGCTGCGGGTTCCATGAGCCCCATCGCCAGATCTCCCTGCCCGTGGCGGGATCATGGCCGCTGAGGGCGTCGCCGCCCGCAATCACCAACTGCGGCTGCCCATTGTAAACCATGGGAATCGGCGTCGTATGCGATTCCCGCGATTCGGCAACAGCCTCGCTCGGCCGGACGTGCCGCCACAGCACCTTGCCCGTCTTGGAATCAAGCGCCAACAGGAAAGACTCGTTCTCGCGGTCGCTCCGGCCTCGTCCCTGCACTGGCACGTCACGCTGCAATATCTGAAGATAGAGCCGGCCATCGAAAAGCAGCGGACTGCCGCCGAACGTCCAGTAGAAAGCGAAGGGTCCGAAGTCGCGCTCGATGTTCCGCGACCAGCGGCGGGCACCGCTCAGGTCAAAACACACCAGGTCGCCGTTACCAAACAGAAACACGGTCAACGTGCCATCGGTCACCGGCGACGCGTTGGCGTAGTTGCTGCGATGATCCCGGCTGATTCCCTGGGCGACGTCGTGACTCCACATCCGTTTGCCGCTGGCCCGGTCGAAGCACATGACTTGGAGCGAGTTGTTGGTTGCATCCGCGCCCGACAGGAACACTCGGTTCCCACAGACGACAGGCGTTGACGCAGCCGGGCCGGGCAAATCGGCAACCCAGGCGATGTTTTCCGTCTTGCTCCATTTCGAGGGCAACCCCTTCTCGTCGGTGGAGCCGTTGAAAAACGGCCCCCGCCACTGCGGCCAATCGCTGGCCTGCACCGACGCGGCAAGCAACGCGAGCGCGAAAATGGCTGCGGGCTGGAGAAACAATGGTTTCATGCCGTCTTGTCAGGGCGATTTGATCAATATCGGCTATCGCGTCCGTGCAGTCGTGGTTTCAGCAGTCACAGGGAACATTGAAACGCGGAACTTGGTGCAGCCGTAAGGAATTAACGTGATTTTTTCGAGCGACTTTTGCTTTGCAACCGGTTCGGAAGGCAGTGGCGCTTGGGGCGTGGGAGTCCAACTGCAAGGCACGGCGTTGGCGCGCAGCTTCAGCGGGGATTTCAGTGACCAGTTCCATTTGGTCGGCATCGACTGACGCTCCACGGAAATACCGGCCTTTTGCACATCCAACGCATACTTCCACTTGGCGGCAGGATCGGGAGTATTCGCGTCCTGAGTGTCAGGAATCGGCAGCGCAAACAGGAGCGGGCCGTAGGAGACCGATGCGTAAGGCGCGCCCTGCGCATTGTTGTCGCGTCCCGTCTGAATGCTCGCCGACATCGGCAGCCGCAGTCGAATCGTATCGCCCGGTTTCCACAGCCGTTCGATTCGCGCGAATCCGTTGGCATCAGGCGCTGCCTTGAGGGAGGAACCGTTCACGCGCAACTCCGGTTTCTTGCACCAGCCGGGAATGCGAAGCGAGAGCGAGAACGTGGCGGCACGCGCAGGCTTCACGTTCATGACGATCATGTCGCTGAACGGGTAATCGGTCCGGCAGATGATCTCGACCGGCACGCGATCGGCCGCCAGTGCGGAGACTTTGCAGGGGCCGTAGTGCGTCGCGGCCAATCCGTTGTCGTAGGTGGCCATCCACATGTGCATCACGTAGTTGGGCACGATACGGTTCAGCGCGGCCGTGCAACACAGCGGGTAATGTGTCGCCTTGTAGGAATTGCCATCGGCTTTCGGTCCGTGAGGATAAGGCGGACACTTGTCCACGATGCGATTGGGACTCTGGAAATAGACATGGGTTTTGAAGTCGCGCGCGACGGTGGCCGGGCCGGCGTTGAAGAACGCCCGCTCCGCGCGGTCCGCCATGCGTCCCTGGCCGGTGACGGTCAGCAGCGCGATCTGGCTCCACAGGTAACCGGCCACGTCACAGGTCTCGGTCCCCCGAAAGGCGCCGGTCGGCCCGTAGAACTCATCCGCGACGGGCACGCCGGAGGGTTGCATCGCGTCGCGTTCGAGAAGGTCGTGCCACGCGAGAGTCGCATCGAGAAACTCGCGTTTACCCGTCCACAGGTAACCCAGCGCCCAAGGCGTCGTGCTTTCGAGAAAATGCACGACGTGATCGTTCTTTTCGGCTCCCGGTTTTGTGTCGGGCATCTGGCGGTAACGGTTCCACGACGCCCCTCCCGGGTTCTTTCCGCCTCCATCCTTGTCGAACAGCGTCGTCAGC
>CAZGGF010000207.1:0-8320 GCA_964524715.1 uncultured Verrucomicrobiota bacterium | reverse complement strand
GGCCATCAGGTTGATTGTCGTCTCGTAGCCCTTGTCGTGGGCGTCCTTGACCATGTCAAGCGCGGCCGGAATCTGGTGGATATAGGTGGCGACGCGCACCATATCGAGCACGCTCTTGTCCCGTGGCAGGATGTCGTCGTGGTAATCGGTCCGCTCGGCGTCGGCCATGACCGAAAGCTTCACCGTTGGATCCTTCTCGCCGACGGCCTTTCGCAGATCGTCCTCGTCGCAGAACCTCCAAGCGCCGACTTCGTCCCGTGAGTAAAGTTTCTTGGACGCCTTGTAGCCCAATTCCATGTAGTCCACACCGGCGGCGATATCAGTCCGATAAACGTTGGAGACGAAATCCTGGCTGAATTTGTGTGCGTTCATCAAACCGCCGTCGCGGATCGTGCAGTCGAGCACTTTGATCTCCGGACGATAGGTAATCCACCCCTTCATGCCGGTTGGCTGGGCTTCTTCTGACATAGCGTTATCCTTCTTTTTTGTTTTCACCGAAGTTGCGAATGCTAAACACTGAAACATCATTCTAGCAAACATTTTGATGCCAAGCGAACCAAAAGCGCCGCCGGGACGCAGAAACGGCGTTCGTTGCGGGCATTGGCATCAACGGCCGCAGGCAGATATCGCCGCCAGTTTCCTCGCGAAGTCCCGGGGCGCGCCTCAACCTTCCAGTTTCACGTTCATCTTCCCGTCGAACACCACAAAGCGTGAGCCATGACTGATGCTCAGGCGCACGGCTTCGTTGACGGCGGTGGCGATGAGGGCTTGTTGCGGCAGTGGGCGGGTCTTCTCGAACTGCGCAATCAACTTGCGGCGCTCGGCGGCGCTGACGCCACAGAGGCGGTGAATGTCCTGCAGTGGTTGGAGGATGCTGTCGCCACCGTAGCCGACCCACTCGGTTTTCGCTGGATCGTCCCAGTCGTTGTAGGGCTTGAAGAAATGCGGGTTGAATCGCTGCACACCGCCGGTCTGAGTGACGAAGTTGGAGTTGCGGTCGGCATGGTCGGCGCGATACTCACCCTGCGTGCAGGTCAGTTGCAGGCCCTGGTTGGTGAGGTTGGGATTGGAGTCGGGCAACACCCACGAAGTCTGCACGTAAAACACCGCGTCGTTTTCCCACTCGACGACGGCTTGCACGGCGTCCCAGGCGGCATGGCCGAGTTGCTTCAACAGCTTGTGTTGCCGGAATGCTGCCACGCGCCGTGGTTTCAAGCCGGTGATGAAATGAAACGCGTCCACGTAGTGGCAGCCGATGTACTCGAAACTGCTGCTTTGGTCCGCCCAGCGGCCGAACACCTTCAGTGGCATTTCGCGGCGCTCCTCGATCCATGCGTGGCCGCAAAGAGCCTCGCCGAGTTCACCGGTGGAGTACTTGTATTTTGCGGCGCGCACGGCCTTGTCGTGGCGCTTGTGGTAGTCGGTGTAAACGTAGCGGTTCGCCTTTGCCGCGGCGGCGGCAATGCGGTGCGCCTCGGCCACGCGCAGACAGAGGGGTTTCTGCACGATCACGTCAAACCCGGCCGCAAGCGCGTCGAGGATTACCGGGGTGTGCAGATGGTCCGGCGTGGCGACGATGACGCAACCCGGCTGCTTCAGCTTCTTGATTGCGTCCTTGTAGCAATCGGGATGCGCCGCTTGTGGGTCCTTGTCCGCGGGCCAGCCGGCGAATTCCTCCGCCGGGAAAACCTTCCGCAGGTCGAGAATCGTCTGTGCCCGCCGCGACGCGATGCTGACATCGCCTGTCAGCCCGGCCCGGCGCGCCTGGAAAACGGTCGGCAAAACAACCTCGGCGGAAATCATCCCGCCGCCGACGACGAGAACGTTGAGGGGTTTTTGAGTTGAAGGTGTCGAGCTCATGACGATGGGCAGTGCGCGCAGGATATGTCCGCGCATCCGGGGGAGCAATTGTTTTCACGTCTGAAAGTGATGGACAGCAGTGGCGCACATCAACAAACTCTCCGCGCCAGAAGCAACGACGATGAATGAGCCACATCAATCTTTCGCCGGCGTCATCTTCGACATGGACGGAGTGCTGTGCCTGTCGGAGCCGTTCATCGCCGAGGCCGGTTGCCGGATGTTTGCCGAGGCCCATGGTATTACGGTGCATGCTGAGGACTTTGTGCCATTCGTCGGCACGGGCGAGGATCGCTTCCTCGGCGGCGTCGCGGCCAAATACGGTGTCACGCTCTCCATGCCACGCGACAAGGAACGCACCTACGCCATCTACCTCTACATTATCAAGGGCCGGCTCCAGCCATTGCCGGGCGTGCGCGAGTTTATCGCCGATTGCCGCCGGCGCGGCTTGCGCCTCGCCGTGGCTACGAGCGCCGACCGCGTGAAGATGGACGGCAACCTGCGCGAGATCGGCCTGCCAGCGGAAACCTTCGACGCTTGCGTTACCGGCAGCGAGATTGTCCACAAGAAACCCAACCCGGAGATTTTCCAGCGAGCCGCGGAAAAACTGGCATTGCCGCCGGGCCGCTGTCTGGTCATCGAGGACGCGCCGAACGGCGTCGCCGCGGGCAGAGCCGCCGGCAGCCGTTGCCTTGGCCTGACCACAAGTTTTGACGTTGCGACGTTGACGAAAGCCGGCGCGGACTGGATCGCACCGGATTTGGCGCACGTGCCGCCGGAGGTTTTCGGCGGCTGAGGAACCATGCTCATCGAATCCAACACGTGATACGAAGTCAGAATCCCAAAACAAGACATCCCATCATGAACACCCGCAAGATCAGTCGTCGTTCCGCCATCACTTCCATTGCCGCCGCTGCCGGCGCGCTGGCCGCCTCGCGCGCCGGTGTTGCCGCGGAGGGCGCCGCGCCGAAGCTCAAGGGCCATATCCGCCACTCGGTCTCGAAATGGTGCTATGGCAAGATCCCGCTCGACGAGTTTTGCCGGGTTGTGAAGGAGATGGGCATCGAGTCGGTCGAGTTGCTCGGCCAGAAGGATTGGGAAACGGTCCAGAAACACGGCCTGACTTGCGCGATGTGCAACAGTCCCGCTGGCTGGGGCATTCCCAAGGGATGGAATCGCGTCGAGAATCACGACAAGCTCGTCGAGGCTTACGAGAAGATGATTCCCATCGTCGCCAATGCCGGCCTGCCAAACCTGATCTGTTTTTCCGGCAACCGCGACGGCCTCGACGACCAGAAAGGCATCGAGAATTGCGTCGTCGGGTTGAAGCGATTGATGAAACTCGCCGAGGAAAAGAAAGTGACGCTGGTGATGGAGCTGCTCAACAGCAAGCGCAATCACAAGGACTACCAGGCCGACCATACCGCGAGGGGCGTGGAAGTCTGCAAGCGCGTCGGCTCGGAGCGATTGAAGCTGCTCTATGATATCTATCACATGCAGATCATGGAGGGTGACATCATCGCCACGATCAAGGAGAGCCACCCTTACATCGCCCACTACCACACCGGTGGCAATCCGGGCCGCAACGAAATTGACGACACGCAGGAGCTGAATTACCCCGCCATCTGCCGCGCCATTGTTGCCACAGGCTACAAAGGCTTCGTGGGCCAGGAATTCATCCCGAAGCGTGATCCGATCACCTCGCTGCGGCAATCCATCCAGATTTGTGACGTGTGATGCCGCTCGGACGCGGCGAGCGTCGCGGAAGCGCGCGCAAAACTGAACGTCACCCGCAATGGGTCAGGAGATCGTCTCGCTGGTGAGCGAGGTCAGCGTCTGCCACATCTTCTCCGGCGTGGTGCATTTGAGCAGCGCGTTGCGGGCTTTGGCCGTGCGGAACGTGTTGACCAGTCCCGCAAGCAATCGCAGGTAAAAGGCGCTCGCCGGCGTCGGGATGACGATGAAGAAGACGATCTTCGTCAACTCGCCGTCCGGGGAGCCGAACTTCAGGCCGCTTTCCTTCAGGCCAAGCGCAAAGGTCAGGCTGCCACCCTCGACATTCCGCACGTGCGGGAATGCCAGCCCGCTCTCCACCGCCGTGCTGACCACGGACTCGCGCCGCAGCGCCAGTTCAGTCAGTCGATCACCATCCTCGACAAATCCCTGTGCCGCCATCAGCGCGGCCAATTCCTTGACGGCGTCATCACGGTTGGTGGCGGCCAGCTTGGGCAGCATCAGCGCCACGTCCGAGAACCGCGCGATGCCGGGCGGCAATTCCACCTTGGCACCGGGCGCCTTCGGCACACGGCGGGGCGAGTTCTCCTGGTAATAGAGAAACCGGCCGCAGTTTTCGCACGAGAGGATCTGTTCCGACTTGCGCACCTCATTGACGAGCGCAACCGGCACTGCTATGCCGCAGCCGGTGCAGGTGTTGTTCTGGCCGATAGGCACCACCACCAGAGGCGCGCGTTGATGCATGCGCAGGTAACGGCTGGAAATATCCTCCGGCAACTTCTCCACGAGTTTGCTGATGGATTCTTCGAGCTGCGTCAACCGCGCTTCCGGGTTTGATGTCTTTTGTTCCGACAACGCAAAATTCAACTCTTGAAGCTGGACCAACTGATTCAAAATGTGTTTCATAACAATTCCGATTACTCTACCTGAAAATTCATTTACCGCAATCTGCTCATATGCAGGCATACGGAATAACGTTTACGCTCGCGCTTCCGACGGCTAAAAGCCACACTAAAATTCAACCTATGAAACGCCTCACTTCTCTGTTTATTGGTACGCTGGCATTTGCCTGCCTGCCGCTCAAAACTGCCGGGAATCCTGCCCTGACAGACGACCCGGCGCGCGTGGTTTTGCGCAATGATCGTTTCACGCTTGAGCTCGGCAAAGCTGCAAAAGGCGCCGTGGTCTCGCTCGTGGACAACGCGAGCCGCCAGGAGTTCATCGCGGCTCAGAAGGCGCCGCGGTTGTTCTGTCTGACGTTCTCGAAAAAGGCCGAGACTGGCGGCGAACGGTTCTACCTGTCCAGCTATGATGCGAAGAGCTTCTCCGCGGATATGAAACGCGGCGTGGCCACGCTAACCTACGACGGGTTGGGTGAATGGCCGGTCCTTGTGACATGCAAGGCCAGCGTCAAGGCGGGCGATCCGCTCGTGCGCTGGCGGCTCACGGTCAGGATTCCTGACGCGCTGGTGCTGGAGGAAGTGCAGTTCCCGTTCGTGGTGCTGCGCGCGCCGCTGGGCGCAAGCGTGGAAAATGATGCGGCGGTGTTCGGGCACACCAAAGGCGGCGTCATCCGCAAGCCAGGCGGGATGAAGGTCGGTTGGCGCGCCTATGGACGCCAGCCGGGCAGCTTGGCGGCACAGTTCGGGTGTTACTACGATGATCTCGCGGGGTTCTATGTGGCGGCCCACGACGGCAAAGGCTACCCGAAGGATATTGAAATGCGGCGCACCGCGGAAGGTCTTGAAATGGACTGGAATCCGCACTGTTTCGCATCGAAGACCTATGCGCTGGATTTCGATGTGGTGATGACGACCTTCGCGAGCGCCGACAAGGCAATGCCCGCGGACTGGCGCGACGCGGCCGATATTTACAAGGAGTGGGCATCGCGGCAGCCGTGGTGCGCGACGCCTTACGCGAAGCGGAAGGACATTCCCTCGTGGATGAAAGACGGCCCGGCGATGGTGCGTTTCGGACGGGAGTGGCTCGCGCAGCCCGCGCACATTAAGAAGTGGCTCGCGGAGTATTGGAAGAAGAATTTTCCCGACATGCCGCTGATCACGGCCTATTGGGGTTGGGAAAAAGTCGGGAGCTGGGTGACGCCGGATTACTTCCCCCTATTCCCGTCGGATGAACAGTTTACGAACCTCGTGGCGCGTTCGCGCGTGATCGGCTGCCACGCGTTCCCATGGCCGTCGGGCTATCACTGGACGCTCATGTATCGCAAACAGGACGACGGCAGTTTCTACTGGGACGACCGCAAACGGTTCGATGAGATGGGCCGGCCTCATGCCGTGCATCAGCGCGACGGCAAGATGTACATCCGAACGCCGAGCTGGCTGAGCGGCGGCGACACGGCCACCATGTGTCCCGGCGACCCTTGGACGATCCGATGGTGGAACAACGACATCTGCGCGCCACTGGCCCGGCGTGGTTGCGAGATGATCCAGGTGGACCAGGTCGTGGGCGGCGGTTTTCCGTTCTGTTACAGTTGCAAGCACGCGCATCCGCCGGGACCGGGGCTGTGGATGACGGAAGTCTTCACGAAACAGTTGCGCACCATGGCGGCCGCGTGCCGGAAAATCGAACGCGACTCGGTTGTATGCGTCGAGGAACCGAATGAACGGTTCAACCATCTCGTCGGCATCCAGGATTACCGCGACTGCGAAGCGCCGCGCGAGCCTGCGTCGGTATTCAACTATCTCTATCACGAGTTTCTGCCGACCTTTCAGAGCAACCCGCACGCGGGCGACACGGCGATGGCGGCCTACTGTTTCGCCAACGGCCAAATGCCGCACCTCGTGCCGTCAATGCGTGTCGGTGAACTGGCGTTGTTCAACGGCGGTTTTGAGGAAACCAACACTACGCGCGGCTTCTGCGCCGGTTGGGAACATCTGCACGGCTACCAAGGGCGGGTGTGGAATGGCAAGGCCTATCGCGATGAGGCCGAGAAGCACAACGGCGCGGCGAGTCTGCGGCTGGAGAACGCGGCAGACAGCGACGTCGTGCAGGTCTCGCAGAACGTCACGGCCGGCGACGGCCTGATCGCGGGCAAGAAATACTGTCTCAGCGCGTGGCTGAAGACCGACTCGATGGCGAAACGGGCCGGTGTCAACTTTGGTGTTTTCAAGGCGGGGCTCAGCGGCACAGGCATAGGTGGCCGGCTCGAGTTCCCGGCGGCTGGCGCGGGTTGGACGCGCCGGTCGGCGCAGTTCACGGTGCCGGAAGATGCGACGATGCTTCGCATCATGATTCACATCGAAGGCAGGGCGAAAGCGTGGGTGGATGACATGACGCTGGAAGAAGTGCTCCCGGACGGCACGACGCGTAACGCGATCTGCTCGAACACGCCGCCCGATCACAAGCTGATGAAGCGATGGGTGGAGCTTTACCACGGCGAAGGACGGCCCTATCTCCAATTCGGCCGCATGCTGCATCTGCCGAAACTGGAGGCTGGGACAATCGCCTGGCACGGCAGGTCTGTCCACTCAACCATTTCTGCCATTTCTGCGATTCAACACAACGCTTGGCGCGCGGCCGACGGCAGCGAAGCCGTCATCGCCGTCAACGCCACGCCCCTGAGGCAGACCGCCACCTTGCACTGGAAGGGGCGCGAGCATCGTCTGGCGCTCGAAGCCGGCGACGCGGTGTTGATCAAGTAAGCAGGACGGACGCCGCGGTCAGCGGATGAGCCGCAGGTCGGCCCAGTCGGCGCGGTCGCCGGTGTCTTCATTGCGGGTGAAATCCACCAGCAATTCCAGCCGTTCCACACCGGCGACGGCGGCGCGCAGCGGCTTGGGATCGTCTGTGCCGCCCAGCGTGGCGCGGAACAGTTCCCGGCCGTCGCCGCGCACGATGAAGTGCACACGACCGGACTTGCCACCGTTGTCGTCGAGGCCGATCACACCGGCAAGCAGCGAGTACTTCTTGTCCAGCTGATAGACCAGAGATGAGCGCGAGTGCACGCCGAGACCACGCTCAAACATGCGACCGCGCAGCGAAATCGGCTGGCCGGAAACGCTCGCATCGCGCCGCCATGGGAATCGCGTGCCAAACCATCCGGCCTCAGCGACGGTCATGGGTTCCAGTTCACTCACGAACACGCTGCGTCCCCAGAGGGCATCCACGACCGCCACATCGTCGATCGGCGCTGTTACCGCGCCAAACGAGGCGGTGTCGAACTTCACCGAATCCGGGGTGAGCGCGCGCAACTCACCAACGAGGCATGAACCGTCGCGGCCACGAAGGGCGGCGAGTTTCTCGCGCGGCGTCGAGGGCGGCTGGCTGGCGGCGAGCACGAGCGCGCCAGCGAGCTTCAGCGGCACTTCCCGTTCCTCTTCCTGCCAGCGAAATACCACATGTTTTTCATCGAGTGATTGCAGCACGCCGTCCAGCCGCACCCACTCGCCCGCTTTGCGCACGAATAGCGCGTCTTGTCTCAGGTGGCTGGCCGCCATTTGTTGGATCTCGCGCCGCATGGTCTCCGAGATCGTGCCCGGTGGCATGAGCCAGATCACTGAAGCGGCGCTCAGCGGCAGTTCCGCAAGGCCGGTGAACGGAGTTTCCACCAGCAGCCGGTCGTCTCGAAGCCGCAGCCGCTCGGTGCGGAGCGAATCTCCTGCGGCGGTTTGCACGAGGAAACCGAGCCGCCAGCGGTTGGGCGGCGGCGGATCAGCCAGGCGGATTTCCTCGACCGACGCGACGGCGAGAGACGGGAACACGGCAGGTT
>CAZGGF010000206.1:0-4097 GCA_964524715.1 uncultured Verrucomicrobiota bacterium | reverse complement strand
CCAAAATCAAACGACAGAAGTTTGCCCGTCGCCGGATCGAGAAACGCAGGAAAAGCGCGGCTGCTGGGAATCACCAGCCGCCCTTGGTTGATCAACAGATACCCTTGCGGCGACGGTCCTCCAAAGGACAAGGCGCCGTGCGGATGCACCAGATACAGCGAACCCATGCTGTCATTGACCCACAGTGTGCGGCCGGTTCGCGCATCTATCGCGTGGATGAAAATGCCTTCAAACGGCCAGACGCCCGCTGCGAAATACACGCGTCCACCGTCGAGCACCGGCCCGCCGCGCGCAGGCCAGACCGAGATGAGCCGCCCGTTGCCAAGTGCCTTGCGGTCCGAGGGCGCGCCGCGGACTTTCCACAGCAACTTCCCGGACGCCGCATCGAGGCAATAAAGGAAGCCGTCATCGCAGGTGAAATAGAGTCTCTGTTCCCAAGCCACCGGCGCGAACCGCACCGGGCCGTCGGCGTAAAACCGCCACTTCTCCGCGCCGGTCTCGGCATCCAGCGCCGTGACGCTGTCGTTGCGCGAGGAGGCCACGAACATCGTCCGGCCCATCACCACCGGCTCGTAACCAAGATCGAACTGCACCCGCTCCTGTCGCACCTGCCAGAACGCCGGTTTCAGCGCCGGATATTCTCGCACCCACTGCAAGTGCAGTTCTCCCGGCAGCGTCTCGCCTGAGGTCGCGGTCCGCCCCGCGTCGCATCTCCACATCGGCCAGTCAGCCGCCGGGAGGCTTGCCGGCGCCAACAACGCCAGCACGAGGAGGAGTCGGAAATGCGTGTTCATGGTTTTTCTAAAATCAACTCCACGCCGCAAAGCACCGGGCCAAGGTTGGAAGCCGGGGAGGGTTGGAGTTTCACCTCGAGTTGTGGATTCAAGGACACGTTCTTGAATTCCCTGACCACACCGCGATTGGCGGCGCCAGCTGCTTTGACAATGTCGAAGCTCTTCAGCACCGGCTGGCCTTGCAGCAACACGTCGAAGACGCGCTGGCCCGGCGCGGCGTTGTCCGGTTCCATGAAGAAGAGGCGAACGGTGTAGCGCGCGGGCGGCAACGATGGGAGATTCGCAGCGGACGCCACTGCCGTTTCGGCGTGAGTCCCGGTGGCATCGGACGCGCCCGCCACCGCTTTGTGCTTGCCCGTATCCTTGTCGCCTTCGTCCTCGTCCTTCGAACCGGCAGGTGCAGCCGGCAGTGATGCCTTCGATACCCGCGGTGTGATGGCGATGGACTCAATGCTGCGGAGGCCGGATGCAAAAACCCACGCAGGACCGTCACCGGAAACAGCGCTCGTGTGACGGCGAAAGACGTTGGTGGAGACGCCCGTGATTGTCACGGGCAACTGTGGAGAGATACTGCCGACAGAGGGATACTCGAGCCAGAGAGTGCCGTCGTTCGCCACATGGTCGCCGGGCGCGCCCAAGTTGATGCCGACGCGTGCGATGCGTTTGCCTTCGAGCGCGTCGAAGCCGGTGCAGTTGTAGGTCCACATCTCGGCTTCGGGCATGGAAACAAACGCGAGCGAGGTTTGGTTTTGGTACGGACAACTGCACGTGCGGGTGTAGTCGGGCGCGTTGAGGACGCCGTTGGCGACGATGAGGTTGGCGCTGCAACCAGACTTGAAGCCACCGAGGTTGCCGGTGCCCGCGTGGTTTTGGAGGTCGTAAAAACCGGCCGCGCCGGAACGGAATGTCATCAGATTCTCGGCGGCGATCGGTGTGTTGCAGCCATAGGTTCGATAGAATCGCCAAGGCTGTGGCTCGCCAGTGAGGGGGTCGGTAATGAGATGCGGCTTGCCGTTGAGAAGGCTGTAAGCGCCGGCGGATTGTTTGTAGGAGGTGGGTGTGGTGATGATGAGATCGTGATGGAGGATGCATGGGCCGGTGTATTTGAGCGTGGCGTTTCGCCACACCTCGACACCATCCCGTGCGCGGAGTACCGCCATGCCCTCTTTCGCCTCGTCCTTCAAGCGGTCACTGGCGCTGGCGCCAGCTTGAAGCAGGAGGTCTCGTTCCTTCGAGTAGCTCAGCCACGAGCCGAAGATGTCCTTCGTATTCTCCCATAGCAGTCTCCCGGAACGCAGGTCGAAGGCGGCAATGCGATAACTCGCTGCGACCTTCTCGCCGCGCGCGGCCGCTTTCAATTCTGCGCTGCGCGGCAGCCGATCGAGACAGTAAACACGTCCGTTGCCGGCAACGATGCCGTTATGAACAAAACCGTGGCGCGCGTCAGTTCGCCAGAGCAGCGCGCCGGTGTGCCGGTTGAACGCAGCCAGTCCGCGGCTGGCAGCAAAATCGCTGATGGCTGCAATGGAACCGGAGCCCGGCAATGGGAACCGCTTGTTGAAGCGGGCAAAGTCGGCGCCGCCGAGCAACACATCACCGCAGACGCCGATATAGCCCCAGTCGCCGCCGGGCATCGGGATCGTTCGCAGAATCGCGCCGCTGGCTGCGTCGAGAACCACGCAATGGTTACCAATGGCGATGTAGACCTTGTCCTCTGTTGCAACGAAGTTCGAGCCACGCGCATTGGCACCGGGCATGTGGCGCTGGCTGTAGAGCGTTGTCAGGGAACTCGCGAGCTGTGTGTTGTCATGATAAACGCCGGACGTGTTGAGAACGGGGACGACTGTCTTCCACAGCACCCGTCCCGTGTAAACGTCGCGCGCGCTCAGGCAGTCCATGCCTTCGATAAACAACCGGCCGCCAATGACCTGCTCGGACGGGCCGTGACCGTGGCGCGGCAGCACGTCCATGTGTGTGTTGCCGCCGAACCACAACAAGCCGACCGGCAGCTTCAGCACGCTATCGTCGGACTTCACCGTGTTGGCGACATCGCCGTATTGATGGGTCCAGTTCGCCGCCCCCGGCAACGCTCCCTCGCGCACCACGCACACGGCGTTGGCGAGGATTGTTGTTTTCGCCTTCGGCAAGTCTGCGACAGCGACGCTCTTCGCGCCGGCCATCCACAACGAGCCGCCGTAAGGCCGCAACGATTCATAGACTCTTCGCAGGACCGCTGGAGCCAACGAGCTTTCAGCCACGATGAGGCTGGCGATGTAAGGCGGCGCGCCAAATGCATCCGGTTTCGCCGCCAGCAATGCGACGCGTTTGCCATAGAGGCCCGCCGCGTCCAACTGTCGGCGCAAGCGGTCCACTTTCGCGGCATCGGCATCCACGCCGATGAGATGCAGTTTTGATTCCGCTGCCAGCGCCGTGATCAACCGACCGTCGCCCAGGCCCAAAACGAACGCGTAGCCTTCGTGTGCGCCGGTTCGCCCGATGATCTCGCGAGCCTGTTCCTGCGCGGAAGATGGAACAGCATCTGCTGGCGTGGTGGCTGCTGACGCCAACGCAGCCGGAGGTTGCGTTCCACCTTCGGATGGACCGAAGGCCATGATGCGGCCTTCGAGTGTCACTGCGAAGAGCATCCCGTTGGCGGCGAGCAGGCGGCGCACGGTTCCCTGGACGGGTTGCGACCATACAATGGCTGCCTTGCCACCTGTTTTTGGGATATCGATGGCCACGATGGTGTTTGAGCCGGCCGCGTACAGTCTGTCGCCCGCTCGGATGAGGTCGCCGGAACCATCGGCTTGAATCTCCCACTGCAACGACTTGTCCGCCTTCCACGCTTGAATGACTTTGGATGAAGCACGCTCCGGAGCACTTTGTCTGGCGCGGTTCGCGAACGTCTCGGCAAGCTGGACTTTTTTCGCTGCGGAGCTTTCCGCCGCTGCGGCACGTTTGATGGCGCTGGCGTCGGCCATGTCGCGAGCGTCAGCGAGATCGTTTTTGGCTTTGAGGTGGGCTTGACGGGCCGTCTCAAGTTTCAACTCTGCCTCCGCGCGCGCGGTGCAGCTCGTGGAGCAGTTTGCGGCGCCATAGACGTGCGTGCGGCCCAGCACCGGTTCGTCGCTGGTGAAATTGGTCTTCTTCCCGGTCGCCAGATCGGGAGCGCGCGTGCCGCGCCCGCGCGTGTGGCCAAAGAATTCCTTCTCCTTCGCCATCACCAGCGACCCGCCCGTCCCTTTGCCGGCCCCCGCCCTGCTCACATACCTAAACTGACCGCTGGCTCGGCCCACTCCGGCC
>CAZGGF010000205.1:0-1884 GCA_964524715.1 uncultured Verrucomicrobiota bacterium | reverse complement strand
TAGCGCGCGCCCAGATCGGTCCAGTATTGCCGCAGGCCCTCGATGCCGGACTTCTTCAGCACAAAGCGGAAGGTCGCGTTGATCGCGAAGTAGAAATCCGCCGCGCCGACGGGCTTCGTGTCGGTGTAGGGCAAAGGACTGACGGAAGATGGTGTCTTGCCGCTCATTTTGCCGCCTCCGCATGACGCGGTTTGACCAGGAACATCAGCGCGGCGCACACAAGGATGCTCGCCGCGGACCACATGAAAAGGTTGTTCACGTTCACGTGCGCGTCGCGCAGCACGCCGCCGGCGTAGAGCGACACGCCGCCAACGATGCAACTGAACAGGTTCAGCACACCGTAGCCGGTCGCGCGATATCGCGGGTCGGCCACCATGCAGAGGACCGGCATCATGTTCGCGTCGGTGAAATTGCGCCCCAGCCCGTAGAGCATCAGCCCGCCAATCGCGACGACCAGCACGCTCGTCTTGGCCATGATAAAGACCGCTGGCGCGGCCAGACAGAGACCGATCACCGGCACGAGGATGCGCGCGCGGTGGTTGGTGCGGCTCCAGCGATCGGCCCACACGCCGCCGATAAGCAGGCCCAGCAGCGTTGCCGCGTATAGATAGCCGGTCGCCGAAAAACCCGCCTCGCCCTGTGAGAGATGGAAATGCTCCTGCAAGTAGGTTGGCATCCAACCCACCACCGCCCAGCCGACCATGCCGAGCAGACCCCAGTAACCGAGCAGGAGATAGAATGTTTTCTGACTGAACAAACTGACGAGCGCTTCAAAGAAATTCACTTTTTCCGCCGGCGCTGCCGTTGCCACTGTTGCGACGTCCTCGCGCGGCGGATCGCGCAGCACGAACATGAGCAGCGCGGCATAAGCCGTGCCAATGCCGCCGAACAGGATGAACGCATAATTCCATCCATACAGTTGCGCAAGCCATCCGCCCATCCCGCCCAGCCCGGCGCCGACGCTGACGCCGGTCATGTGGACGCCCGTCGCCAGCGAGCGCGTGCCGCCGCGATGGTAATCGGCGATGAGTGCCAGCGCCGCCGGGATATATGTGGCCTCGCTGATGCCCATCAGTGCCCGCGCGACGAGAAGCTGCTCGAACGTCTTTGCATGGCCGGTAAGCCACGTCAGCACGGACCACACCAACAGGCTCAGGATGATGACGCGGCTGCGGCTGAACCGGTCGGCCAGATATCCCGCGAAGGGACTCAGCACTCCGTACACCCAGAGGAAGACCGATGTGAGCAGACCGAACTGCCCGTCGGTCATCGGAATCGCCGCCACCAACGACTCTCGCATCGTGGTGAGCATCACCCGATCAAGATAGTTCAGGAGTGCGACAACCCAAAGCAGCCCGACGACCATCCACGCGCGAAAAAGTGGCCGGGCATCCTGGGTCATTGGGCGGCTCCGGTGACGACGTTGAGTTCCTGGACTGGCTTGCTGGGGTGGCGCATGTGACACAGTTTTTATAGAGCATGGCACGCCCGTTGACAACGATTTGCCGCCGTTTTTTGCCCCCAAATGACTCGTTCGCCGTTACGTTTTCTTCCGCAGATATTCCTCAACGGCCTTCATCACCGGTGCCACCTCCAACTGCTCCAAGCAGAGGCTTCGCCCGCTGTCGTCGCACCCCTTTCGGTGGCACGGGACGCAGTCCATTGCCGGGGTCACCATCCGGTGCCGGTCGTCGGCGATGCGCCACGCGCGCCAGTCCGTGGGGCCGTGAATCGTGACGGTGGGCGTTCCCACCGCGGCGGCAATGTGCGGCGCGGCGCTGTCCACACCGAGGTGAAGGGTGCTCATGGCGATGAGCGCTGCGAGTTCGCCGAGGCTGGTCTTGCCGGCCAGGTTGAATGCGCGCCCTTTGCATCCGGCGATGA
>CAZGGF010000204.1:0-30148 GCA_964524715.1 uncultured Verrucomicrobiota bacterium | reverse complement strand
GTCAGTGCTCCTGGAGACATCAAGCTGCGGTGGCGGGCTGGGGACGAACGAGTGTCTGTATGTGGACGTGCTGCACCTGTTCAACGGGGCGACGTTGAAGCTGAGCCAGTTGACGATCTACGTGGGAGTGGAGTTCGTCTACGAAGACGGGAGCGGAACGAAGCGGCTGACTGGAATGGCTGGGGAGACGATCAACGAAGCCAACAAGGACAGCTACGGGCTGGCGAACGTGTTCCTGTCCGACGGTGGACAGATCGTGTTTGTGCCTGAACCTTCGACGGGAGTGTTGATGGCGCTGGGTCTGGCCGCACTGGCCGGCTGGCGCCGCCGGCGCATGACCGCGCGAAAATGATTAGTTCCTTGTCGTGTGTGTTGCTCAAGACGCGCTCAGGGTTGGCGCGAAGAGTTGTTGGATCACTGGGTTGCTGGGGATAAAAAAACCGGATTGCATGGACATCCGGTAATCACGCGGCGAGTAGCCATAGACTTTCCTGAACTTGTTCGAAAAGTGATAGGGGGAAACAAATCCAGCCGCGTCGGCGATCTGCCGAATGGGCAGGTTTGTGCGCACCAGCAGTGAGGCGGCGCGTTCCAGCCGCGCCAGTCCTACGCATTCCAGTGGCCCCATGTTGAGATATCGCCTGAACAGACGGCAGAGGTGTTCTGGTGTGACATGGGCAGCACGAGCAAGGTGGGGGAGTGTCAATGGAGTCGGTGGACTCTGTGCGAGCGCGCGGCGGATGGCTGCCAGTGTTTTCTGTACACCAGGCGGTAGGTCTTCGTGAGGTTCCGAGACGATGGTAGTGTGGCCTGACAGGAAGCTCTGCAACATCAGTGTTACGGCTGATTCCACCAACTGCGACGCGGTCGAGGGTGCGTTGCGTGCAAGTTCGATGACATAACGAAATAGTGGGCGGATGATGTCCTCACTGGCAATTTGGCGGACGACGGGCCACTGGTTCAGTGGCGGCCAGCCGGGCGCAGAGTAATCGAAACTGAAGTGAAGGAAGGCGTGGATGGTTCGTGCGCGGGGGTCCCAATCGAATCGCTGGGTCATGCCGGGTCGGCCCAGCAACACTGCGCCGGGTGGGGCTTCAAACCGGTGCTGATCCAGTTCCACCTTTGCTGAACCTTCGATGATCCAGATGAACTCGAAGTCGTAGAGCAGTCGCGGCCCAAACGTGGCTCCCGGTGGATAGCCGGCAATACCTGATTGCCCGAGCAGAAGATTGTCCATCAGTGCGCTGTGCATGAAATATCAATTATAGGCATGTTTCTGCAAGTTCTGGGCATTGTCAGATTACACCACAAACACGTATTATTCACCTAAATTTAGCGTACTTTCGAAAGATTACGCAATAACACGTTTAATACGTCACGTTAATTTAAGAAAAGGACAAAAACCATGACTGATCTGCAAAAACTGGCTGAAGCAGTGGAGAAGGGTAATCGGAATGAAGCAACCCGGCTTGTGAGGGCACTGCTCGAAACTGGCGTGGCACCGCTTCAGATTGTCGAGGAAGCGCTGGTGCCTGCCATGGGTATCGTCGGTGAGAAATTCAAGGTCAGCCAGATTTTTGTCCCCGAAATGCTCATCGCGGCCCGCGCGATGAAGGAGTGCATGGCCATCCTTGAGCCGTTACTGATCAAGGCCGGCATCAAGCCCAAATACACTGCTGTCATCGGCACCGTTCAGGGTGACCTCCACGACATTGGGAAGAACCTTGTGGCGATGATGTGGAAGGGCGCGAACTTCGCCGTGGTGGACCTCGGCACGAACGTGCCACCTGAGAAGTTCGTTGCTGCAGTCAAGGAGCATGGCGCGCAGATCGTTGGTCTGTCGGCGTTGTTGACGACAACGATGCCGGCGATGAAGACGACGGTGAAGGAACTGCGGGCGGCGGGAATGCATGACGTGAAGGTGGTCATCGGCGGTGCGCCGATCACGCAGGAGTTTGCCAGCGAAATCGGCGCGGATGGCTATGGTGCCGATGCGGCGACGGCCGTGGATGTTGCACGGCAGCTTGTGGCTGCGTAAGGCTGCGATTTGAACCAAGGAGTATTCAGATGCCCGAATTCACCCAACTCGCCATTTCCAATCCCGCAGACTTGCGCTTTGGTGTCGCACCGAAACCACTCGTCACGCGTCACGGCATGACCATCGGCGGAGGCACGGTCTATCCGGAACTGAACTTCACGTTGCCGCCGATGTATGTGAACCAGCAAACCATGCCGGAAGTGCGGCGGCAGTATCAGCAGATCATTACGGGTGCGCTTCAGCGCGCGGTTGAACTGGAGGCGCCGGGGTTGGTCATTGAATTCGAGACGCTGCCCCCGATGACAGAGAATCCCGCATGGGGTATCGAACTGGCGCGTATCCTCCTTGATGCGATGGAGAAAACGCACGCCAGACACGGTCTTAAGAGTGTCCTGCGCATGACGCCGAACGATACGCGCGAGATGGAGCGTCCACCCGTAATGCGCAGCGGCCGGCTTTGGGAGCGGATGCTGGAGACGTTCGAGGGCAGCGCCGCGGCAGGCGCGGAGTTGCTCAGCATCGAGTCAGTTGGCGGCAAGGAAGTTCACGACGAAGCACTCACGATGGGGGACATCAGCGCGGTTATCTTCGCGCTTTGCATCATGGGCGTGCGCGACATGCGTTTCCTCTGGACCGAACTGGACAGGATCGCGAAGAAGCACGGCGTCCACTGTGCCGGGGACACGGCGTGCGGCTTCGGTAATACAGCCATGGTGTTGGCGGAACAGAAGATGATTCCCCGGGTGTTCGCCGCCGTCGTGCGCGCAGTGACCGCCGTGCGGACGCTGGTTGGCTACGAATGCGGTTGCGTTGGTCCTGGCAAGGATTGCGGCTACGAGAACCCGATCCTAAAAGCCATCACCGGTTTCCCGATGGCGATGGAAGGCAAGACTGCCGCCTGTGCGCATTTCAGTCCGCTTGGCAACATCGCTGCGGCGACCTGCGATACCTGGAGCAACGAGTCGGTGCAGAACGTCAAGCTTCTTGGCGGAATGGCGCCGACCTGCTATGTGGAGCAGCTCATCTACGATTGCCGCTTGATGAACCTCGCGCTGGCCGACGGACGCGATGCGGCGTTGCTTTACCGCAAGTGGATGGTTGCCTCCGACGCTACGCTTGATCCTCAGGCGTATGTGCTCACGCCCGAGAGCTCCATTGCCATCGCGCAAGCGATTGTCGCCGCGTCGGATTACTATCAGGCGGGCAAAACGGCCGCGTTGACCGCCATTCGGCTGCTGCGCGAAGGACTGGCGGAGGGAAAGCTCAAGATCACCGGGCGCGAATTGCCGTGGTTGGATACGATGCAGGATACGGTTGAAAGCCTGCCGCTGAAGGAAGATGACTTCATCAACCAAATGATGCCGCTCGTGGATACGGCGAAGTTTGTGGCGAAAGACTACGATTTGTGACCAGTTCGTGGCTATCGAGCCAGGGCCGCCACGTTTTGCCACGCCATTGCCAGTCCCACAGCGAGAACGAGGCTGGCAAATGTGCGGCGGACGGCACGATCAGAGAGGCGGCCTTTCGCCGCAATGCCGCCAGCCATGCCAACCGTGGCCGCAGCCAGGAACGCCAGGGCCATCCACCAATCGAACCGGACGTAGCCCAACTGGCCCACAAGTCCCGACAACGAATTCATTGCGATGACCGCCAGCGAAGTGCCGGTGGCTTTCTTGATGTCCAATCCTCCGAAGAGAGTCAATGCCGGCACGATCAGAAACCCTCCGCCGATTCCCAGGAAACCGGTCAGCACGCCGACCGCTGCGCCAATGACTGCGCAACGCGCCGATCCCTGAGCCGGCGCTTGTTTGATCTCGCGCCGATCTCGAAGCAGCGTCACGCCTACGCCGACCATGATGGCAGAGAACACCGTCAACAGCACTGGTTGGGAGACCCAATGCGTCAACCGTGCACCGCCATACGCGCCTATCATGCCCGTGATGGCGAAGGGCAACGCCACGCGCACGTCAAAATGTCCGCGGCGGTATTGCATCACGCTGCCTGCAAGGCTTGTGCCGCCGACCACAACCAGCGCCATTGCCACCGCTTCTGACGCGGGAACGCCGGCCACATAAACCAGCACCGGAAGCGTGATCATCGTGCCGCCGCTGCCAAGCAGCCCCAGCGCCACGCCGATCAAGCTCGCCATGAGCAACGCCGCTATCATCTCGATGTTCATTCCAGCCCGCTTGCTTGGGCGGCAATATCATCGCAATCCAGAGCAGTCATGGCAACAGCCATCGGTGCGAATACAACAGGTCTGGCATCGCGCACAGTGGCTGCGCGGGGATTGCTGGAACCGCAGGGGGTGGATGGAGTAAAAGGAGGCCGTGAAACAGGTTATTGCGATAGTTGCCGCTCTGGCGATCTGTTTGGGGATCGTCACTTGGTTCTATCGTCAGGGCGCTTCATCGCAGGCGGATCGGGCGCTGATTGTCTATTGCCCGGCTGGCATCAAGAAACCCGTCGAGAAGACGGCTGAGGCATACCGAAAGGAATTTGGCATCACCATCAACCTTCAATACGGCGGCACCAGCGCGCTTCTCAGTGCTGTTCGTATCGCCAAGAGCGGTGATCTGCTGATTGCAGCCGACGACGGCAGCGTTGCGGACGCGCAGCGACTGGGCTTGGTTCGCGAGGTGGTTCCGCTGGCGAAACAACGGCCGGTGATCGCCGTTGCCAAAGGCAACCCGAAGTCGATTCACACGCTCGAAGACTTGCTGCGCGAGGGCGTCCGGTTTGCGCTCGCCAATCCTGAAAGCGCGAGCATTGGCCGCACGTTGCAGAGAACGCTTGCCGGGCGATGGGATCATTTCCGCGCGCGCGCGATGGTGTTGAAGCCGACAGTGATGGACATTGCCAGTGACGTGACGCTCGGTGCTGTGGATGCGGCGATTGTGTGGGACGCGACCGTGGCGCAATTCGCGGCGTTGGAGGCGGTGAACGTGCCGGAGTTTGAAAAGGCGAAGGAAAACGTCAGCGCCACTGTGGTGGCAACATGCGCGCAGCCTGCGGCGGCGTTGCGTTTCGCGCGCTACATGGCTGCGCCTGAGAAGGGCGCGCTGATGTTCATTGACAGCGGTTTTCGACCGGCGGGCGGCGACTCGTGGAGTGTGAAGCCGAAATTGGTTCTTTACAGCGGTGGCGTCAACCGGCCAGCCATCCAACAGATGCTGAAGGAATTTGCCGACCGCGAGGGCGTGGACCTCACGACGGTGTTCAACGGCTGTGGCATTCTCTGTGCGACAATGCGTGCGATGGCAAAAACACCGGGTGCGAGCGTTCCCGATGCCTATTATGCGTGCGACGTTTGTTTCGTGCCACTTGTGGCCGACCTTTATCTGGAAGCGGTCGTGCTGACCGAGACGGACATTATGCTCGCCGTGCCAAAGGGCAACCCGAAGGATCTTCATGTGCTGTCCGACCTTGCGCGGCCCGGTTTGAAGATCGGCATCTGCAATGCCCAACAGTCCACGCTTGGTCACATGACCCAGGCGATGTTGAAGGTCACCGGCCTTTTTGACTCGGTCATGAAAAATGTCTGTTCACAAGTGCCAACGGCTGACATGTTGGTGAATCAGCTTCGCACCGGCTCGCTCGACGCAGCGATCGTCTATGGCGTAAACGTAAAACCGGTGGCCGAGCATATTGATACAATGCCGATCAAGCACGCAGGAGCGAAAGCCGCGCAACCGTTTGCTGTAGCGGCGAAATCGCCGAACGCCCGGCTCGCGGGCCGTTTGTTGGAATTCCTGCGCGCCAATCGCGAACAATTTGAGAAGGCTGGCTTTCGCTGGCGCGGCAATGAGGCCGCTTTTGCGACCAAGGATATCATCGTGCCGGCGCATTTGAACAACACCCATGACTGACCAACATCGTGCCGGGCCGAATTGGCCCTTCTGGGTTGTCATTGCCGCGGTGACCACGGCTTACCTAGGATTGCTGCTCGGCATGCTGGCGGCCACGGCCACTTACAGTTCGCCACATCATCTGATCCGCGCGCTTGGCTCGCGTGAAATTCAGTACGCCACCGGCCTCAGCCTTGTCAGTTGCACCATTGCGGCGCTGCTTTCACTCATCGTGGCTGTCCCGGTTGGTTATCTTATGTCGCGCGGCCGTTTCGCAGGCAAGAACACACTCGACACGCTGCTTGATGTGCCGATTGTCTTGCCGCCAATGGTGATTGGGTTATGCCTGCTGATTGCCTTCCAAACGCCGTTGGGTCGGGCCATTGAGCGTGTCGTGCCTTTCACCTATACCGTGTTTGGCGTGCTGCTTGCGCAGTTCACCGTTGGCGCGGCGTTTGCGGTGCGGCAGATGCGGACGACGTTCGATCATCTGGCGGCGCGACCGGAGGATGTGGCGATGACGCTTGGTTGTTCACGAGGTCGGGCTGTCTGGCTTGTCACGCTGCCTGCCGCCAAACGCGGGATGTTCAGTGCTGCGAGCATCGCGTGGGCGCGGAGCCTGGGTGAATTTGGCCCCATTTTGGTTTTTGCCGGCGCGACACGCATGAAAACCGAGGTGCTGCCGACGACGGTCTGGCTGGAGTTGAGCGTTGGCAATCTGGAGGCTGCGATTGCTGTGAGCCTCCTGATGGTTCTGCTGGCTGTGACAGTGTTGCTGGCCATGCGCGCGGTGGGGGAGAGACCATGATTTCCCTCGAACACATCTCTATTCGATCCGGCGCGTTTGCGCTGAGCGAGGTTTCGTTCACGGTGCCGGGATCGGTTTATGGTGTCCTGATGGGGCCGACCGGATGTGGCAAGACGACGTTGGTCGAGATCATCTGTGGTCTGCGCAAGCCGGATGCCGGCCGCGTGCTGGTCGGTGGTCGCGATGTCACCCATGAGCCGCCCGGCAACCGCGGTGTCGGTTACGTGCCGCAGGACGGCGCGATGTTTCCCACGATGACTGTCCGGCAACAGCTTGGTTTCGCGCTGCAGATTCGGCGCCGGCCAGCGGAGGAAACGGCAGCACGCGTCGAGGAACTGGCAGCGCAACTGGGTGTTGCACATCTGCTCGATCGCAAACCACATGGTTTGTCAGGCGGCGAACGGCAACGTGTGGCGTTGGGACGCGCGTTGGCAGCGCGGCCGGCGGTGCTGTTGCTCGATGAACCGCTTTCCGCACTGGACGAGAACATGCGCGGCGACATGCGCGACCTGCTTAAGCGCGTGCAGCGCGAACACGGCGTCTCTGTGCTTCACGTGACTCACGATCGCGCAGAGGCACGGCAGGTGGCCGGCCTATTGCTCGTCATGACGAACGGTTGCGTGAGGCAGACGGACTTGGATACACTGGGAGCGCCATGCACCTGTCAACATTGACACAAGAGGAACACGCGATTTACGAATGGCAGATGTGGGTGCCGGGTTTTGGCGAGGATGGACAGCGCAAACTCAAGGGCGCGTCAGTGCTGATTTCCCGTTGCGGCGGCCTCGGCGGCATCGTGGCATACGAACTGGCTGCCGCAGGTGTCGGGCGGCTCGTGATCGCCCATGGTGGCAACCTCAAGCCCGCCGACCTCAATCGTCAGCTTCTCCAGACGCACGATCATATTGGCAAACCACGCATCGAATCCATTGTGCGCCGGTTGCGTGAACTCAACCCACGCATCGACATCGTGGCGGTCGGCGAGAACGTCACGGAGGAGAACGCCGGCCGGCTCGTGGCGCAGGCGGACGTGGTTGTGGACGCCGCGCCGCTCTTCGAAGAGCGGTTTGCGTTGAACCTCGCCGCCGTCGGCCAAGGCAAGCCAATGGTCGAGTGTGCCATGTATTCGACGGAGGCACATGTCACGACCATTTTGCCGGGCTGCACTGCGTGCCTGCAATGTCTCGTTCCCGAAAAGCCCGCTGGTTGGAAACGTCAGTTTCCCGTCGTCGGCGCCGTCTCTGGCACTGCAGGTTGCGTTGGTGCGGTTGAGGTCATCAAACTCCTCACCGGTATCGGTGAGCCACTGGCTGGAACCATGCTGGCGATGGAGCTTCGGACGATGAATTTCCGCAAGGTGAGAACAGTGCGACGGCTCGATTGCCCGGTGTGCGGTGACGTGCGTTGATTACTTTTCGTATTCGACGATCAACTCAGGAGCTTTGCCGCTTTCGCGGGCGAAGTAATTGACGCCGTCGCAGTTCACCGGGTCGATGGCAAGGCTGAGTTCCTTCATGCCGTCCAGGGAGAGATTCTTCAATGGTATTTCCATTATCTGGTTCGTGGCGACGCGGCCGATGTTGGCCAGCACCTTGCCGGGCTTTGGATGATTCGCATAGGTGATTTCATCTTCACTCCATGGCTCCGTGACAAGGCAGATGTTGCCACCGTTTGTGGATAGGTTGCCGGCATTGTGGATTCGCAATTTGATGGAAACCGGTTTGCCGGGGATGCCGAGCCGGAACTTGAGGTAGGCGATCTGATGATGATCGTCGCCCATCGCCTTGTTGCCGCCATCCACAAGAAGAATGGGCGTCTTGCCGCTGCTGGCGGCAGGGTTCGAGTGAATCACATAGCTGTCCTCGATGGCCTTTATCACGACGCGGTCGCCGCGTCCCAGGTAATCAATCAGCATGCTCTGATCGACGTCAAGGGTGCCATCGCGGCGGACAAGTTGGACGCGCGCGGTGTAGTTTGACGGTTGCATATGCCTGGTCACGGCGATCTTGATGCCGACCTCTGTTCTCTGGCCGACGGACAGGTTCACAGGTGCCTCGGCTGGTGTCGCGCTGAAGCCTTCCGGCGCGATGATTCGCAACGTGCCGGTAAAATCGGCGTCGGTTTGGTTGGAAAGATGCAGCGTTGCATTATGCACCGGCTGCTCATCGTTAATCTGGACCGGTGGCACGGTGACGCCGACGCTCAGCATCCGCTCACGCACGACTTCCACAGTCTGGAGGATGGGCGCCTGTTCCGGTGTGGGTTGGCGCAGTTTTGGAAGAAGATCAATGGTCAGGCTGTCGTTGACAGTGATGCCCTTGAATTCCTTGATGATGACCTTGCGCGGCCCGCCGGCTTCCTTGACGACGTCAAATCCCTTCAGCAGGGGCTTGCCTTGGATTGCGATATCGAACACACGCTCGCCCGGCTTCACATCATCCATCTCTGCAAAGCCAAGACGGATGGTATAGAGGCCATCGCCATCCCCGGCGTCGAGCAGGGGGATTTCACACGAAGTAACTCCGCGGCAGCCGAACGTGTAGAGCCATGGATTACGCGTGCCTTCGACGTGTATGGAATCGGGGCTTTGGGCGAAGTAACCACTAATGCGCGGCAGCAGTTTCACTGCGAGTTTGGACTGCAACACCAGACTGCCGGTCGGGCGCGGATAGGCGAGCCAGAGCGTGCCGGCGTCGTCGCGGCGGTCTCCAGGAGCTCCTAGATTCAGTGCAAAATGCTTCACCGGCTTCAGTTCGCCGGAAAGACTGTACTTGCCCCACGCGCGGTTTTCCTCGCGCGGCGCGAAAACGACCGTGCAGACGGTTGGAAACGGACACATGCAGCCGGAACTGGCTTCGGGCATCATGACCAGGCCGTTGGCGGCGATGAAGTTGATCCAGCAGCCGGGCCGCTGGCCGCCGAAGGTGGTTGTGCCGAAGTCACCGACGAGATCGTAGAAGCCGAGATAGTAGGAACGGAAGAGCATGACGTTTTCGCAGGCAGCCGGTGTGCCGCAGTGGTGGCCGGGCCTTGCGAATTGCCATGGCTCGGTGCGGCCGGTGATCGGGTTGATACGCGTGCGCTGCTCGCCGGTCTTGAGGTCGAACGCCCATGGTTCGGCGTGGAACGTGTCACCAATGATGAGCGGACGGACGCGGTAGGCGATGTTCTTGGCCCAGAGCTGCGAACCGTCACTGGCGGCAAGCGCGACGACGCGCCGCTGATCGAATTGGTTGGCGAAGAACTCCTTCCAGAAGTGACCGTCGGTGTAGATGCCGAAGAGCATCAACACGCCATTATGGACCATCGAGCCAAGCGTGCCCCAGTGAGAACCGCCGACACAACCCGCAAGATCCATCTGTTTGCGCCACACGGGCCGACCCGTCGCCAGATCAAGCGCGGTGACGCTGCGTAGCGGTGATGGCTTCGGCGCCTTGGCTGTGCGGATGGCTGATTTGCCGCGCGGTTTCGCTGCAGGCGCAACCGCCGCGCCACTGTCGGTGAAGAATACACGGCCTTCGGCGATGGAGATGGTTGTGTTCTGGATGCTGCCGCTGTACGTCCAACGAATCCTGCCCGTCGCGGTGTCGCACGCGAACATGACGTCAGAAACCATGCGGGCTTTGCTGCCGGTGCCGATTAGGAGTCCATCCACCACGGCAACGTGACACCAAGAGCGGGGTTCGCCGTCGGGTGATGCTGGCATCGAGTAGACAGTCTTGACCGCGCCGGTGGTGGCATTGAGCCGGAGGCACTTGTTGGTCGTGGCAACGTAGAAGCTGCTCTCATCTGCTGCAAGATTACTGGATTCATCGGAGACGCCGGTGCGCACAACATTGGGGATCTTGCGTTCCCAAAGCTTGAGGCCATTGTAGGCGTCGTAGGCGCTGACCACGTGTTCGCCTTCTACCAGCATGACGCCGTTGACGGAGAGAGGAGAGGCTGCACGACGATGGCGGCTGACCATCTGAAGCGGGCCGGGGTCGCCGAACCAGAGCAGGCCAAGCGGGCATTTCACAACTTTGTCATTGCCGCAGGTAGTGTTGGCAGCATCGGCGTATTCATGCGTCCATGACCCTGCGCCGGGCAATGGGCCGCGCTTCAGCATGGCCCACACGCCGCCAGCTTCAGTTACCTGCGCGCCGGGCGCGCCAGCGCTGGCGAACCACGTACGAAGTCCGGTTGGCGTGACCACGGGGAACTCACCTTTGACTTCGACAGGCTGGCCGAACATAGCAACTCCACCGCACGGCTTAAGGATGCGAAGAATCTCTTTTGCGGGACAGTCGTTAAGACGACCGAGCAGCGCAGTGTCGGAAACAACCAGATTCGCGAAATACGACGCATACGGCAGGTGGTCGAGCGCGCCTTGGTCCACAGTGATGCGCGTGCCGTAGAAGCCGGCTGCATCGAGGGCTTTTCTGGCTGCGGCAACTTTACGCGCGTCGGGTTCGATGCCGATGATCTTCAATTCCGTGCGCTTGGCGAGTTCCAGTGCGAGGCGTCCTGTTTCGCAACCGAGCACAAGACAGAAACCGCGCTTGACGCCTGACTCCTGGACGATTTGCCTCGCGGCAGCGGCGTAGGCGGCGGTCAGCTTGTCTTGACGATAAGGCGACGGGTTCGTTCGCACGCTGACGACAGAAGACCCGGATGGGGCGCCGGTCTTATCGGAGGCAAAACAGTAAATCGCGCCGGTGTCGGTGCTTGCATACAAGCGGCCCGCGGCGACAGTCAGACCTTTGACCTTGCCGTTGACCTTCGTTTCCCAGAGTTTCGTTCCTGTAGCTGCATCTGCCGCGATGACATGGTTCTGGCCGCCGGCAAATAGCACGTCGCCGGCAAGGATCAAGGAATCCGAGCACTCGCATGGCAGCCGCCACTTGACGCTCGACTCCATTTCCACTTTCGCGCTCTCCAATTGCTTGTCCATGCGCTGGAGTTGCTTGTCAATTGCAGCGAGTTCCTTTTCTGTGGCTTCAAGTTTGGCTTCGTCTGCTTCGAGTGACTTCGCGGCTTTGTTGCGCTCGGTCTGGATTGTGGCGCGCTTGGGATCGTCGGCAGACAGAGCGGCCAGCTTTTTGTCGAGTTCGTCGAGTGCACCGCGGCCATGTCGGATCACCTCGGTTAAACGCTTCTTCTCCTTCCTCGGCGTGGAAGCTTGATTGTTGGTGTTCATCCGCTGGTTAAGCGTGTTGAATCGTACGAGGCCTTGCTTCGGATAGGTCGTGCGACTCAGTGCGATCATGGCGTTGGAAGAGGTGATGAACGCAATGTCTTTGGTTATGATGACCTGGCGGCCTTCAAACCACGCGGTTTTGACCTTCGTTGCGGCATCGTGGCCAATGATCTCTTCGGTGCCGGTAAAGAGCTGGTTGTCCGTGAGGGACGCGAACGTGCCGCCGATGGTCTTGCCGAAAGCGATCTCGTAGAGTCGGCGGCCATCCTTGCGATCGAACGCCGAGGGCGAGACGCGTCCTTGCGGCGCGAAGAGGTTGGTGCTCGTGCACAGCAAGTAGCCTTGCGGCGAAGAGCGCGTGTCGGTCGCCTCGCCACCGGTGTCGTTGCGCCACAGCACCTGTCCGTCGCTGGCTCGTGCCGCTTCGAGATAAACACCCTCCGATGGGAATATCCCCGCGCCGTAGTAGGCCACGCCGTTGTCCACGAGCACGCCAGTGCGCACGGGCCACCTCGAAATCATCCTGCCGTGGCCGATCAGTTGCTGGTTGCCCGGACCCACACGCCGTTGCCAGATGACTTTGCCGTCAGCTGCTGCAAGGCAGTAAACACAGCCATCGTCGGAACCGAAATAGACGCGGTTGTCACATACCGTGGGTGCGAGGCGAACCGGGCCGCCGGTGAAAAACGTCCAGCGCACACGGCCGCTTGCAGCATCAAGCGCATAGACCTTGTTGTCGGCGGTTGAACCGAAGTAGAGCATGTTACCCGCTGCGACGACGTGATTGGCATCGTCGAATCGCACACGCGGCAATTCCAAAATCCCTTCCACGGGCACATCGCGCGGCACCTCCCATGCCGGCGCGGGTGCGTGGCGCGGGCGAAAAAACCATGACTCTGCCAATGGCGTGGCGAGTTTCTCTGGTGTGACACCGCTGCGGGCGACGTCGTGCCGGTAGGTAGGCCAATCGTCCGCGCAAACCATCGCGGTCATCGCGACGGAGATTGCGGCAACCAACAGTCCCGATTGAGAGAAAAATCGTTTCATATGCGATCCTTAAGAGACTAAACCTTACTCAACTTTGCCGAAGCAGAGCACCTTGCCGCTTTGCAGCGTGAGAAACACGCGCTGATCAACAAGCGCAATGCTGTCATAGACCGGCGGCGTTTCCAATGGGTATTCGGCCATGATTTGCCCATTATCGGGCGAAAGTATCGCGAGGAAGCCGCTGACAGTTCCGGCGCTGCACACGCGTCCGGCGACCACCAATGCGTTGTCGCATAGTGCCATTGCTTCCACCTGCTGATTGGCTGGCATCATCTGCCGCCACGCGTAATCTTGCCGCGTCAATTTCCCTGTCCCAGCGGTCTTCGACCGTTCCATGGCGTAGCATGAGCGGGGCTTGCTCTCGTAGCCGAAGAGGGTGTTCTCGTTCCAACAAAACATCTCTGCACTGGCACGGCCAAACTTCCGGCCACCGGAACGACGTGTGCCCATTCGCGTCCACGAACCGTCCGTTAATGCCTCCAGCGGCGCATCGCGCTCGCCCTTGGCCGCGACGTCGCCTTGTCCAGTCTTCGGGTCAAATTGCAGATGGTGGAGCTTGATCTTGCCATCGCACATGACGAGCAGGTCGTTCTCGCGGACGGGACCGGGGCCGACCTCTCTGGCCCACAATTGCCTGCCGTTGGCGGGATCAAGCGCACAGACAGCCAGACCGCCGTCAATCTCCGACGAACGGCCGGCGGAAGCATAGAGCGTGCCGTCGTGGATTAGAACCGACCCAGGCACTGGCCAGACCGACTCCACTGCGCCGAACGCCGTCATGCGGCGCTCCCATGGCGCGAGGCGCGTGCGCCACACCAGTTGGCCGTCGCGCGCGCGCAACGCATACACCCATCCGTCGTGCGAACCGATCAGGCAGAGTCCGCCGTGGATTGTTGGCGGCGAATCGAGCCGCCCGCCCACCGTCGTCCGCCAAAGTACTTGCCCGGTCGCGGCGTTGAGTGCGACGACTTGGGCCGTGTCGGTTGCGGCTGCGAAGACCATTCCATCAGCGATAGCTGGGGCGCTGAGACATGAAGAGAGCCGCGCCTGCCAGACGGGTGCGAGCGGGCCACCGGAAGGACAGACAGCTTCTCGTTGCCAGAGCAGTCTCAGTTTCTCAGGCACCGTACCCTTGGTCGTGCCACTGCGTTCGGAGTCGTGACGGTAAATCGGCCAGTCATTCGGGGTTTTGATCTTGGATTTTGGGTTTTGGATTTTCCCGAAGGCGGAACCTCGTTCGATAAGGCGCGGCTTCTCAAATTCGTCGGCCGTTGGCAGTTCGCCATTCGGGCCGAACGCGATGAAACCCTGCACCTGACCCGGCGCGCATCGGCAAAAGTTCTGGCCGGTGAAGAACATGCCGAGCGCTGGAGTTGCGCCTTCGATGCAGGCACCCCGAGCCGCCGCATAGCTGATTCGCGCGACACTGCCTTTGAATGCCGCACCCTCCGGTGATGGGGACAATTCCAGATAGGCGCAGCCACGGCTGGCGGTGACGTAGTTGCCGACGACAGCGGCCGGTGTGCACATGGGAGAATCGACGGACGTCGGTAACACGCCTTTGACCTCGCCGGTCTTGGGATCGTGCTTCTTGTTCTCATGCCAGAGAAGACCATCCACCATCGGTGTCCAGAACCGGCTGGTCTGTTTGATTTCCCACAGCACTTTGCCGTCCGCGGCTGAGAGGATGGAAATCGTCTTCGCCTTGGTCCGGGAAACAGAAAGAACACCAAGACCCGCGCAGTTCAGGTTCATCAAAGCTGCAGGCTCGAATTGCGTATGTTCGACCTGCCATCGTTTGCGGCCGGTCTGCAAGTCCGCTGCAACGATCTGCTGGGCGGTCGGCGGGTTGCCCGACTGGCACAGCAAATAAACAACACCGTCGGCAGATATCATCTCCTGCGCTGGGACCGGCATGGACCACTTCATTACGCCGCTGGTCGCATCGAATGCTTCAGTTGCGCCCGCCCCGCCGCTCTTGTTCACCCACGGCGCCCAGATGATGCCGCGCTCAAATTGCTTGAGTTCTTCCCTTGCTTCCCATCCGGAGGAAATCAACACGTTCTGCGACAACAGCAGGCGAATGGTCTGATGCTTCACCGGAAAACTGACCGCGACTGCGCCGCTGGCTCCGTCGAGTCCTGCGAGACGGTCCTTTTTATAAACGTAAACGCGGTGGTCGTCGGCGACGATGGGCGCGCTGTTGAAGGCGTTGAGAGCCTGGCCATTGTCGAGCGTTTCACAATTCAGCTTCCAGAGGGGGAGACCGTTGAACGCGTCGCGAGCGGTGACATATTGTTCCTGCTTGTGCTTGATGAACGAGGCCGGCGCAAGGTTCTCGATCTCAGTGGTGCTGAGCGTAAAACAGCGGCCATTCGCGATGACCCAACCACGACAGGCGGCCCACATGTTGAAGTTCATCGGCAACCCGTCCTGCCAGCGGAGGCCGGCGGGGAATTTTACAACACGATCGGTCGAGACACGGTTGCCATCAGGGCCATGCATCGGTTGAGGCCAGTCGTCCATCTCGGGTGGATGCGGTTTGACCGAGCGCGACCAGCGGCCGGCTTTGAGGGTGCAGATCACGCCTCCGGGCGCGACAATGCGCTCGATCTCCGCAGTCGTCAGTCCTCGCGCCATCAGCGCGGGCCAGTCTTCGATCACCACGAGGTTGGCAAGGTCGCGACGATAGGGCAGGGGATTGATTTGCACCTTCTCGATCGTCGCACGGCCGGCAAGACCCTTCGCTTCGATGGCCGCGCGTGCACGATCCAGTGAAGCTTCATCAAGCGCCAACCCATGCACGAGCAGATTGCTGTTCTTGGCGAGGTTGGCTGCAAGTGATGGACTATTCCTGGAGCCGCAACCGAGATGAACGCAGAGACCTGTCTTGATGCCAGAGAGTTCGAGGATTTGTTCTGCCTGTGGTTCGGATGGAGCTGCGTCGATGTTGAGAGTCCACGCGAAGATCAGGCTGGCGACAGACAACAGAGCGTAGGATTTGTGGTTCATGAAGGACAGGTGTTTCGCTGAAGTCTATTTCAGTGATTCAATGATAATATCTAGCGTAGACAGTGCGCAAATTGAAAGGCGAGACTGAAGTTGCGGGTGGAGATTCCACCCTTGGCTTTGGTGGGATTCAGGACTAATGTGCGGCACGTTGCGTGCGCAGTGACAGGGTGTGTGTTTGGAGAACAACCGATGGGCCATGGAAAACAGAAAAAATACGTAGTGGGAGTGGATTTGGGCGGCACGAAGATCCTTTCGGCGGTGTTTGACAAGAACCTCCGCGTGTTGGGCCGGGAGAAGAAGAACACACGGCCAGAATTGGGTGTGGATGGTGTGATCGAGCGAGTCGCAGAATGCGTGAATGAAGCGCTGGCGTCCGCGGCAGTACCCCATACAGCTATCGCAGCAGTTGGTGTTGGTGTGCCGGGGATGGTAAATCAAGCGCGTGGAGTGGTGCGGATTGCGCCAAACCTGGACTGGCACGACTTGCCGTTGGTGAAGCTGTTGGAACGACGGCTGCATTTGCCGGCAGCGCTGATCAACGACGTGCAGGCTGGCACGCTGGGGGTGAAGCACATGGGATCAGGCCGCAAGTTGCAGAATTTCGTGTGTATGTTCATCGGCACTGGCATTGGTGGAGGGATTGTTTTGAACGGCGAGCTTTATCGCGGCGCGGGTGGCATGAGTGGCGAGATTGGCCACATGGTTGTTGTGCCGGAGAACGGTCCGAAATGCGGTTGCGGCAACCGCGGTTGTCTGGAATCCGTCGCCAGTCGTGGGGCCATCGTGCGCCGTGTGGTGACGGCGATCGAGAAAGGGCGCAAAAGCTTGGTTTGGGATTTGTGCGATGGTGACACGACACGGGTGCGCAGCCGGATACTGGCGGAAGCTTATCGCGAAGGTGACAAGCTGGTTCGCAAGATTATCGACGACGCCTGCAACTACATCGGTATTGGCGCGGCCAATCTGATCAACGTTCTCAACCCGCAAGCTGTCATTCTCGGCGGCGGGTTGATGGAGGCACTGGGTAAACGACTGTTGCCTCGCATCCGCAAATCGGCGATGGCGCACGTCATCGGAGCCAGCCCGGAACGGGTGAAGATCCTTGATTCAGGCCTCGGCGACGACGCGAACATCATCGGTGCGGCGCTGGTGGCGAGGGCGATGGTGGAGGCGCGGCGCCGGTGACGGATGGGTTACGCAGCAGTTACGGCGGTGCGAAATCGCAGCACAGCCCGCAGTGGGTGCCGGCTTTTGCCTGGTGAGGTGGTCGGCTGTTGGTAAACATGTGATTCTGACTGCGTTGCGATGCAAGGAAGTCATGGAGAAGAAGATTTCAACAACAGTGAAGGAGCCGGCGAAGGCAAGTGCGCGAACAGTCGCGGTCATTGACGTCGGCGCGACGGCGGTGCGTATGCAGGTCGCGGAAATCAGCGTGGACGGCATGGTGCGTCCGCTGGAGTCGTTGCAGCGGGCGGTGCATCTTGGCAAGGACACATTCACCACCGGGGTCATCCAGCCGTCCACGACCGACGAATGTGTCGCCATCCTGCAGTCGTTTCGCCGAACGATGAAGGAATACGGCGTCACCCAGCCCGGGCAGATTCGCGCGGTGGCTACCAGCGCGGTGCGCGAGGCGGAAAACCGCGAAGCGTTTCTCGACCGCATTTACATGACGACGCAGATCAACGTCGAGGCTATTGAAGGTGCGGAGGAGAACCGGCTGACCTACATCGCTGTGCACGATCTGTTTCAGAAGGACGCCAAGCTGCGCAACAAAGACGTGGCCATCGTCGAAGTGGGAGGCGGCAGCACGGAGTTGATTTTCGTGCGCGATGGGCGAGTCACCTTCTCCAACACCTACCGTCTGGGAGCGCTGCGGATGCGCGAGACGCTGGAAACCTACCGTGCTTCGGCTGAGCGCAGCCGGGCATTGTTGGGACAGCACATCCAGCGAACCGTCGACCAGCTTCATTGGAACGTGTCGTTGCGAAAGGTGCCGTATCTGATTGCCGTCTCTGGCGATGCGCGGTTTGCGGCTTCGTTGGTGCGTCCGACGTGGAACAAGCAGGGCGTGGTGCGCATTGACTGCAAGACGTTCTCTGAACTGGCGGATCAACTCGTGCCGATCTCCGTGGATGAGCTTGTGCGCAAGTACCACATACCCTACCAGGAAGCGGAGACCATCGGCCCTGCATTGCTGGCGTACGAACACCTGGCTCGGGCGTTCCATGTGAAGCACATTCTCGTGACGGGTGCTTCGCAGCGCGACGGGTTGCTGAAAGAGATGGCGGTGCGTGGTGCATGGACGGCGGAATTCGCGGAGCAAGCGGTGCATTCGGCGACGCTGCTGGCGGAAAAATACGGTGTAAACGATGGCCACTCACAATACGTGAGCGAGCAGTGCGTGAACCTGTTTCGCGAATTGCGATCGGAGCACGGTTTGGATGAACGCTACGAACTGCTGCTGCGCATCGCGGGTTTGCTGCATGAGGTGGGGGTGTACATCAGCGACCGCAGTCATCACAAACACTCGATGTACATCATCCTGAACAGCGACCTCTTTGGTCTGAGCCGGAAGGAGATTACGCTGATCGCGCTGGTGGCGCGTTACCATCGACGCGCGGCGCCGCGGTCGTATCATACCGAATATACTTCTCTGGACCGCGACGACAGGCTCGTGGTGGTCAAGCTGGCCGCGATGTTGCGGCTGGCGGATTGTCTGGATCGCAAGCACCTGCAGGATTTGAAGAACATCACGTTTTTGCGGGAGAAAGACCGGTTTATCATCGCCGTGAATGATGTGGCCGATCTGACGTTGGAGCAACTGGCGATGAGGGACAAAGCCAGCATGTTTGAACAAGTATTTGGCACGAAGGTGGAGTTGCGCACTGCTCTCAGTGCGGACGAGGCGATTACGCATGGCTAAGAACGATTCACAGATGCTGAATCGCGAGTTGAGCTGGCTGGAGTTCAACTCGCGGGTATTGGAGGAGGCGTTTGACACGACAGTGCCGTTGCTGGAGCGGCTGAAGTTTCTTGCCATCAGCAGTTCCAACCTTGACGAATTCTTCATGGTGCGCGTCGGCGGGTTGCAGCAACTTCTTGAGGAGGGACGAAGCGCGTTCGATCCCAGTGGTCTCACGACGGAACAGCAATTGGTCGAAATTTGGCGGCGCACGGAAAGCCTGGTTGCGGATCAATACCGGTGCCTGATGAAGGAACTGGATCCGGAACTGGCTGCGGCAGGCATCCAACGGCTTCACGTCGAATCGCTCAACCCGGAGCAACTCGCGCACGTCGAGCGCATTTTTACCCATGATTTGCATCCGCTCATCTCACCGATTGCGGTCAAGATGCTGGCGGCATTCCCGTTGTTGCCGGGACTGAGGCTGAACTTGCTGGTGCGGTTGGAGCCGGACAAGGAATCGCCGCAAACGCCGCGGTTTGCGGTGCTGCACCTGCCGCGGACGCTGGCACGATTCATCACTGCGCCCGACGCGGCGAAGTATACCTGTGTTCCCGTGGAAGAAATCGTTGCGGCGTTCGTGGCGCGATTCTTCCCCGGTGAAACGGTGGTGGAGTGCATGCCATTCCGTATTACTCGCAACGCAGACCTTAGCGTTCGCGAAGACCAGGCAGGTGACCTGTTGGGTCACATGCGGGAAGTGCTTGATGCGCGTAAACGCAGCAACTGCGTGCGCCTGGAAGTGGACGAGAGGATTTCCGATGTGGCGCTCGCGTTCCTGAGGCAGGCGCTCAGAATCAACTTCGAACAGATTTACAAGGTCCCCGGTCCAATTGACCTTTCGGCGTTTTGGGCGGTGGTAAAACTGCCGGGTTTTGACAAGTTCAAGGATAAGTCATGGCCGCCGCAGGCTTCGCCGGGAGTGCCGCCTGACGCGACGATGTTCGACATCATTGCGCGCAAGGACGTGTTGTTGTTTCACCCGTACCAGAGTTTCGAGCCGGTGGTGCGGTTCATCGAGCAGGCGGCGGACGATCCTGATGTGCTGGCCATCAAGCAAATCCTCTACCGCACCAATGAGAACAGCCGCATCGTTGCGGCGTTGGCTCGCGCGGCTGGACGCGGCAAATTGGTGACAGCACTGGTGGAATTGAAGGCGCGATTTGACGAGGCTAGAAATATTGAATGGGCGGAGGCACTCGAACACGCCGGCGTGCAGGTCATTTACGGTTTGAAGCGGTTGAAGGTTCACGCAAAGGTTTGCATCGTCGTCCGCCGTGAATCGACGGGCATCCGGCGCTACATGCATTTCGGCACCGGCAACTACAACGAAGTCACTGCGCGCATTTACAGCGACGTTGGCCTGATGACGTGCGATGAAGACCTCGCCGCTGATGCCACGGCATTCTTCAATGCCATCACCGGCTATTCGCAGCCAATTCAGTATCGCAAGATCGAGGCGGCTCCGCATGGTTTGCGCTCGAAGCTCGTCGAGATGATTGAGAGCGAGACGGAGCGCAGCAAACAGGGGCAGAAGGCGCATATCATGGCCAAGCTCAACGCGCTTGTGCATGGCGACGTGATTGAGGCTCTCTACCGGGCGTCGCAGGCTGGCGTGAAGATCGACCTGAACATCCGCGGCGTTTGCTGTTTGCGGCCCGGCGTGGCCGGTTTGAGCGAGAACATCACCGTTACCAGCATTCTCGACCGGTTCTTGGAACACAGCCGCATTGTATATTTCCACCACGGCGGCGAGGAACAGGTGTTTATCTCGAGTGCTGACTGGATGCCGCGCAACCTCGACCGGCGCGTGGAATTGCTGGTGCCTGTCGAGGATTCAGAGTGCAGGGGCGCATTGATCGCGATCTTGAAGACCTGCCTGAAGGATGCAGTCAAGGCGCGCCGGTTGCTTTCAGATGGCAGCTATGAGCGCGTAAAGCCGGCGCGCCGGGGCAAGCCGCTGCGGTCACAGGAGGTTTTTTATCGGCAGGCGTGTGAGGTGGCTCAACAGGCGCAGAAGAACCGTTACATGATGTTTGAACCTCAGCTTCCCGCAAAGACCGCGAGAAAGTGATTCATGGGCGGTACCCAGAAGACGATGAAACTGACGACCGGGAGGCTTTGCCGCAAGTACCGCAACGAGGACGCTCACACGGAACACGTCACCGCGCTGGCGCTGCGGTTGTTCGATGCAACGCGAAAACGACTGAAACTCCCCGCTGCGGATCGCGCCTTGTTGAAGGCTGCTGGGCGTTTGCATGACGTGGGCTATGGTGTGAACGCGTCGGCTCATCGCGAAACCGGCGTCGACCTCGTTCTGCGTGAGGGATTGGGTGGGTACTCGGATGCCGACCGTGACCTGATCGCTGCTGTCATGTTGTTGCATGCAGGTACTGTCCCTGTGCTGAAGCGGCATCGGTTGATCCGGCGATTGCCTGATCCCCGGCGCGCACTTCGACTGGGGGCTCTGCTGCGCATTGCCGACGGTCTTGACTACGGTCATCAGCAGGATGCAGCCATCAAGAAGGTGGAGTTTTGCGCCGATGCGGTTCGGGTGGCTGTTCGTTCCGGCCGGTTCCCGTACAACATTGAACGCGCAGAGCAGAAATCCGATCTCTGGTGGTCGGTGTTTCCGTTGGGTGTCGAAATCGTTCCCGCCGTTGGTGGCAAGGACGCGGATCCGACGTTGTTACGGCGAAACCTGCATGTCCTCGAAGCCGCGAGGCGGCTGCTCTTGTTGCAGTTCAAGACCGTTCTGATCAACGTGGATGGCGCAATCAGAGGCGAAAGCGCCGTGCCGCTGCACGATATCCGGGTGGCCACCCGCCGTGCGCGCACCGTGTTGCGCACGTTTCGCAAACCGTTGGCGGGAACCTCTGCCGTAAAAATCTCCCGTGTCCTCCAGCGTTTGAATCGGGCTTTGGGACCGCCTCGCGATGCGGATGTGGCGGTGACGTTTCTCACCAGCGACGAAGTGCGAACGCAGTTTGCACGGGAACCGGGCTGGACGGCGTACATTCGCCAACAGATAGCGAGTCGTCGCCAATTACTTCGAGTTGTGCGGCGTCACCTCGGTGGACGGAAACTGGCTGCACTCAAGGTCGAGATGGGCCGCCTGTTGCGAATCGAAATGCCCCAGATGATCAAGACCGAGCCGCCAGTTTCACTGGAAAAACTCGCGCGTCGGCGGCTACGGAAAGAACTCAGCCGTGCCCTTGCGCTCGCGCGCTTGCGTCACTCCAAGTCTTCCGACGATCTGCACAGCCTTCGCATTGCCTTGCGCCGCGTGCGTTACCTTGGAGAGTTCTTCTCGCCCGTGCTGGGCCGGACGGTTGCAACGCTTAAGGAGCGGGTTCATGCCGTCGAACGGTCACTGGCGCGCATTCATGACGCCGATGTGGGCTTGCTGCGTCTGAAGTCGTGCCGGTTGAAGCCCCCTCATTCGCTGGTCTCCCTGTTCAAACAACGCCGCCGCGAATATCTGGTCCGGCTCGATAAAACCTGGCATCACTTCAATCGGCCTGCTTTTCAACGATCCGTCCGCCGCAAACTCAAGATGGAGTCATAGCCCGTCCCGGCCAGTGGCGATGCCGGGAGAGATGTGATAGCGTGTATTGGATCACGGACGACGAAGATGAGGAGTTTGATGAGGCGAAATTCGAGAATCTTGTTGTTGGCGCTGCTGTGGGGAACGGTGGCTCCATCGAACGCGACACCGGTGGAGATAGTCAGCCCGGATACGGCGCAGACGTTTTCATACGGCCACGCCGCGAAAAAGAAGCTTTGGTGGATGGAAAAGGAGGGCGTGTTTTGCGCACAGATTACCTTCGACAATTTCTCTTACGCCAACAGCACGGAGCCACCCAAACACGAGACTTTTCTCTTCTCGTTTCCAGAGGTGAAATTTGACCCGGCGACGAAGGTCTTTCTGGTGCATGAAAATGGCGGGCGGCAGATGCCCGTTGCGATCCGGGAGAAGGGGTTGTTTGGCATCGGGAGTTGGATTCGGCTGTTGCCGGGAACGACCATTTACATCAGCAAGCATCACGGCGAGGTAAGGCTCATTCTTACCGCCACTGACCGGAAACAGATGGGGTTATTGGAAGGCCATTGGGTCGAGGACAATAAAGGTTGGTGTCTGCAGAATCTCTTGCGCGACTTGAGCAGCAGGTAGGCATGGCATCACATGATGCCGGAAATAGAGAAACGAATATGAAAGGCGAGGTCGTTTACTTCTATGCCTATGATATTGCCTACGAGGCGAATCTGGCAGAGATCGAAAAGAAGATGCTTGGCGCGGCGGAACGTTTCCAACTTGGACGGCTCAAGGATGCGCCTCGCGATTTTCCGGTTTACCGACCCCTTTCGATCCAGATGGAGGAGGAACAGCTCAGTACGGCCAATGGCCCCGTAACGTTCACCACCTCCGTCAAATTGTTCTCACTGGGCGCCATCTCCGTGAAGGTGCGCGTGCCGATCACTTGCGAGCGCGCTGTGGACCTCCTTGCGTTCCGCAACCTGCGTTTCAGTGATGGGACAACGCTCGAAGGCCGCGTGCAGCAGATCGTACAACGCCTGTTTGACAACTGGAAACCGCTGCTCGATACGCCGGTGGCCGCGTTGGAGGAAGCGGAAGTGTACACGGTTTTCTGTTTCAACACACCGGTGACGGACGCGAATGTCGGCGAACCGGTGGAGGAGTGGCTGCGCCGTAACGAGCGTGAGATGGCTGCACTATTGGGTGGAGAGACCGACCCCCTGCGCCTCAGTGAACAGGAGGTACAGGAAACGCTGAAGTATCGGTACTCTTACTATCAAAACGATCTGGCGGTGGTGGATTGGGACACGGCGTTGTTGGTGGACACGCCGGAAGGTTACCACGATACGCTCTATGTGCTGGAGGTGGCCAACCTGCAATTGGAGGAGCTGAAAGTCTACGATGCCAAGCTCGATCAAGTGCTCGACAAGGCGTACGATGACGTGGAGGTGGTGGCACGGCCGCACGCGTTCCGTGCCCGCCAGCGGGTGCTCGATGAACTGCGCGAGATCAAAATGGATCTCGCGAAGGTGGCGGACGAGCTGTCAAATATCACGAAGTTCTTCGGCGACTGGCATCTGGCGCGGATCTACATGGGGTGCGCGGCGCGGTTTCATTTGTCAGAGTGGGAGGACAACGTAAATCAGAAACTCCGCGCGCTCGACGGCCTATATACAATGTTGCAGCAGGACAGCACAAATCGCGTGATGTTGATGCTGGAAATATCTATTGTTGCGTTGTTCGTCATAGACCTGATCATTATCGTCGTGTTGGGCGTGAAGTGAACGAAGGATGGAGTCGGCCATGGAACTGCAAAGAAGCTTCTATCTGCTCGCCATCGCGCTGGGGTTGGGACTGCTGGTCGGCTTGCAGCGGGAACGATCCGAGGCACGGCTGGCGGGGTTCCGCACGTTTCCGATCATCACCGTCTTCGGGACGGTCTGTGCGATGCTCGCAAGGGAGTATGGCGGTTGGGTGGTTGCAACGGGATTTCTCGCGCTCGCGATGATGGTGTATTCGGGCAACATGGCCCGGATGAAAATGGGCGAGAACGATCCGGGCCTGACCACGCAGATGTCTATTCTGTTGATGTTTGGCGTTGGAGCCTATCTGGTGAATGGCCAAACGGCGGTGGCGGTGGCCATCGGCGGCGGTGTGGCCGTGCTGCTCTACTTGAAGCCGCAGTTGCATGCGTTGGCGGCGAAGATGGGCGAGGGAGACTTCAAAGCCATCATGCAGTTTGTGCTGATCACGCTGGTGATTCTGCCGGTGCTGCCGAATCAGTCTTTCGGTCCCTATCAGGTGCTCAATCCTCACCGCATCTGGTTGTTTGTCGTGTTCATCGTCGCCATCAGCCTCGCTGGCTATGTTGCTTACAAGTTCCTCAGCCAGAGTGCCGGAGCGGTGATCGGCGGTGTGTTGGGGGGACTGATCTCCAGCACGGCGACGACGGTCAGCTACGCGCGGCGGACGCGGGCGGTTGTGAACAATGAGAATCTCGCTGCGTTTGTTATTTTGGTCGCCTCGACGGTTTTGTACTGCCGTGTGCTGGTGATCCTTGCTGCCATCGCCTCGCCGTCATGGAGCGTGGTGGCGCCGCCGATTGGCGCAATGCTGGGCGCACTGGCCGTGCTCTGCGTTGTCCTGTGGCTCAAGGAACGCCACGACCCGGTGCAAATGCCACCGCAAACCAACCCGACCGAGTTGAAGCCGGCGATCGTATTCGGGCTGCTCTTCGCGTGCGTGCTGTTCGCCACCGCTGCCGGCAAGGCGCGTTTTGGAGAAGAAGGTCTCTACGGCGTGGCGGTGTTGTCGGGTTTCGTTGATGTGGATGCGATTTCATTGTCCACCGCGCAAATGATTCAGGACAACCGTTTGGATGCCGACACCGGCTGGCGGTTGATCCTTCTCGCTTCACTGGCGAACCTGGTTTTCAAGGGGTTGATTGTGGCGGTGCTCGGCACGCGCAGACTGCTTGTTAGAATTGCCGTCGTCTTTGCTATTATGTTGGCGGTCGGTGTTTCGATTTTGATGTTCTGGCCGCGCGCCTGATGGGAGTGGAAACCCGGCGTCTTTAGCTGTAGATTTTGGTTCACGATATTCACGGAGAGAACAAACATGCGCAACTTTGTTTACAAGAACCTGACCGAGATCCTTTTTGGCCGCGGCATGATCGCAGAGATTTCTTCGCGTGTGCCGGCGAGCGCGCCAGTGCTGTTTCTTTACGGCGGCGGCTCCATCAAGCGCAATGGCGTCTATGATCAGGTGAAGGCTGCCTTGAAGCAGCATCACGTTGTCGAGCACGGGGGTATCGAGGCTAATCCACTTTATGAAACCTGTCTTGCGGTCGTGGATGTGGTTAAACGCGAGCGGATTGGTTTCATCCTCGCGGTGGGTGGTGGTTCGGTGTTGGATGCGGCCAAGTTCATTGCCGCGGCCACCTGCTTCACTGGTGCAGATCCGTGGGACATCCTGCGCACTGGCGGTGCCGCCGTCAAAGCCGCGTTACCTGTTGGCACGGTGTTGACGCTGCCTGCCACCGGGTCCGAGGCCAACGGAAATTCCGTCATCTCACGCCGCGCGACACAGGAGAAACTGCCTTTTACTTCCAGCCGTTCCTTCCCGGTTTTCTCGGTGCTGGACCCGGAAACAACCTTCACGCTGCCGCGGAAACAAGTGCGCAACGGTGTTGTGGATGCGTTTGCTCACGTGATGGAACAGTACATGACCTATCCGGCTGACGCGCCGTTGCAGGACCGGTTGGCAGAATCCGTACTCCAGACGCTCACCGAGGTCGGGCCCGTGACACTGGCCGAGCCGCGAAACTACGAGGCGCGTGCGTCCTTCATGTGGAGCGCGACGCTGGCGTTAAACACGCTCATCAGCTGTGGCGTGCCGCAGGACTGGGCTACGCACATGATCGGCCATGAACTGACGGCGTTCTACGGTTTGGATCATGCCGAGACGCTGGCGATCGTCATGCCCGGTGTCTGGCAACACAAACTCGCGCAGAAAAAGGCGAAGCTAGAACAGTATGGTCAGCGTGTCTGGAGGGTGACGTCTGCCGAGGCGGCCATTGAGAGCACAGAAGCGTTCTTTAACTTCATCGGCATGCCGACGCGCTTGAGCGCTTACAAGATTCCTGCCGATGAGGCGGCTGAGAAGGTCAAGGCGAGGTTCGCAGAACGAAAGGCGACCTTTGGCGAACATGGTGACATTGGCTCGGATGCCGCGGCAGCGATATTGCGTATGCGAGCGTGATCTGCGGGTGCAGCACTACTTCGTTGCTTGGGGCGCAGTCTCGGTTGGCTGTTGCGCGATCGTATCTCCGCGAATGGGCGAGTAATTCTTCTCGATGCGCGCCTTCTGGTCGCGCGTGACGCGGATGTTCTGGAAGTAGGGTTCGAAACCTGAAGCATCCTGCATTACGGGGAGGTTTTGCAGATGGAAGTGCAGATGTGGTTCGTTGGAGTTGCCGCTGTTGCCGCATTTGCCAATCGGTTGGCCGCCTTTCACGGTATCGCCAACTTTGACGCAGGGCGAACCGGGCATCAAGTGCGCGAGCACGCTGAACTCACTGTCGGAGTGCTTGATCATGATGCAGTTGCCGACGGCAGAGAAAACATTCGGCATGCCGGGTTCGTTATCAGGCACCCCGTCAATCACCATACTGACGGTGCCATCGGCAGGCGCGAGGATTTCTGCGCCGTAGGCGTAATGATCTCCGTTGGCCTTTCCATCGTTCTTGTAGGTGTTCTTTTGCGGGTCGCGGATCAGCATATCCAACGCGCGTCGCTGGCTGCGCGCATTGGAGTGGTGATTCAACTCCGGCGTAACGCCGCCCCATCTCACATACCACTCGCCATTGAATGGCAGTCGCATGGGGGTCTTGTTACGTTCGGGTAATACGATGCGTGGTCCCACCGCTGTTATGTTGAGGGTGGCGATCAGACCTTTGCGGTCGAGGGTCAGTGCGAAATTCCAGAGACCCTGCTCGGCTTCCACCAACACGCCAGCGCCAGTGTTGTTGACCACGGAGTCCTTGATCCTGAGCAGTTTGCCGCGCTGAGCGATGATGCTGTGGAAATATGGCCGCGCTTTTGCTTCTGGAAACGCGCCACGCAACGTCGAGGCAAGCATCAGGTGGATCTTGTCCTGGTTATCAGTGTTGATGTGGACGATCAGTCTTCTGACTGCTTTGATGTAGTCATCATCAGCCGCTGTCGTCGTTGCCGCAGGTGCTGTGGCCGCACCCAATAACAGCGCGAGCCAGACTTGAACCATCAAACATCGCCGTAACATATCGTCCTCACTTGGCACCGCATTTTTTCAACACGTCGCAGATACTTACGGGTTGGCCGCCGAGCTTCTTGCTTTCGTCGTAGGCGGTCATGAACGCGAGGATCTCGAGCGTCTCGCGTTCCGGCACGGGAGAGACGCCGGTCTGGAAGAACTTGATCACCTCGACCAGCAGTGGCGCGTAGCCGTCGTAAGTGCCGATGTCGGCTTCGCCTTTTTCACCCTTGGCGGTGCCACCGTAGGGCTTGCTTCCCTTGGTCTTGGCGCCTTCACGGAAGATGCCCGTCCGTCCGCTGCTCCAGGTGCCGGTCACCTCGATACGGCCATCGCTGGTCGTGCCACACTTGACCGTTTCGCAGCCCGCGCCCATCACGGTGAACAGCGACTCGACGCCATGGATGCCATACCAGAACAAATCCGGATGATGCGGTTCCAGACTGACAGGACTGGACGTCCACGCGTTGAGCACTTTGCCGACAGAACCGTTGCGGACGGCTTGCGTGTTCTTGCCGAATCTCAGAGAGGATGCGCTGAACACCGGCACCTTATTCTCTTTTGCGAGCCGGAAGATTTCCAGCGCATCGCTCAGCGATCCGGCCATCGGCTTGTCTATGAACAGCGTCTTGCCAGCCTTGATGACCGGTCGTGCCTGCGCCAGATGCGGTCGTCCATCCACACTCTCCAGCATCACTGCATCCACCTGGCTGCAGAGTTCCTCGATGGAATCCACAATCTTGACGCCGAAATCCTTCTGCAACTGTTCGGTGTACTTGTCCACACGGGACCAACTCGAGTCGATGTCCTTGCTGCCGCCTTTGAACGCGGCGACCACTTTGGCGCCGTCGACATGGTTTTTGTCTTTGGGGTCATTCAACGTCTTTGTGAACGCGATGACGTGCGAAGTGTCCAGTCCAATCAAGCCGATGCGAAGATCGGCGCTGAAACAGGTTGCAGTGGCGAGGACGAGGGTTGCGGCGAGCAGTGAAGTTATGGTTTTCATAATCTGAAGTCTTGGGTACAATCATACCGTTATGAACCAATCAATCAATCGCAGAGTTTTCCTCCAACAGTCCGCCGCGTTTGGCGCTAGTCTGGCTGCATGGCGTTTCGCCTCGCCTGCCACGGCTGCATCGCCTAACGACAAACTCGTGGTTGCCGTCATGGGCTGTAATGGCCGCGGCATGGTCCATATCGCCGGCCTGCTCGCCGCGCCGAATGTCGAGATCGCCTACATCTGCGACGTGGACGAGCGCGCCCTTGAGAAGGGCATCAAGGCCGCCGCCAAGAAGCAGGGCAAGGAGCCCAAGGGCGTCAAGGATTTCCGCCGCATCCTCGAAGACAAGTCCGTGGACGCGCTTTCCGTTGCCACGCCGAACCACTGGCACGCGATTGCCACCATCATGGCGTGCAGCGCCGGCAAACACGTCTACGTTGAGAAACCCGGCAGCCACGATCCGAATGAGTCCGAGTTGATGGTTGCCGCGGCGCGCAAGAACAAGCGTGTGGTCCAGATGGGCAACCAGCGCCGCAGCATGGCCGGCGTCATCGAAGCGATTGAGAAGGTTCGCGGCGGAGTCATCGGCAAGGTATTGACAGCGCGCTGCTACTACACGCGCAACCGCGACACCATCGGCCGCGGCAAGCCTGCACCTGTGCCGCCATGGCTCGATTGGACGCTATGGCAGGGTGCCGCGCCTGATCGGCCCTACATGGACAACATCGTCCATTACAACTGGCATTGGTTCTGGCACTGGGGCAATGGTGAACTCGGCAACAACGCCATCCATTCCGTGGACTTGGCGCGCTGGGGACTTAGTGTGGATGCGCCGCGGCGCGTCACCTTCGGCGGCGGCCGCTATCGCTTCCAGGACGACCAGGAAACACCCGACACCGGCGTCGCGACGTTTGACTACGGCGACAAGCTCATCACATGGGAGCAGAGCAGTAGTCACAACCGCAAAGCCGATCAGCCGAGCACGGTGAACTTCTATGGCGAGGACGGCATGCTGGCCATGGTCGGCACCGGCTACAAACTCTACGACGTGAAGGGCAAGGAAATTGGCGGCTATAAGACCAGCGGCGAAGGCGACACTGTGCGCGGTCCCGGCGGCGAGAATGAGCACTTTGCCAACTTCGTGGAATGCGTCCGGCAGGACAAGCGCCCGAATTCCGACATCGGCGAATGCCAGAAGAGCACGATGCTTTGCCACTACGCCAACATCGCCTATCGCACTGGCCGCACCATCAACGTGGACCAGAAGACCGGCAAGATTATCGGTGACCTGAAGGCGATGGCCCTCTGGCGCCGCCCGCAGTATCGCAAGGGTTGGGAGCCGAAGGTGTAGCGCGGAAGAACCGGCGGGATGCCGGCGTCTGACGTTGGACGGAATCTGCTTGTCACCGCGGCTTGGGCGG
>CAZGGF010000203.1:0-10724 GCA_964524715.1 uncultured Verrucomicrobiota bacterium | reverse complement strand
TGATCATGCTCGGCAGGTGGTTGGTCCAATAGCGGTGTTTGTCGGTCCAGCCGCTGTATTCGACCTGCACCAGCCGGCCGTCCACGAAAATGTTGTTCTCGACGACGTTGTCGCGGCCGTTGTGGAGATGGATGCTCGCCCGCGAGCAGCGCGCGACGATGTTGCCGATGACATCCACGCCGCCGGTGTTGTCATCCAGATAAACGCCCCAGGCAAAATGCGGCGATATCCAGCGGCCCTTGTCGTCGTGGCCGTAGCCGAGCATGTCGTCGAAGTAGTTGTAGCGGATGACCGAGCCGCGCGGGCGGATCCAGTCGCGGCCGCCGGTATAGACCGCGCCGGTGTCCTCGGTTTCGAGGTTCATGTGGCGGATGTGGTTGTATTCGAGGACGAGGTTGTTGCCGCCGAACATGATGCCCATGCGCGGGCCGTCGTGGATGTAATTGTGCGAAGCGCGATTGCCGCAGCCGTGCATGGCGACGCCAACGCCCTGTTTGTAAAACACACCCACGTGATGGATGTAGTTGTTGTCCGCGTAATTGTTGGCGGGTGTGAGCGTGATGCGATCGCCGCCGCCGAGCGAGACGCCGCTGCTGCCGGTGTCGTGGATGTCGCAACCGACAACGCCGTTGTTCTGGCCGCCACTGACGCTCACGCCGCTGCCGTTGTAATCGCCAACGTTGCGAATGACGCTGGCGGCGATGACGCAGTTGGTGGTGTCCTTGAGCGTGATGGCCGTGCCCTCGCAGCACTCGAAAATGAACCCGCGGAACGTGACGTTCGCCGTGCCGGGGCCGAGATCGAGGATCGTCCGCATCGTCGGCGCGAAAACCTCGCGTTTCTTCAACGGAGCAGGCGGCCAGAAGTAGAGCGTCTTCTCCTTTTTGTCGAGATACCACTCGCCCGGCGCGTCGAGTTCCTCCAGCAAGCCGCGCACATAGTAGCGGTCGAAGGTGCGGATCGGATAGGAACAATCGCCCGCCAGCGTGATCATGCGCTGCTCGCGATCAATCGCCTTGATGCGGACGATGTTGTTCCACCAGTTGTAGCGCGCAAACACGAACACTTCGCCTTCCTCCGGCCGTGCCCACTGCCTTGCGTCGCCGGGCTTGAATTGCAGCGTATGCCGGTTTTCACCGGGGATCTCCGCATACATCGGCCATGGCTTGCCGTCCGCGTAGGCCCAGCCGCCGCCGTAGGGATTCTTGGGGTCGTAGTTCGGATAGCGCGCGAGGTGCATCCGTTTGCCGTCGAAGAAAAGCTGGCGGAAAACGTTCGTCACGCCCTGCCCGCCGACGTTCGCCTTGAGAATCGCGCCCTTCCACGATTCGAATCCGCTGACGGTCCTGCCGCCGATGATGACGGGCTTTTCATTCTTGTAGGCGCGCCAGAGGACACCGTTGTCGCGCGCATCGAGTTTCAATGTTTGCGGCAGGGCATAGGTGCCGCGGCGGACATTGATGGTCACGGCCTCATGGCTTTTCAACTCACGGGCCGCATCGCGCGCCCGCTCCAGCGTGGCGAACGGTTTGCCTTCCGTTCCGGGATTGGCGTCGTTGCCGCCGGGAGCAACGTAGAAACCGGTGGGTTTCGCGTCGGGAACCGCCAGACTCATGGGGGCACACGCGAGGAGGATCGCAGCAATGGTCAGACAATATGGTTTCATGGTGATGTTATAAAACGCTCCGGCAGTGTAGCTGAAAGTCCGCCCGTGCCGACATTAAAGTTGATCACTCAACGTTGATTGTTGAACGATGGCGACCGGTGAAAGCTGCGATGCTCGCAGCAATCGTCTCTATGGGACTCTGCCGTGTTTCCACTGTGCACTTACCCCGGAGAGACATTCGAAAATAGCCCGCCAGTTCACACTGGCAAGAACGGGCGGAAACCATGGTCGCGAGATTCGCCTGAGGAGTTTGGATGGAGATGCTCTCAAAGAACTTGGAGATTTAGGTGACGTGATCTTTGCGTAACCCATGGAATCTGTTGTACGGTGTCCGTGCCAGGGGTGGATGGTTTTCGTGGAGACATCCAGAAAACAGAACCGGTCCAAGGCGGCTCCGGCTGCCGGCCATCTGAAACGCAGGTGAGGGGTTGTTCACAGCTGTGGAGCGGTTCTGCCCTTCGTTCTTTGACAAGTGCATTCGACATACCGCCCCGTGATGGCGGCGTTCCATGCGCACACAGGGGCGGCGACGCGATCCGAGGAACCCATGGATCAGTCCGCCCCAATCCGACTCAATCCGATCTTCTCCGACCAAATCCGACCAAATCCGACCTTGAAGTTTCGTTTTTGAGCCGTCGGACCGGGTCAAACTGGCGCTCGTGGAATCCAATGGAACCTTCCACCCAGAAACGGGAGTTCAACGGACAAGAATATGCGTTCGACGGCCAGCTTCGTTTTCCGGGTTCAATGCATTGCCTGTTCGCCGAAGTAGTTGCCGTAGGTCAGCAACAGCACCGCGCCGATCAGGACGGTGAGCGCCATGCCAATGGTGCGGTGTGTCAAGCGGCGGCATTGGCGCCATTCGCGGAGGATGATGCCGACGAGATTGCTGATGAGGACCAGCATGATCATGTGGATGGCCCAACTCGTGAACTTGTAATGTCCCATCCGCACATGGCCGAGGTTGTAGAAGAAGAACTGGCCATACCAGAACAGGCCGGTTATCACCGCCATCGCCCAGTTCACCGGCAGCCGCGCCTCTTCCTGTCCCGCGGGCAATTCGATCAGCTCGCCGAGTGTCTTGTGCTTCGCGTGCAGCCAGAGACAGTAAATCGAGGTCGTCAGGAACGCGCCGGTGTTGGAGAAGACATAGACGACGTTGCCGCGCCAGACGCCCGCGCCGTGCGCGCTGGCCACGTCCGCAATCGGCTCGCCCGCTTCCAGCGCGAAGCCATACACCGCCGAGAGCACGCCCGCCAGCAGCGAGAGCAGCAGCCCTTTAACGAGCGAGAACTGGCCGGTCATCGCCTGCGCGCTGAGGTCGCGCTCCTTCAAGCGCCCCGCCCAGCCCGCGCCGGCAATGCCAAGCGTGCCGATGACGATCCCCGCGATGATCCATTCCGCGCCGGGCTTGGAGAGCGTGGCCCCAAGCGTGCCTTTGACGAGGGGCGGGATCAATGTCCCCAACACACTGGAAAGCCCGACGGCGATGGCATACGTCAGCGAGAAGCCGATATGCCGGATGGAAATGCCGAACGCCGTGCCACCGATGCCGTAGGCCGCGCCCAACCCGAATGACGCGAGCATCGCGCTCGTGGGTGCCTCGCGCAGCACCGCGCCGAGTTCCGGGATTGTGAGCCACGCGCCGAGCAATGGCAGCAGGAACCAGCAGAACGATGCCTGAGTGATCCAGTAACTCTGCCACGACCAGCCGCGCACGCGTTTCTCCGGCGTGTAGCAGGTCGCGGCAAACGTCGCGCCGATCGCGTGCATGGCCACGCCGAGCAGTGGGTTGGCAGAGATGGAATCCATGCGATTGCCTCTTCGTCTGCGTTACTGTCCGCCCGCCGGCGGATGCCCCTTCACATCGGGCAGGTAACGATGCAGCGCCTCGAGTTTCCTCTTCGGCACCATCTCGTCCCACTCCATCAACGGTTTCACCTCCGGCACGGATGTCTTCGTCCGGAATCGCATCGTCACAATCTGCTGCGGGCGCACCGGAAACTTGTAGGCAGGTCCGCCGCGCAACGGTTCGCGATGACCACCGACCAGGTCGGTCAGCGCCGCGTCGAGGTGCGGCAGGTTCAGCGTCACACTCGCCTTGCCCGCGCGGCCGAGACATTCCGCCAGCCGCAATTCGATCTCACCGCCCTCGCGCCGCATCGCCTCGACAATCACGTTGTCGCTGGTCTGCACGAACGACGTTGCCTTGGCCGGCGCGCTGCCGTACACCCGAACCGGCGAATCGTTGAACTCCCACGCCATCCGGGGAATTCGCGCGGTCGTGAAATCACCCGTGTGCGCCGTGAGTGCGTAGCGCAGCACTTGCAGTCCCGCACCGCTGAGCCAGGCGTTCGGATAGCCGCGGTATTTTTCGCAGGCGTTGTAGAGATAGATGATCGGCGTGTTCCCGTTCAACTCGCGTCCGCTGAGCCCCCGGTCAAACAACGCCACGCCCGCGCCGGCCATCTGGTAATGCGACCAGCGTACGGCTGGCGTGATGCCTTTCGCCGTGCCGGTCAACGCAGGGTTTGGTTCCGCCCACGCCGCGTGCGAGAAACCATACGGGACGCCGCGCCGCACTTCGCGCACCGGCGCGGCGAGCGGGAACTCCGCCACGACCACCGTGCGGTCGGGGATGTTGTTCAACTCCGTCTCGAAATCAATCCGCGGATAATCGTTGTAGAACACCATCATCCGCCGCAGCTTGCCGCCGCCAATGAACACCGACTCCGCCTCCACCACCGTGGCAATCGGCCCCGTGGTGACCGTCAACTTCGGGGCGGTCTGCGTCGAGTCGGCCACGCGGTTGCGCTCGGGCCGCTCCACCATGTGGTCGGCGGGATTGCCGATCTTTTTCTTTGGCTGCTCCGCGACGATGACGTTCGCCGGCCCGCCGAGCATCTCGCGCCCCGACGGTTTCAGCTTGAGACTGACGAGCGCGCCCGTGGCCGGGTCGAGCCGCACCGAATAGCGTTTGGTTTCGATGGTTTTGGGCAGCTCGATGTGCTTCGCCGGTGGCGGCGGCTGGTCGCTGGTTTTGATTGCCGTGATTCCAACCGACGGCACTTGGGGCATGTACAGACAGCGATGCTCCGGAACCGCCTGCCTTGTGATGCCCATGACATTTTCCCCGCCCCACACGGGGTCATGGCGCTGCCAATTGAGCGGGTTGAACAACGCCCGACCATCTTCCCTGGGCGCGAGTGATTTAAGGGAGTCACGACTGACGCGGCCTGCTGCACCGCACAGGTAGAAGAAGCGACTCAGCGCATCCCAGGACTTGTCATGCATAAACACCATTCCGCCGGCAGCGCCCCAAAGCGTGTTACGGTCCATGTTCAGCAACAGCGCCAGCCAGCCCTGATAGAGGTACTGGGAAGGATACGTGTAGTTCGAACGCAGGCTGGCGATGGTCGCCAACATTTCTGCCGCCTGAAGCTGTTGCTCCCGCAAACGGTACCAAAACTTCACTTCCGGATTCTGAATCCAGAACGAGTTGTAGGTGAACTCCGTGCCGCCGCGCATTGTCGGCAGCGAAATCGCGCCGGACTTGAGGCCGGGCAACACCGCATCAAGGTAACGGCCCGGCGTGGAAAACTTCACATCGAACTCCGGCGCAACCTTCTTGAACTGTTGCAGGAATTCGGACGGATACGATTTGCAGAGCGGCGCGAGGCTGTAGTCACCGCTGCCGCCGAGGATCAACACCGGCGCGCCCGCCGGTGTGCGGCGTGGCGAACTCTTCAGATCACCCGCATCGGGCCGCTTTCTGTCCTTGTCGGCCGCCAGTGGTTCGATGCGGATGCGAATGTCGTCGGCGAGCGACAGCAACTGTTTTTCCGTCAGCGGCGCTTTCGCACCGAACATCGGACGCCATTCAAGATAGTGGCCGGGGCTGATGGCCAGTGTCCGCGTGCCGTCGGGCGACTCGAGCCAGTGCATCGTGCTGCCGGTCGGGTTGAGACGGCAATAAACCAGCGCATCGAGGCCGAGGCCGGCAACGATCTGCGCCATCTGCTCGTGAACACCGCAGACATCGATCATCCAGCTCAGCCGCGGTCGGACGCCCATGACCTGCTGTTGCCATCGCAGGCCCTCGACACCCATCTTCACCAGCGCCTCGCCGCCGGACAGATTGATGGTCGGTTCCAGGAAGAACGCGTTGACCAGCTCGACGCGCCCCTGCCGGACCCGCTCCTTCAATTCCGCGAACCGTTGCGGTGCGAAGTTGGCGATCGCGATCATGTTGTTGCACTCGGAGAGCGCGAAATTGTAGTTGGCGTCGTCGCGGACGCGGTCGAGGTGGTCGAGGCAGGAATTGGCGCAGTAGTTTCGCTCGGTGGACCAATCCGTGAGCCAGCCGCAGCTCGCCGGATGGAAGTTGGAAATCACATACACCTGTCGGGGTGGCTCGGCGAGGGTGACGGCGACGCAAGCCAGGTGAAGGCCGATAGCGAGGAGGAGTCGGAGTGTTTTCATATCGCCTCATCAAATTCACCGAGTCGCAACGGATAGCGGCCGTACTCGCGAACCAGTTTCACCACATAGTCGTAGCTCTGTCCCGACACGGCGCTGGAGACGGAGTGATCGCTTTGAAAAATCAGGCCGCCACCCTTGGCTGCGTTGAGTTTGCGCAATACCTCACGCTTGATCGCGTCGCGGTTGCCGCTTTCCCAGACTTGCATGTCGCTGTTGCCGCAAAAACCGAGGCGGTGGCCGTATTGCCGGCGCAACTCAACGGCGTCGAGACCCGCCTTGACCTCGAGCGGGTTGTAGGCATCCAGACCGATCTCGATGTAATCCTCCAGGATCGCCTTCACGTTGCCACAGCCGTGATAGATCGTCGGCAGACCGTGCTCATGCGCCAGCGCGATCATCTGTGCGACCCACGGCTTGAAATATTGCCGCCAGTAAGCCGGCGACATGAATGTGCATTTCTTGTAGGCCACATCGCCCCAGATCACGAAGCCATCGAGCAGGCCCGCGCCGGCATCGATCTCGGCTTTCGCCATCGCGAGATAAAACGCGCCAATACGGTTGATGACCTCTCCCATCTCGTCGGGATATTCACCCATCCACATCATCATGTTTTCCTGGCCTACGAGCCGTGTCAGGCATTCACTCACTTCGATCATGCTGCCATAGACGGGAAAATCCGGCCGCAGCGACTTCACGGTCTCGATCCACGCCGGCGAGTTGCGCTGAAAACCGTCGCCCACGCCGGCGATCTGGTTGTCGCCCGCGCAGAAGAACCGCCGCTGGTCACCGGGTGGATCGAAGTCAGCGCGTTGGAGCTTCTCGAACGAGTCAGTTTCCCAAGCCCGCATCTCCGGCATGGGATAGGAGAAGTGTTTGTGCATGATCGCGCCAAAGCCGGTCTTCACTGTGACCTCCTCCGGCGTTTCGGCCAGCGTCTCGAACGACCGTATCCACGGGTCCATGTTCGGAATCGTGACGATCCAGTCGAGGTCGTAGTAATAGTAAGGGCTGGCGTCCGCCGCGAGACCGAGTTCTTCGCGCCAGCGCCGGGTGAAACCGCCCCAGAAGAAATCGCTGATCGGCACGCAGTCCGGCTCCTGATGCCGCAGCGTCTTGTTCATGCGGTCGAGCTTCCGTAGCGTGTTCTCCTTGCGCCCCGCATTTCCGGCGGCCTTCCCTGTCGTGTCGAACATACTCATGGGTGAAGCGCTTTCCTGTAATGGTCCGTAGTGACGGGCGCATTGTTACTCAATTCTTGTGGCGGTCGTCTATGTCCGCTAAGGTCAAAGTTGTGTCTGATCCGCTCAAGGGCCGAGTCAACCGCGGCGCCTACGACCGTCCGTTTTCCGGCGTGGGCGTCGAGTTCGATCCGCTCGGCGTGAAGCCGGGACGCACCGGCATCACGCTGCACGAGAGCGGGTTCATCCCGGCCAATGCTGCGTGGAATTTCCCCAGCGTCTTCAGCCCGTTCTGGAGACTCTATTACAACGGCAAACGCGGCCATTGTGTGTTGTTCGGCGAACGCATGGTCGAGTTGACGCCGGCGCATTTGATGTTGATCCCGCCGCACTGTCTTTTCCACTGTCTTGGCGGAAATCCGGTGCCCACTTTCTGGCTGGCTTTCAGTTTCACGCGCAAGCTATCGCCCGGCCAAAGCGTACCGGTGTTGTTGCGGCCACGCGACACCGAGTTGTGTCTTATTCGGGACTTGCGCCGGCTCATTCTTGCCGACGAGGGCTGGGAGCCCACCGACGCGATCTATCGCAACAGTCTCGCGCTGTTGCAGGTCGTCCTCTCCCGCCGGGAACTCCGCTGGCAGCCGCCGCTGCCGGAACAACTCGATCGGGTCCGCCGGCACATTGAGGAGAATCTGCGCGCAAAACTCACCATGCCGCTGTTGGCGAAAAGCGCAGGCCTGAGCGTTGCGGGTTTCAACCGCGCCTTCCGCCGCCATTTTGCAGCGTCGCCTGCGCGCTACATCACGGAGATGCGAGTGCGCGAAGCGGCGCGGTTGTTGCTGCAAACTGAAGAGACCATTGATGCCATCGCGGAGCAGACCGGCTTCCCCAACCGCGCCTACTTCAGCCGCGTGTTCAAGCAAGTCACCGACGAAGCACCCGCCGGTTTCCGCCGCAAGCATCACCGCCAGGATTCAGCGGACTCTTGATGGGTGTTGCGCGGAGTTTATTTGACCGGCGGTTCTGTCACGGGCCGGATCGTGTGCTCCACCGGCCACGAAGCACGGTCAACACCGCGATAGAGTCCGATTTTCCCGACAGAGATCGGCTTGAAACCGAGCTTGAACGCGGGCGAGTCGGACCGAAGCGAGTAATTGTCACGCTTCGGATTCACGAAGCGCGGATCGGCGACGAGAGAATGAGTGTCGAAGCCTTGCTTCTGCCATTCACTGAACGGTCGTCGTCCGCCCCAGCCGACGCGCGGCGGTTGGCCGCCGGAACAGAAGCAAAGGTTGTCATCCACACGGATGACCGCAGCGCTGAGCTTTCCTGTCGCAAACAAGGTGGCGTTTGTGTTGGCGTAGCAGAAGATGTTCCGCTCCATCACCAAGCCCGTCGAATTGCCGGCAAAGTTGGAGATATAACCCTGGCAGGTCGCTCCATCCACGAAGATGTTGTTGGTTACACGATTGTCCTTGCCACCCTGCAGCATGATGCCGCCGTTGTTGTTGCGGTAACATATGTTGTTGTTCACATCGTAACCGCCGGCGAACGAGTCGAGGTAGATGCTCCACGACAAGAACACCGGCTTCGCGCCATTGCAGGAGTAGCCAATGGTGTCGCCGACGACGTTGTAACGGATGATGCCGCCGCTGCGAAATTCCCTGTCCTGCTGCGTCACCTCGATGCCGCCCGTGTCATAGGTCTCGGTGTTGGTGCGATGGACGCGGTTGAATTCGATGATGTTGCGCCGGCCGGGATTCTTCAACGAGATGCCATAGCGGGACATGTCGTGAATCAGATTGTGCGACACGACGTTGTCGTCCGCGCCAGCACCCTCGATGACAACGCCACCGATGTGTTTATAGACTGCGCCGCAGCGCTGGATGTGATTGTTCGAGACCGTGTTGCGGGCGCTCTTGAGCAGCGCGATGCCGCCCTCGGCGCTGTCGGCAATGCGGTTGCCGATGACCGCGTTGTCACCACCGCCCGCGATGCAGACGGCGTATTTGCCGATGTTGCGAAACGCGCAGTCGCTGACGGCGCAATGGGTCGCGTTGGTCATATAGACGACGCCGTTGTTGCCCATGCCGTAGCCGACGCAGCCATCTTCCGGCGAATAATCGGTACACCGGAATGTCAGCCCGGCAAGCCTGATGTGGCTTACTGGCTTGCCACCTGCAGCGTCTCCCACGAACTGCACGAGCCGGCCGACGACCGGGGCGATGACCTCGCTGCCTTTTGAAAAACCGCGTTTCGGTTGGTAATGCAGCGCGCCGGTTTGCCGGTCCAGATGCCATTCGCCCGGGCTGTCGAGTTCCTCGAGCACGTTTTCCACGAAGTAACGGTCGCCAGTTCCCAGCGGTGCGACACATTCCCTGCCGCCGACCGTCACCAGACAGTTCGCCTGATCCACCTTCTCAATCGAGACGATTTCCTTGAACGCGCGGCACGAGCCGGATTGGAAAATGTGGACTTCGGCGCCCGGCGCGGTCGCCCACGAAGGCTTGAAGGTGCCCTGCTTGAAATAGAACGCTGTCTTGCTGCCACCGGTGCCGGACACGGACAGTTGTTTGCCGTTGTACCGTGCAAATCCCTCTGCCTGAATGACGACCAGATGCCTGCCGTCCGCCACCTTGGGCAGATTGTCCATCCGGGGAATCCAATCGCGATCATCCGTCAACGCATAGGCTTCCAGTCCCCATCCACCGCCTTTCACGTTCTGCCAGCGCAGCAGATGTTCTCCCGCTTTCATCGGCACGGTGGCTGCCATTGTCCACTTGTAGATGCCCCAACCGCCGGTATTGGGGAAATTCATCAAAGAGATTGGCTGGCCGCCGTCCACGGTCAGCGTCGTCCGACCACTCATGTCCTTGACCCCGTAGCGTTGCATGTCGGTGGCGTAGCAAACCCAGAACCTGTAGTCGCCATCGGCTGGAACTTTCACCTGATATTCCATCCAATCACCGACGTTGTGGATATTGCCCACCGCCATGCCGAATCCGCCGGGGCTTTTGTCCACGTAGAGGAATCCTTTGCGACATGGATCGGAAGGATCGAGGTTTGGGTGGCGCGCCCGAATCTGCCGCTCACCGTCCACAAATAGCGACCGGAAGAACCACGCGCCATTCTTCACTTCGGGAAGAACAACCGACTGCTTGCCGTCGCCTGTGGGCTTGAAGCCGGCAATCTTCCTCCCGCCGCACAACACCGGCTTCTCTCCGCGACAGGCGACATACGAGATCGGACATTCCTTCGTTCCCGAATCCTGCGGCGTAAAGGCAATGGTTTCTGCAACGTAGTAAGTCCCGCCCTTGACCTGAACAGTCACCGGCGCCGTCAAGCCACCCGGCTTGGCTTTCAGTTCGCGAATCGCATCTCGCGCCCGAACAAGCGTC
>CAZGGF010000202.1:0-8251 GCA_964524715.1 uncultured Verrucomicrobiota bacterium | reverse complement strand
AGTGTGACAGTGGCTGGAGAGGTCGCCGCCCCAGTACCGTCCTTGAGCGTCGGCTCGACCATTGGTACCGAAGCCTCCAGCTTCTGCGATGTGGCACTTGACCCCGCCAATTCGTTTCGTGTGCGCGAGTCGAGCACGGTTAAAGTCAATGCCCTCTGGGATGAATCGAAGAAACCCGACGGCTCTGTCGTGAAAAAGGTGACCCTCGACCGGACTCGCGGCGGGCTCGCCTCCAAGCTCGACAAGCTGCCCCCCGGCACGGAATACGTCGTGCGCACGCCGATCGCCGTCGCCGCCGCGCGCGGCACGTTCTTCGGCATTGATATCGGCATCGCCAAGGTCGGCGTGGACAGTGGCCCAGGCGGCGCAGCTGTCGTGGCTGGCGCCGGCGTGCCCGGTCTGGCCCGCGCGGATGTCGGCGTAGGCGCTGGCAAAGACGGTCTCGCCGTTGGCGCCAATGCCAACGTCGTCGGGGTCGGGGCTAATAGCAGCGTTGGCGTCGGGCCCAGCGGCGTTGCCGCGGGCGCCGGTGTTGGCGTTGGGCAGGTCGGTGTGGGTGCAAACGCAGGCGTGGGTCCAGGTGGCGTTGGAGTAGGCGTTGGTCTGCCGGGCACACCCGGTGTGGGTGTGGGTATTGGTGCTGTGCCATTGCCGCCACCGGTGCCAGGCACAACTGTGCGCGCAATCAACTGCGGTGTGGTTCAAGGCAACGTCATTTTGGTCAGTGGCGACAACCCGAACAAGTCGGTTACCGTGAAGCCATTCCAGCAGACCACGATATCGCCGTGGGAACTTGCACAGTTGCGCGTGCGCGGCAGTGGATTGCTGTCCGAGCGAATCCTAGGCCGCCAATTCATCCAGCAACGCCAGGCGCAGGCCGCGGCGAAACTGCGCGGGGCCGGTGTTGACAAGGACGAACCCATCGCGCGCCAGAAGGCACTAAGCCAGATCGCGCATATCATCTACGACCTGAAAACAGAGGGCGACAAACCGGTCTCGCAACTCCTCATGCAGGACGAGAAACTGGCGAAGAAGCTGTTCGACTATGTCGCTACCGCCAAGGTCGTCGAATCAGAGAAACAGCCGGACGGTACCGTGCGGGTCGTCCTCGAACTCGACGGTCTCGGCGCGCAGGAAGCCCTCGGCGGCGCGATCCAGTTCAAACAGGCTATCGCGCCTATCTCGCTCGCCGAATACGGCAGGCTCTACGGCCCGAAGGCACGCGTGACAACCGAGCGCGCGGCGGAAGTGGACGCGCTGCGCAAAATGGCCGAGAAGATCTACGGAGTCGTGATCGATTCCAACACCACCGTGGAGAACTTCGCCCTCAAGAACGACACCATCCGCCAGACAGTCACCGGTGTCGTGCAGGGCGCAGAGAAGGTCGATGCAATCTACTACAGCGACGGTTCGTGCAAAGTCATCATGGTCATGAACGCCGCGCTCATCCCCAAGCAGCTCTCGCCCATGATGGGCAACGTCTTCGGTCAGAACTACGTGGGGAGCCCCGAGGTGATCGAGTTCGCGAACTTTGAACAAATGGTCGGGAAATTGAACTGAGCCATTCGCGACAGTTGAGACCGGGCCGCTAAACACACAAAACGCATTGCAGCGGCATCCGTGGGCTTGATCTCCACTGTTCGACGCGCCTTGCGAAGCCCTCGATACGATGTGATAATACTGTTGTTGGCTTGGTGCGTTTAGCGCAGTTGTCCGAACGCAATGAACCGAGTTCTGCGTGTCAGCCACGTTTCGCCCATGTCAACGGATGCACGTCCATGAAAACACTCATTCGCCGCCTGCTTGTGTCTGTCCTGCTGGTCCTGCCGCTAATGGCTGAAGGCCAGGCTGCCAGAGCGCGAATCTATCCCTACCCCAACAGCACCGACGCGAAATACGAAATCCGTGCAAACTTGATCTATCATTTCCCGAGCGGCGCCAATGCGGTGTATGAAATTCGCGGCAATCTGATTTACGAATATCCCAGTGGCACCCAGCCCAGATACGACATTCGTGGAAACTACATCTACGAATACCAGAAAGGCAGTACGCCTGTTTACGAGATAAGGTAGCGAGCATCCTATCCGGCGTCGCTGGCAAAATCCCGACCCGCCGTCGACCTCCAGTCGCCACGCGGAGCGTTGGGGCAAAACAACTGGCCCGAGTTGGCCCTACCCTGCGTTCACTGCTTGACCTTGCGGCTGGCTTGGCTGATTCTCCGCACGCCAAAAAATAATCAATGCAGGCTGACAATTATATGAAACACATTTTTATCCTGACGCTCGCTCTTGGATTGATCGCAGGCTGTGGTGCGAAAGAGGAACAAGCGGTTGCCGAAAAGCCATCCAACGCCAAGCTCACCGCCGGTGAGCAATTCCTCGCAGAAAACGCCAAGAAAGAAGGCGTGAAGACGACGAGCAGCGGCCTGCAATACAAGGTGATCAAGTCCGGCACGGGTGCGACGCCGAAAGCAACCGACGGGGTGAAGGTTCATTACCACGGCACGCTGATCAATGGAACGGTCTTTGATAGTTCAGTGGAGCGCGGCGAACCGATCTCCTTCCCGGTCAATGGCGTGATCCCGGGGTGGGTGGAGGCGCTCCAACTGATGAAGGTGGGCGACAAGTGGACCTTGTTCATCCCAGCCAAGCTGGCCTACGGCGAGCAAAGCCCCAGCCCGAAGATCCCCGCCAACAGCGTCTTGATCTTCGAGGTGGAACTGCTCGGCATCGAGAAGTGACGGCAGCAGAGAAGCCGAACGATTACAGCAACCACGGAATGCACGGAATGCACGAAAGAGAATCAAACTGGTCTGGTTTCCGTGCATTTAGTGCATTTCGTGGTTAATTAGACCAACGCAATCTGAGAGAAGATTATGAAAACACCATCCATCCTGGCCGCCGAACAATTCCTCGTCGACAACGCCAAAAAGGAAGGCGTGAAGACGACCGCCAGCGGTCTGCAATACAAGGTCATCAAGTCCGGCACGGGCGCGTCTCCGAAGGTGACCGACACCGTCAAGGTGCACTACCACGGCACGTTGACGGACGGAACGGTCTTTGACAGCTCGGTCCAGCGCGGCCAATCCATCTCGTTCCCGGTCAACCGCGTGATCGCGGGATGGGTGGAGGCGTTGCAACTGATGAAGGTGGGCGACAAATGGACGTTGTTCATCCCGGCCCGACTGGCCTATGGTGAGCGAAGCCCCAGCCCGAAAATCCCCGCCAACAGCCCGTTGGTCTTCGAGGTGGAATTGCTCGGCATCGAGAAGTGACGGCAGTAGAGAAGAGGAACGATTACAGCAACCACGGAATGCACGGAATGCACGAAAAGGGAAACACGCCATTACGGTTTCCGTGTATTTAGTGCATTTCGTGGTTAACTGAAACGCCGCGAACTTGTGCTCGTGCATAGATGAAACCGGAAGCAAATCCTCAACCGCCATCGCCTCGCCCGCATTCGCACGATCCTCTGCATGGGATGACGCTGGAGAACATCATCAAGCAACTGGTAGAGTGGTATGGTTGGGCCAGAATGGCGGATCGCATTCCGATCAGGTGTTTCATGTTCGATCCGACCGTGACCTCCAGCTTGAAGTTCTTGCGGAAGAATCCCTGGGCGCGCCAGAAGGTGGAGGCGATGTTCGTCGCAGGAGAAATGAGAAGGCGCCGGGAATCGGCCAAGCTATCGGGTGAACGGAGAAAAGATGGAAACTAAAACCGCCCCGTTGTTGGATTGGTTGCTGCAACAGTATCCCGATACGCCGAAGACCCGCGCCAAGCAATGGATCGTGGCGGGACGGGTCAGCGTCAATGGAGTCGTCATCCGCAAACCCCATCAGGTCATCCCGGACCCGGGTGACACCTTGGAGTTGGGCGGCCGCCGCGCCAGCACGCTCGATTGCGGTTCTGGATGGCAGATTCATCCCCGCGTTTCGCTGCTCTACCTGGACACCGCTCTCGCCGTCGTCAACAAGGGGCCCGGCCTTGTCTCCGTGCCCGCGCCGGGTTGCGACCTTTCCGCACTGAGCATTCTCGCCGACTTTCTGGTGGGGAAACTGAGGGCGCAGGACCGCGGTGTCGCCGGGCGGTCGTTGCCGCCCGCCTATCGCAAACTCGAACCCCTCCCCGTCCATCGTCTCGACCAACATACGAGCGGCGTCTTCTGCATTGCGACAAGCCCCGCCGCCCGCCATCACCTCATTGAGCAGCTCAAGGCGCATACGATGAAGCGGGAATACGTGGCCTATGTGGAGGGGCGCGCGCGGGTGCCCAAAGGCACTTGGCGGCAATGGTTGAAATTGAGCGAAGACGAACTGCGCCAGCAGGTCCTTTCCGAAACCGTGGCAAAAGCCCCCGATTCCGAGGCGCAGGAAGCCATCACGCACTACGAAGTCGTTGCCGAGTACCCGCTTCGCGGCGGCAAAGGTTTCGTCACCAAACTACGGCTGCGATTGGAAACCGGCCGGAAGCATCAAATCCGGGTGCAGGCTGCCTTCGCCGGACTCCCCCTGATCGGCGACCGCACGTATAACCCGGCCTATCGCGGGCGGGAGGGCGTGAGAGCACCCATTGATTTCCCACGTCAAGCCTTGCACGCCGAGGTCCTCAGTCTCGAACACCCCAACTATCCCGGCAAGCGCATGAGTTGGACAGCGGCATTGCCCAAAGACCTCCGCCAACTCGAGCAGTCCTTGCGTTCCCGCCAGTTGTGAGCCGCAGCCGTTCAAGCATGGCCTCTCGGCATCTCCCGCAGCGAGCGGAACGTCCGGGCTACTGCCATTCCTGCAACTCGATGATGTTCCCTTCCGGGTCGCACACGTAAATCACCATCAACCTGCCCTCCCCCGGAATATCAATCGTCACGAGCTGCCCGTAGTCCCTGCCGCCCCACGCCTGAATCTCCTTCCGTTTCGCCTCGATGTCCGGCACTTCAAACGCAAGATGCGCGAAGCCGGGACGCGTCACCGACGATGGCAACGTCGCATCGTGCTTGTCGAATTGGAACACCTCAATCGTGGGACCGTCCTCGCCGTGCCCCGGCAGCCGCAAATGCTGCCCGCGCACACTGCAATCTTTGATTCCCGTGAGCGCCTCAACAATTGCCCCCTTGCGATCGCGCTCGCTGCCAACCGGCACACAACCAAACACCTGGCAATAGAAATCCACCATCCTGCGCCAGTCATTGGCGACGAGGTTGGTGTGCGCGTAACGAATGGTCGAATGGTCAGACATAGTCACTCACGGTTCTATGGCGGACGCGCCGAGCTCTGCTGCCCGCGTCACGCGTGCAGCACGCTCTTCAGGTGCTTGAGCGAACGTTCCGCCTGCTCGACGTTGCCGCATTCGACAGAAAATACAAGATCGCGTTTCAAAGGTCGGCAGATCTTCGCGATCTTCGCCCAATCGACCACGCCATCGCCACAAGCGCAGCCGACGGCCGTACCCGCCACTTTGCCGCGTTCCGCATCGCTCTGGGCGACACTGATGTCCTTGGCATGGAGGTGAATCACCTTGTCCTTCACCGCTTTCAGGAACTCATACGGGTCCTCGCCGGCAAGGTAGGAATTGCCCGTGTCGAAATTCACACGAAGCCATGGCGAGTCGTTCAGCTCAAGAATCCGCAACATGCTCTTCGCGTGCGCCGTGTAAGGCCCGTGCGGCTCCACGCCGAGGTAAATGCCGTTATCCTCGCAGCACTCCATGATCGGACGCAGGTTCATTTTCATCACTGCATAGGCTTCCTTCGCCTTCATCCATTTCGGCGGGAACATCGTCTCGCAGATCTGCACCACCGGCACGGTATCGAACAGGCCGCGATCGGCCAGCGCGCGGGCATACATGATGCCTTTGCGGGCATACTCAACACCGATGCGCGTATCGAGCAGATCGGAGTGGGAACTGACGCCGGAGATCTTCAGTTTTTGCTCGTGGCAGAAATCCTTGAAGTATTCCGGGTCGGTGTCGAGCGACTGAAGGTGGCAGTAACCGGCGTTGCTGAGCAGGCAGGTGCCCATCAGGAAACACGGCTCGATGTAGCGATAGCCAATCTCCGCCGCTTTTCTCCCGCCCCACTCGAACGACTTGTCCGCGTGGCGAACGAACTCCATGTTGATGCCGATCTTGATCTTAGCCATAAGTTTTTCCGTTGATATTTGGTTCACTTGCTCGCGCTGCGCAGAGTCAGCCACCGTTGATAAAGCTTCTCGATGTCGCCTGCGCCGAGCTTGCCGTCGCACACGGCGACGCCATAGCACAAATCCAATTCCGCCCCGCACTTCAGTTCCATCGGCTCTTTCCACAAATTCAACGTCGCTGACAGATATGCGAACGGCTTGCTCATCGTAAACATCCGTGCGGGGTGTCGTGGGTTCGTCGGATCATCAAACATCGCAATCGTCACCGGTTTGCCGTCCGCCGGCGCGCTGTAGGCGCACCATTTCGCCGCCACGAGCCGCTCGTCGCCACGAACGGTCTCGCCCGGCTGGCCGGTGGCGTTGCAGAACTCACCCACTTTGTCCATCACCTGAAGGAAGCGGGCACCCAGACCAAAGTAATGATGGCCCGTCAGTGTTACGGTCTCGCGATTCGGTCCGGTGGAAAGCCGGCTCCGCCAGGTCAGCAGCGTCGCGCCAGCATCCTGCGGTTCATGCAGGAAAATCCGCCGTTGCTCGCACAACACCACCGCCCCATTGGTCCCGGCGCAATCAAGCCGCTCTGAGAACCACGCTCCGCCTGTCGTTTTCACCGGGCCGTCAAGTTCGCGTGATATCTCTTTCCCGTTCTTCGGAGTTTCACTCCAGAAGTCCACGCCGTCGGCTTCAATCGCAAACATCAGGCTGTGGTGATGTTTGTGGTCGTGCGGTGAGTCGCGCAACACTTGAACGCCGCCCGGCGTCCACATTTGCGACACGTAAGGTTTGAACGGTACTGAGGCGTAACGATACTCGAGCAACGGTTTGGAACCGCGGCTGATTGTGATGGTCTTGTCGTCTTTCGCCACCGAGAGCGGCTCCGCCACTACGCGACCCGTGATCGCGCAGCCCACCGCAAATGCCGCCACAAGCCAGAACAAGCGGGTTGATTTCATCGCATATCCTCCGTCAGTTCCGCACACCAATACGTTGACGTCACGCCGGCGCAGTACTACCCGGCATTGCAATCGGGTACTTGCCCTTCTCGTCCGGAACGACCGGCGGCTTGCCATCCATCGTAAAGCTCTCGATACCCGGCGCCAGCTCGGCCTGCGATGCCATCGCGGCATCCCAGGTAATCAATTGTCCCGACTCGCACGCCATGCGGCCCATGACGCCGACGAGCGTGGTTTTGGCGCAACGCTCCGCCTCGTTGTAGGGCTTGTCGTTGCGGATAGCGTCAAACAGCAGGTCGTGCTCGTACTGGTAGTGATTCCATGGCTCGCCCTTGTATTCCCAAACCAGATTCTCGCGCGCCGTGTTGTGGCCTTTGTAAAGACGCGGTTCCTTCTGGCCCTCGCCAAGCACTGCCGCGCCTTTCGTGCCATGGACCACCACACCCCAAAAGTCGAAGCACTTCGCGATGTGGCGTCCCTGCGCGTGCATCCGCGTGCCGTCGGGGAACGTGTATTCCGCTGCATAGTGGTCGAACAACTGGTCGGCCGCGTCGCGCACCTGGCGCCCGCCCATGCCCTGGCAGGAAACCGGCCACGCGTTCTTGCACCAGCAGGCCACGTCGAGGTTGTGGATCAGCCAGTCGAGCAGGAACGTGCCATTGAGCCACGTGTAGCAGCTATAGTTGGATATCTGATGGCCCATCTCCGTCTCGCCCTCTTTGCGGGCACGAGTGCCGACTGGCCCGTGCATGCGGTAGGCCCACTCGCTGATCACCTCGCCGATGCTGCCGTCGTGGATCTTCTGCACCGCCTCCTCCAACGGCTTGTAGTGACGGCTCATCAGGCCGCCCGCGATCTTCACATTCTTCTGTTTCGCCTCCTCGCCCGCCTTTATGATGCGCCGCACGCCGGGCGCGTCCACGCCAAACGACTTCTCCATGAACACATGGACGCCCTTGGAAACCGCGTACTCGACGTGCAACGGACGGAACGCCGGCGGCGTCGTCAGCAACACGACACCGCCCTTGCCCACCGTGTCGATAGCCTTCTTATATGCGTCGAAGCCGATGAATCGCCGGTCGGGTGGCACGTCCACGCTCACGTCGTGCCTCGCCGAAAGCTGTTTGTAGCTGCCCTCGAGCCGGTGCTCGAACACATCGGC
>CAZGGF010000201.1:0-2028 GCA_964524715.1 uncultured Verrucomicrobiota bacterium | reverse complement strand
GCGCAGCCAGCTCTCGACCTGCGCCCGCGCGACAACGGCAAGATAGTTGCGGCAACGCGCGAAAAGGTCGTTCGCTGCCTGTTCATCACCGGCCCGCGCACGAGCCAGCAGGTCCCCCACCGGACTGTCGTTCGATGCCGTCCCGGCTTGTCACAACCGCACTTGTATCAGGACATTCCCTGCACTGGATACAGCGGAACCGGAAAGCATCATCGGGTTTTCCGCCATGAATCACAACGACAAACCTGCAGCCGATGCCCTTTTGCCTGTCGGGCCGCGTCGAGGATGGTTTTGGATGGTACCCTGACGATAAAAGCCATCTTATTTTGGAAAACCATTGCGCCGCGAGCCGCAAAGGGCGTAATGAATGGACGGTGATGAACAGGCAGCGAACGACCTTTTCGCGCGTTGCCGCAACTATCTTGCCGTTGTCGCGCGGGCGCAGGTCGAGAGCTGGCTGCGCGCCAAGGCTGACGCCTCTGACATCGTGCAGGAGACGCTGGTGGAGGCCAACCGCGACTTCCGCCATTTTCGCGGCACCACCGAAGCGGAGTGGCTGGCGTGGCTGCGGCAAATCCTCTCGCGCAACGCCGCTGATTTCGTCCGGCGCTATCGTGGCACCGAAAAACGCCAGCAACGGCTCGAAGTGCCGCTCGCGCCGCCGCCGGACCATTCTTCGCTCGCCGCCGGCCTCGAACCGCGTGACAACGGCGAAACGCCGACGCAGGAAATCATGCGCCTGGAACGCGAGATTCAGGTGGCAGACGCCATCATGCGGTTGGAGCCGGATCATCAGGAGGTCGTTGTGTTGCGCAACCTGGAACGGCTTCCATTCGAGGAGGTGGCGCAGCGCATGAATCGCTCGCGTCCTGCCACCCAGATGCTCTGGATGCGCGCCGTGCGCCGATTGCAGGAGGAGTTGAAACGTGCCGGCTGAACCCGACAGCAACGACGACGCCCTCGCCGCCGCCCTCGACAGCTACCTTGCGGAGCTGCAAGCAGGCCGCAAGCCTGACCGTTCGTCGTTTCTTGCAAGGCATCCGGAGCTGGCGGCGATGCTCGATTGTGTCGAAGCGCTCAATCAGCTCGCGCCGCCGCCGTCCAGCGCCCATGCCGAGACCATTGATTCGAGCATTGGAGAGCAGATGCCGCGCCAACCGAAATCCGATCCCTTTGCCGACTTCGGGCGCTATGATCTGCTGGAGGAAATCGGCCGCGGCGGCATGGGCGTCGTTTACAGGGCGCGACAAAAGGAACTCGACCGCATCGTTGCACTGAAGATTATTCTCGCCGGCCAACTCGCGTCACCGGAAGTCGTGCGCCGTTTTCTGGCCGAATCGCGCGCCGCGGCGCGGCTGCAACACCCGAACATCGTCCGCGTTTTCGAGGCAGGCGAATTTCAAGGTCGCCACTTTTTCGCGATGGAACACGTCGCCGGCTCCAACCTTGCCGCGTTGGCGCGCCGTGGTCCGCTCGACGCCGTGGATGCCGCGCGGCTCGTCTGTACCGTTGCACGCGCCGTGGAACATCTGCACTCACAGGGCATCATTCACCGCGACTTGAAGCCCTCAAACATCCTTCTCGACGAAAAAGGCCGGCCATTCGTCACCGATTTCGGCCTTGCAAAACTGCTGGATGCGCAAAGCCAGATGACTCAGAGCGGCGTCATCGCAGGCACTCCGAGCTACATGCCGCCGGAGCAGGCCGCGGGGCGTGTCGCGGAGATCGGCCCCCGCAGCGATGTGTACAGCCTTGGCGCGATCCTGTACGAACTGCTCGCCGGCCGGCCGCCGTTCCATGCCGAGTCGCCGCTCGACCCGCTGGTGCAGGCGATCGAAAGCGAGCCGACACCGTTGCGCGACGTGCACCCACACCCCCCGCGGGAGCTGGAACTGAGCTGCCAGCGGGGCCCGGACAAACCGCCCGACGCGCGCTACGCCTCCGCAGCGCCCCCCGCCGCCGACTGGGAACGGTTCCGGAAAGGCGACGCCATCGCGGCACAGCCCCACGGCCCCTGGCAGCCGGCAC
>CAZGGF010000200.1:0-2349 GCA_964524715.1 uncultured Verrucomicrobiota bacterium | reverse complement strand
CGCGGCAAATCCTCTGGCTGTTCCTGGGCCGGGCAGTGGCGATGGGCGTGGCGGGCGCGTGCCTGGGCTATGTGGCCGGGCAGGCGGCGGTTGCTGGCATGAAGTTCGACGCGCCCTTGCTGGTGGCAGTGCTCGCCGGTGCGCCCTTGCTGGCGACGCTGGCGAGTTGGGTTCCTGCGCTGCTGGCCTCGCAACAGGACCCGGCCGACATCCTGAGGCAGGAGTAAGCATGGAAACCATTCTCGAACTGCGCGACGTTCAGAAACATTTCCGCCGGCCCAACGGTGTGGTGCGGGCGGTGGAGAGCGTCTCGTTGCGAATCGGCGCGGGCGAGTTTGTGGCAGTGCAGGGACCGAGCGGCAGCGGCAAGACCACGTTGCTGATGGCTGCCGGTGTCCTGATGCAGCCGGACAGCGGCACTGTCGTTATTGCGGGAGAGGAACCCTACCAGTTGCCGGCTGACGGCCGGGCCGCGTTCCGCGCCGCGCACATTGGATTTGTGTTCCAGCAATTCCACCTCGTGCATTACCTCAACGTGCTGGACAACGTTCTGACCGCTGCGCTTGCCTCCCAGGCTGCTGATGCGGAGGATCGGGCGCGCGAGCTGATCGGGCGTTTCGGTCTCACCAGCCGCGTGGGGCACGTGCCGTCCGAGTTGAGCACCGGCGAACGCCAGCGCGTGGCGCTCGCCCGCGCGCTATTGAACCGGCCGAAGCTGCTGCTGGCCGACGAGCCGACCGGAAATCTCGATGAAGAGAATGGCCGGTTGGTGCTCGACTGCCTCGGCGGGTTTGCGAAGGAAGGCGGCGCGGTGCTGCTGGTCACCCACGACCCGAAGGCCGCACAGGTCTCACACCGCGCGCTGCGCATGGAAAACGGCCAATTGACGGGCGGCTAAGCCGTCATTTGCGGCGCTTGGGATACCAGGGCTTCGCCGGTTCGGCATACGGCCCAGTCGAGAGCATCTTGATCAGCTCGTCGTTCAGAAAAGCGAGCGAGAAGAACAGATTCCCGTGGGTCGCGTTGTCGCGGCACATGTCAAGTTGCGAGCGCACCAAAGCCAGGTCGCGCGGGACGGCCTTGCCCTCTTGGCGCAAGTAGATGCTGAGGCCGGGGATGATTCGCTCCATCTGCGGGTCGGCCGCGCGCCACTCCGCGAACGCCTGCGCCAGTTGTTCGTTCTTCTCCGTGTAGGCCATCGGCAGCACGTAATCGATGCAGCCTTCGCGCAGCCAGCCATACCAGTCCTGGCAGACCTTATCGGCCGAGTCCTTCTTGTAGAAGACCGCGGCGTTGACCCACGCGCGCGGCTTGATCTTCTTCGCTCCTTTGTAAACCGCCCGCACCAGTTCGGTCACAGTCCACGTGCGATACTCCACCCATTTTTCCATCCGCTGGCGTTCCCTAGCGACGTCCACCGGTGGTCCCGCTTTCAACACATCCTGGTCGGGCGCCGGCGAGATGACTTTCCAGTCGTGGAAAAAGGGTGCCGTCCCGCGCATCCCGACCACGCGCTGCAACGATTCCTGTTTGATTGCGAACACGGGGCCATCAACGAACAGGCAGTGGCCGCCGGCGCGCACAAAGCTCTCCAGCCACTTCGTCGTCTCTTCGCCCATGAGATACTGGCCGGCCAGCACGACGGTCGCGCCCTTTGGGATTTTTGCCAGCGCGCTTTCATTGATCAGCTTTGCCGAAAAACCCAGTCCCTTCAGCCAGACCCGCGCCTTCTCCTGCCCGGTCGGCTGATATTTCGCCGCCGTCTGCGTCGTGTGGAGTTGATACGTGTTCTTTGGCTTCGCACCAAATCTCTCCAGCGTGTCCTTCACGAAGTTGTCCAACGCCAGGCAGGAGTTTCCTGCCGCCTGCCAGTTCACCAGCACGGCTTCGCCCGCGTCGAGCCGGTTGACGGTGATGGCCGGCACGCCGTGGTCGAACGTCGCAAGCACTTTGGCGGTCGTCGGCTTGCCGAGCGGATTTGCCCCGATGTCGAGCAACGCGGGGAACCGATCCTCGGAACGGTTCATTGGCCGGAAGCCGTATTTCCCGGCGAACTCTTTCTGGCAGTGGTCGCAGTAACAGGTGACCTGGCCGGAGTAGCGGATGTAGTCGAAATGCAGGCCGTCTACGTCGTAGTTCTTCAAGCACTCCAGCATCAAGTCGCGCTGGAAGTTGCGGACCGCGGGTTTGCCGAGGTCATACCACGCATCGCCGCCTTTTTCGCCCTGCAACTGCCAGTCCGGATGCAGCGTGAACAGCCCGTTTGTCGTAGGGCTTCCATAGCTGCCGTTGACGAACCACGCGTGCACCGCGATGCCGCGCGCGTGGGCGAGCTTCACGAGATTGCCG
>CAZGGF010000199.1:0-11676 GCA_964524715.1 uncultured Verrucomicrobiota bacterium | reverse complement strand
GGATCGAGCGATGGCGAAGGAAGGGGTGGGTCGCGTCGCGGTTTTCCTTTTAACCGGGGACGACTCCGGCCCGACGCCGGCGCCATTCGTGTCGCCGGAAATTTTTAGCAAAATGTTCAACCCCGGCCTCAAGCGCGTCATGACCGGCTTCAAGGAACTGGGTCTCCATGTCATCAAGCAGTGCGACGGCAACCTCTGGCCGATCATGGACATGGTGGTGGACAGCGGCATTGATTGTCTCGACCCGATTGACCCGGTGGCAGGCATGGACATCGGCGCGGTGAAAGCCAAATACGGCAACCGCATCGCCATCAAGGGCAACGTCAACTGCGCGAAAACGCTGACGTTCGGCTCCATCTCCGACGTCATTGCCGAGACCAAGGACGCCATCCGCAAAGGCGCGCCGGGCGGCGGCTTCATTCTCTCCTCCGGCAACTCCATCCACTCCGCTGTAAAGCCGGAGAACTATCTGGCCATGCTTCACACATTGCGAATGTATGGCAACTATCCGCTTTCACTCGAACACTGGCAGGGCAAAACCACCGACGGATTCTGGGCATAATCATCATGAACTGGCGCGAGGAGATACTTCAAGGCATCAAGAACGAACCGCAGGTGAGCGTGCTCATCCTCGGCGGCGGCATCAATGGCGCGGGGTTGTTCCGCGAGCTGGCGCTGCAAGGGGTGGATTGCCTGCTGGTGGACAAAAGCGATTTCTGCGCCGGCGCGACTTCGAAGTCGTCGCGGATGATCCACGGTGGACTGCGCTACCTGGAGAACCGCGAGTTCAAGCTGGTGGCCGAATCGCTGGTGGAGCGCAACCGCCTGCTCGACAACGCCGCTCACTATGTCGCGCCGCTGAGGACGACCATCCCGCTGACATCGTGGTTCGGCGGGTTGATCAAGTCCGCGCTTATCTTCGCCGGCTTCGACCTTGCGCCCGGCAACCGCGGCCTCGTGCCTATCACATGCGGGCTCACGTTCTACGACCTTGTGACGCGCCGGAACCCGAAAACGCCGCGCCATTTCGTCACCGGCAAACAAAAATCGCTCACCGCCACGCCCGGACTGCGGACGGACATCGTTGCGACGGCGACCTACTGGGACGCATGGATCACGCAGGCAGAGCGGCTGTGCGTTGAGTTGATCCAGGACGCCATCCGCGCCAATCCGCGTTGCCGTGCAATCAACTACGTTTCCGTCGCCGGCGCGCAGGATGGCAGTGTGTTGTTGAAGGATGAGGCCACCGGCCAGACCATCGCGGCGCGGCCGCGCGTGGTGGTCAACGCCACCGGCGGCTGGGTGGACAAGACCAACGCCGTTCTCGGCCTCGCGACGCGCTACATGGGGCCAACCAAAGGCTCGCATCTCGTCGTGGACAACAAAGACCTTCACCGCGCGCTCGACGGCCGGATGGTTTATTACCAGCATGACGACGGCCGCGTCTGCATCGTCTTCCCGTTCCTCGACAAGGTCATCATGGGTTCCACGGACATCCGCGTCGAGGATCCCGACGCGGCGTGTTGCGACGAAGCCGAGATCGAATATATGCTCACGACGCTGCGCAGTGTGTTTCCCGGCTTGAAGATCACGCGCGAGCAAATTGTGTTCACCTTCTGCGGCGTCCGCCCGCTGCCGCGCACCGGTGCTGATGTCACTGCCGTCATCAGTCGCGGCCACAGCATCCGCGCCGACGAGCCAGCCGCCGGCCGCGCGTTTCCGATCTACAGCCTTGTCGGCGGCAAGTGGACCACCTTCCGCGCATTCGCCGAGCAGGTCGCCGACCAGTTGATGGCGCGGCTCGGCGTGCAACGGAAATGTTCCAGCGAACAGTTGTCGATCGGCGGCGGCAAGGATTTCCCTGCCGAGCCGGCGGGTCGCTCCGAATGGATCCGGCGCGTGGCACAGAAAACAGGTCTCACAGAATCGCGCGTCACCACGCTCCTTGAACGCTACGGCACCGCGGCGGAGACTTACGCCACGTCAGCCACCGCCGAACAAGAGCGCCCCTTGCAGTCGCTGCCGTCCTACACCGTCGGCGAGATCGAGCGGATCGTTGCGAACGAATACGTCGAGCACCTCAGTGACCTCGTCTGCCGGCGCAGCCTCATCGCGCTGCTCGGCAACGCACGCGAACCAGTCCTGCGCGAACTTGCCAACATCGCCGCACCACGGCTGGGTTGGAACGACGCGCGCAAGGAACAAGAGATCAAGGCGGCGGCGATCTACGGACTGGGTTGACCGCGCCAGCGAAACGAAAACACCAGATGGCTACAAACCCGCGTTGATTTCTTTCAACGCCGGATAGATTCTCCGGAACACCTCGAACCGCTCGGCGTAGAACGCGGTGAGTTTGAGGTCCGGCTCATAGACGCGGCCGGGGCGGTAGACCTGGCGGAACGCATCCTCTTCGTTCTTGTAGAGACCGACACCGATGCCGGCGAGGATCGCCGCGCCCAACGGTGTTGTTTCCTCGACAGCAGGCGCTTCGATGGCCCGACCGGCCATGTCGGCGCGGTTCTGCATCCAGAACGGGTTGCTCGTGCCGCCGCCTCCGGCCACCAGTTTTTGCGGCGTCACGCCAACGGCAGTCTCGAGGCCGGCCATGATTTCCAGGAACTGGTAGTTCAACCCCTCGATGACAGCACGAATCATGTCGCCCTTCGTCGCGATGTTGCGCAGGCCGATAAACGCGCCTTTCGACTTCGGGTCCGGCGCGGGAATCGTACAGCCCGACATGTGCGGCAGGAACATCACGCCGTGGGCGCCGGGCGGTGCCACCCCCGCGGCAGCCATCAGGTAATCCCAGTCCTTTCCACCCGCGGCGGCAGCCTGCTGCTTCTCCGGCTGGCCGTATTCACGGCGGAACCACTCCAGCATGTCGGCCGAGACGGCGGTACCCATTGCCACATACATGCCGCGCGCGACGTGCGAATCAATCCACCAACCCATCCGCTGCACCGCCGGCGTCAGCACCGGTTGCCCGATGGCGACGGTGACGATGTCCCATGTGCCCATCACGTCGAGCACGACGCCCGGCTTGAACGCGCCGACCGGCAGCATTCCGCAGAGAAAATCGTGTCCTCCGAGAATCACCGGTGTGCCCGCCGGCAGACCGGTCGCCGCCGCTGCCTGCGCGTGAACCTCGCCGAGCGGCGTGCCGCTGGGCAGCGGGTCGCAGAGCCAGCGCCGCTCGATGCCGGAGAGCCGCAACAGTTCGTCGGAATAGCGGTGCGTGCGCTGGTCCAGCAACAGCGTGTTGGACGCCATGCTGTAGTCGGTGGCGCGCACGCCGCAGAGCATGAAGTTGACGAAGTCCTCGATGAGCAGCCACTTGTCAGTCTTGTCCAAAATGGCCGGCTCGTTCTCGCGCATCCAAAGAATGCGCAGCGCGCTGTTGATGGCCCAGAGCGGGTTGCCGCTGATCGCAAACTGTTTCTCCGCGCCGATGTGCTCCAACCACCACGCGTGCTGCGGCGCGGTGCGCGGGCAATGCCAACTGATGAACGGGTAAAGCCAGCGGCCCTGCTTGTCCACCGGCACACCATCCATGCCCATGCCGGTGACGGCGACTGCGCGGATTTTCTTCGGGTCGTCGAGCCGGCTGACCGCCTCGCGCAACGCCTCGGCCGTGCCGCCCCAAATTTGCTCCGGCTTCCAAATGGCCCAGTCGGGATGCGCCGCGTCGGGATTGAACACCTGCGTCGGCCGGCTCGCCTTGGCAACCGCGTGCCCCGCGAGATCATAGATCACCACCTTGAGACTGGTGGAACCGAGGTCAATGCCGACGAGGTAGCTCATGGACGTATTCGTGACTCGTAACCCGCAACCTGTAATTCGTGATTCGCAACTTGTGATTCGTGACTGGCTATGTGTTGTCTTGGCCTTCCTTGAGCGTGGCACGGAACAACTCGTCCAGCGCCTCGGCGTCTGTTGCAATAGGCTCGGCAGCTTCGTGCCGTTCGGCAAGGCGTGCCAACTCGGCCGAAAGAAAATCGTGAACGATTGGAATGCGCGGACCTTCGCCGAGTTCCGCACCCCGCTTCTTGTGTTCGAGCAACGCGCCAATCGCTTGTCGCAACGGCCCACCCGACACGATAGCATCTAGCAGCTTCCCAAACTCGGTCGGTACAACGCCAAGGCCACGCTCAATCCAATTGCAGGCCAGCACGGGACGCAAGACGTAAAAGTATTTCTTCAGCGTGACGGTCTCGGCGCACAAATACTTTTCGAAATTGCCGCGAGCCATGTGCATGTAGTGGTGCAGACAATTGCTGGGCGAGTAGTAGCATGGCATGAACTTGCGCAGCCGATCTGCGAACGATCCTTGCTCCAGGTAGCGGATTGGCGAGTTCAACCACTCCAACAACGGCGGGTTGGATTTTCGAAAGAGGCCGATCGCCTTGCGAATGTCCCATCCGCTGAGATCAAGACCATCGGTGTCAAGCGGCCGCTCGATGACGTCGCGGCGATCACGAATGGAAAGATACCAGTTCGTCGGATGACAGTAGATGAAGCGGACGTCGTAGTCGCTGTCGGTGGATGCGAAGCCCCACGCACGGCTGCCGGATTCACAGGCGTACAGAATACGCACCGACTCTTGCTTCTCGATGTCGCGCAGCTTGGCTTCGATGGCGTTTTCGATTCCGTTCATACGGTATTCGACCGTCGCCGTAGTCGCGAAGAACTATGCGCCCAGCTTCTTCTTCCTCTCCCGTCCCAGCGCATTGGCGGCGATCATCGCGTCCACGATGCTGTCGCTGGTGACCTTGAACGGATGATTGTGGCAGAGCGAGCCGGGGCCGGCGCAGATGTCGCCGATTTTCTTCAGCCGCTCGCGCGTGACGCCATCAAGATGAATGTCGGCGAACGTCACCGGCAGGCCCACGGTGATCATGAAGTCCACAATCCGGTTCATTTCATCAACCGGCATCTCGTCGTCGAGGCAGAGTTGGCTGATGATGCCGAACGCGACCTCCTCGCCATGCATCAGACCGTGGCATTCGGGGAAACCGGGCAGCGAGTTGGCGATCATGTGCGCCGTCGCCACGCCGCAACTCTCGAAGCCGAGACCCGACAGCAGCGTGTTGGCCTCGATGACCTTCTCGACAGCAGGAGTGACCACCTTCTGCTCGACGGCGCGTTTCGCCTCGACGCCGTGGGTCATCACGATGTCGTAGCAGAGCCGCGCGATGGCCAGTGCCGCCATTGTGGAAACGCCGCCGGCCAGATTCTGGCCGCGGGTCTTGCGCACAGCCTCGGCCTCCAGCCACGTCGAGAGCGCGTCACCCATGCCGGCCACAAACGCCCGCACCGGCGCCTGCGCGATGACCTGGCTGTCCACAAGCACGAGGTCGGGGTTCACGCCCCAACTCTCGAAGCCCTGGCAGACACCCTTCTCGTCATACCAGACGGTGAACGAACTGGTGGGTGAATCGGTCGAGACCATCGTCGGGCAGGTGACCATCTTCGTGCCGGCGCTGGCGGCAGCGGCCTTGGCGGTGTCGAGCGTCTTGCCACCACCGACGGCAACGATGACGTCCGCGCCGCGTTCCTTCGCGATCTGCGCAATGCGCGCCGCCTCGGCTTTGGTGGAGTCGCCGCGGAACTGCACGTCTTCGACCTCCAGCTTCGCCGCCTTCAGACTCGCCAGCAGCGGCTCGCCCAGAAGGCCTTTCACGCGCGCGTCCCACAGGACGAGCGGTTTCCTGCCGATCTTGCTGATGTAGCTGCCGGCGTCCTGAAGCACGCCGGGGCCCTGCACATATTTTCTGGGAGCGATGAATGTGGCGATCATGTGAGTAGTTCTCCAACGAACAAGGCTGCGTTTGTTGTTTACGAGGCGCGCATGCTACTACGCGACCTGTGATAGTTCAACGGATTCCACTCCCCTGCCCTCGCGCTACTTACCCAGCGCCCACGCGACGCCGTTGACGAGCAGGCGGCGGAATCCGGGATTCTGAAAATCATCCACGTGGCCAAGCGACGTGAAGAAGACGCGCGCCTGTTTCGCGCCATAAAGCCGCGTCCACGCCACCGGCTCGGACGGCTTGTCAGGAATCGCGCCGATCAGGAGTGGTTTCGTGCCCGCTTCGAGCGGACTGACCTTGTAGAGCGAGCCGTTGCTGACAAACTCCGTCACGGCAACGCCCTTCAGAATGGGATGCGACTCCGCTCCGGGCGCGACCGTGATGGTGCTCTTGAGCTTGTTGCCGTGGTGGCCCACGTAATGACCGCCGAGCACTTCGGGGTCGAACTCCTGCCACACGGCGAGCTTCGGATCCGTGAGCTTGTCCTTGGGTCGCAGCGCAAAGGCGTGGCATGTGGTGCGGATGCCCACGAGCGGTTTGCCCGCATTCAGCCAGGCCCGGATGGCGTCGAGCTGTTCCTTGTAAGGCGTGCGGCGGCGGACGCTGACGAAGAGGAGATCGGCGTCGCGCAACGCCTGTATGAGGCCGGGGAAATTGTTTTTGTCCGCCGCGTCAGCCTGGATGATCGTGACGCGATACCCGCGCGACTCCAGTTCGCTCTTCGCAAATTCCGGCAGCGTCTCCCATGTCTTATACTCGTCCTCGCCGATCATGATGACGACGTGAGCCGGTTTCGATGGCTCAGCACCGTGCGCAACGAGCGTGATGAAGAGAACCGAAATGGAAACCAGCAACGCGAGAAGGGAAGTTCTTCTTGTCATGGGTTCCAACATTTACCTAACATCCGGTCCGATGTCCACCACTCACCATTCATCAATCCACATGAACCGTCGAACTTTCTTCCAATGCTCCGCCGCCGCCGCCGCCAGCCTCGCCTTGCCGCGCCTGCAGGCCGCCGCGCCAACATTCAAACTCAACTACCTCCTCGGGTCCGCCATGTATGGCAACCTGCCGCTGGCAACCGTGATCGAAGAAACACCCAAGACCGGCGCGCAGTTCCTGGACGTGTGGCCGCGCCGGCATGGCACGCAGCGCGAACAGATGGACGAAATCGGCCATGAGAAAGTCGCCGAGCTGCTCGCCAAACATGGCGTGAAACTGGCGGTGAGCACGCGCTACGACCTGGGGCCGCTCAAACTTCAGGACGAGATGGCCATCGTAAAGAAGTTCGGCGGCAGCGTCATCGTCACCGGCGGCGTCGGGCCGGTGGGCTTGGCGGGCGGCGAGTTGAAAAAGGCCGTGCAGGAATTTGTCGAGAAGCTCAAGCCTCACCTCGCCAAGGCGGGCGAATGCGGCATCACCATCGCCATCGAGAACCACGGGAAGAACCTCATTGACTCGCCCGACTCGCTGCGATGGCTTGTCGAGTTCGGCAAAGACCTGCCACTCGGCGTTGAACTGGCGCCGTATCATCTGGAGCAGGAAACCACGCTGATCGCCGGCCTCATCAAGGACCTCGGCAATCGCATCAAGGTCTTTTGCGCGTGGCAGCACGGTCACGGGTGCATGAAGCCGATGCCGAAGGAGGAGGAACTTCTCCAAATGCCCGGTCGCGGCACGCTGGATTTCACGCCGATCCTCGCGGCGCTCAAAGCCGTCCACTACACCGGTTTCACGGAAATTTTCATGCACCCGACGCCACGCGGCATTCCGATCCTGCCGACGGCCGGCGAAGTGACCGCGGAAATCAACTGCGCGAGGAAATACCTCGAAGGCCGGCTTGCGGCAATCTGAGCGCGGGATTTTCGCTCGCGATTCGCGAGGCCGGCGTTACGATGACGTCGAAGCCACGGAGGATATTGCTCATGATACCGATGCTGCAACGGAACCACAGCGGCCCCAGGACCGCCTTCAGAAACATTGTCGCCGCAACAACGATCCTGATGGCGTCGCTGGCTTGCGCGCTGGAATTTCCCGCCCCTCCACCCGGCGTCGCCAACGCACGGCTGGCCGACGGCCAATTGACGATGGAGAACAATGTTCTGTGCGCGACGTGGAGCCTGACGCCGGGACGCTTCGGACTGACCGGGTTTCAGAACCGTATGGCCAACCAGCGGCTGGCCGGCGACCCGACCGAGGCGTTCGTGTTGAAACTGGCGGACGGTCAGTGCTTGCGCGCATCTGAGTTCCGGCTGGCCGGCAAACCCAAACTTGAAAAAATTGCGGCCCATTCAAAATCACTGCGCCAGGCGGAACATTTCGCAGGTTGGCGGGCAAGCGTGGAATTGGCAACGGCTGACGGGCACACCTGCGTTCGCTGGCAGGCAACTCTGCGTGACGGGTCAAACTACATCCGGCAGGAAGCGACGCTGCTGAAACATCGCGGTGCGCAACCTGTTGAACTGACACTGCTGCGACTGCGCGCGCCACAAGCCGCCACCATCGGCTCCGCCATCGGTTCGCCGGTGGTCGCGGAGAGCGTTTTCATGGCGTGCGAACATCCGCTGGCAAAAAACGTCGTCGAGAATGGCGAGGTATGCTGTTCCGTGCCACGCTGCCGGCCGCTCGCCGCGGGTCAGTCGTGGTCCGCCAACGCCGTCATCGGCGCGGTGCCCAACGGACAACTGCGCCGCGCCTTCCTGTATTATATCGAGCGCGAACGGGTGCGGCCGTATCGGCCGTTCGTCTATTACATCTCGTGGTTCGATCTGGCCGGCCCCGGCATGACCATGAATGAGAAGCAATGCCTCGACACCATCGAGGCGTTTGGCGAACCGCTCGTCCGCCAGCGTGGCGCAGAGCTCGACGCATTTGTGTTCGATGACGGCTGGGACAATCCAAAGACGTTGTGGAAGTTCCACGACGGTTTCCCGAAGGGCTTCGTGCCGCTACGCGCTGCCGCCGCGCGCTACGGCGCCATTCTTGGCACATGGATCTCGCCATGGGGCGGCTACGGCAAACTCAAGGCCGAGCGGCTGAAATACGGCAGGGAACAGGGTTTCGAGACCAACCGCAGCGGCTTCTCGCTGGCAGGCCCGAAGTATTACCAACGCTACCGCGACGTGTGCGCCAACATGCTTCGCCACCACGGTGTCGGTTACCTGAAGTTCGACGGCATGGCTTCCGGCATCATGGCCGACGGGCCGGGCGCTGACTACGGCCCCGACGTGGAAGCGATGCTCGATCTGCTCGCCTACCTGCGTGGCGTGCGGCGGGACTTGTTTGTCAACACGACCGTCGGCACGTGGCCGTCGCCCTATTGGCTCTGGCACAGCGACATGGTCTGGCGCGGCGGTCACGACACAAAGTATGCCGACGTCGGTTCCAAGCGCCAGCAATGGATGACCTATCGCGATTCGCTCGGCTACGGCATCCGCACGCGCCGCGGACCGCTCTATCCGTTCAACTCGCTCAAGTTCCAGAGTTTCATCTGCGCTCAACTCAGCCTCGCCGCCGATTTGAATAACGACCCGAAAGACCTGCTCGACGACTTGCACATGGCCGCCGCGTCCGGCACGCAACTGCAGGAGTTCTTCGTCACTGCGCGGCTGATGCCGGCGGAGGTGTGGGACGCGACGGCGGAAGCGATCCAGTGGGTGCAGCGTAACGCCGACGTGCTCGTGGACAGCCACGGCATCGGCGGCGATCCGGAAAAAGGCGAGATTTACGGTTTCGCTTCGTGGTCGCCGCGGATGGGCATCATCACTCTGCGAAACCCCGGCCCCCAGCCCGCGAAGCTGAGCGTGGACATCCGCGAAGCGTTCGAGCTGCCGCCAGGCGTGCCGCGGCGCTATGCGATGCGGTCCACATGGAAGCCATCGCCACCCGCGCCCGTCTCCACGATGGAAGCCGGCAAACCTCACACGTTCCAACTCGCGCCGTTTGAAGTTCTGACTCTGGAGGCAACACCGCAATGAAACGCCCCATTGTTCTTGTCACGCTGCTGATCGCCTTCGTGCTGGCTCACCCTTGTTCCGCCAAAGAAACGTGGAAAGCCGGCGTCGCCACCGCGGTCATCACACCGGAGAAACCCGTCTGGCTCGCAGGCTATGGAACAAAACGCGCGCCGGAAGGCAAACTGCACGACCTTCGAATGAAGGCGCTCGCCATCGAAGACGCCGGAGGCCGGCGTGCTGTAATCGTCACCAGTGATTTCCAGGGCATCCCCAAGGCGATGTGCGACCGGACGTGTGAGAAGCTCCGGCAACGGTTCGGGCTGGCGCGCGACCAGGTCATGCTCACCTTCTCGCACAACCATTGCGGCCCGCGGCTTACCGGCGATCTCCATGATTATTATCCTGTGGACGCCGAACAAGTCGCTCTTGTGGACGACTACACCGCGCAGATGGAGGCGAAAATCGTCGAGGTGGTTGGCGAAGCGCTCTCGAAGCTCGCGCCCGCGAGCCTTCGCATCGGCGAAGGCCGCGCGACGTTTGCGGTGAACCGCCGCAACAACCGCGAGACCGAGGCGGCTGACCTGTTGGCCAAGGGCACGGCCCTGAAAGGTCCCGTGGACCATACAGTCCCCGTGCTGACGGTCACCGGCACGGATGGACGGCTGCTGGCTGTGCTGTTTGGCTACGCCTGCCATCCCACGACCCTGAGTTTCACACAATGGTGCGGTGATTACCCGGGGTTCGCGCAGCTCGCACTGGAGAAGAATCATCCAGGCACGGCGGCCATGTTCATCAACACCTGCGGCGCTGATCAGAATCCGTTGCCGCGCCGGAAAGTGGAATTGTGCGAGCGCTATGGCCAAATGCTGGCCGAAGGCGTCGAGAACGCTTTGAAACAGCCAATGAAGCGGGTTTCGCCAAATCTGCGCACTACGTTCGAGTTTGCAGAACTGGCCTATGAGAAAGTCGTGACGCGGGAGGAGTTGCAGGCAGATCTTAAACACAAGAATGCCATCCGCGCTCGCTGGGCTGCACGCATGTTGAGCAAGCTCGACGCCGGCGAGAAATTTGCCGCATCGTATCCCTATCCGATTCACACGTGGCGGCTCGGCGCGGAGATGCTCCTCATCGGCATGGGCGGCGAGACCGTTGTGGACTATGCGTTGCGGTTCAAGAAAGAGTTCGGTCCCGGCACATGGGTCTGCGGGTACGCCGACGACCTGATCGCCTACATCCCGTCGCGGCGCGTGTGGGAAGAAGGCGGCTACGAAGGAGGATCGTACCTCTACGAATACGGCCGCCCGGCGCTCCGTTGGGGAGGCGACGTGGAAGACCGCATCGTTGAATCCGTCCGACGACTGGTGAAACAAACGAAGATAATGCCATGAAATTCCACTGCCCAGCATCCAAACCGGTGGTTCCAGTTTTTGTCCTTCTTCTGAGCCTGCTCGGTCCAACTTGTGTTCCGGCAGCCACGACGTTGCGTACCGAACCTTACACACTTCCCGCCGCCGACGTGGGGCCGGAGAACCCGTTGCCGATGTTTCGCGGCGACAAAGAGGACGACGTGTCGAAGCTCGACCCGGCCATACCCGAAGCGGACCGGCGTTACCTCGGCTGGCGCACGGCGTGGCGCTGCCTGCCGCACCGGATGCAGGACGGTTACAATCGCAACCGGAAGACGCGCACGTTCGAGTCGCTCGTGCTGGAGAACGAATTCCTGCGCGCGACCTTCCTGCCGCAATTCGGTGGACGGCTCGTTTCGCTCGTCCAAAAGCCGGGCGGACGCGAACTGCTCTCCCGCAACCCCGTATTTCAGCCGGCGAACCCCGCGCTGCGCCACCCGTGGTTTTGCTGCGGCCTCGAGGTGAACCCGGCGCTGCGCGGCCATTACCTCCTCCCCTGCCCGC
>CAZGGF010000198.1:0-1860 GCA_964524715.1 uncultured Verrucomicrobiota bacterium | reverse complement strand
CCATGCTTTCTGCCAAGCGGCCGCATTGCGTTCATCTCAACGCGCTCTGGCGGCCAGTGCCGCTGCGGCGCGCGGCCGGTGCCGACCTACACGCTGCACGGCATGATGCCCGACGGCAACGACATCATCCAACTGAGCTGGCACGACACCAACGAGTGGCATACGATCGTGGACAACAACGGGACGCTCGTCCACACGTGCTGGGACTACGTGGATCGCGACTCCGACGTGGCGCATCACCTTTGGCGCTGTTCTCCCGACGGCCGCGACCCGCGCAGCCCGCACGGCAACTACCCTGACGTGCGTGAATCGCGGCCATGGATCGAGATGTCCATCCGCGCCGTTCCCAACTCTACAAAATACGTCGCCGTCTCCGCACCGCATCACGGCGAGGCTTACGGTTCGCTGGTGCTGGTGGACTTGCGGTTGCGCGAGGACAACAGCACCGGCCAGCTCCGCCGCGTCACGCCGGAGGTGCCTCTCCCCGAATCCGAGAGCGCACCTGGCAAGGCTCACATTGGCCGCGGCAAACATACGCCCAGAGCCGAGGTCTATGGCACGCCGTGGCCGTTGAGCGAGGACTTCTACCTTTGCGTCTACGACAACGGCCAGAGCAACTACGGTCTCTACCTGCTCGACAGCTTCGGCAACCGCGAGCTGCTCTACCGCGACCCGGCCATCGCCTGCCTCGACCCGATCCCGCTTCGCGCGCGCACGCGTCCGCCGGTGATTCCCGTCGCCACCACACAGGCGAAGGCGGAGCGCGGCGGCAACGCCGAAACCTCCACGGGCACCGTCGCGGTGATGAATGTTTACGAAAGCCGCCAGCCGTGGCCCGAAGGCGTGCGTATCAAGGAACTGCGCGTCGTCAACATCTTCCCGAAAGACAGCGCCGTCTCCGACGCGCCCGACGTGGGCGTGGCGGCGCAATCGCTTTGCCGCGGCGTGCTCGGCACCGTGCCCGTCGAGGCTGACGGCAGTGTCCACTTCAAGATGCCCGCCGGCGCGCCGGTTTATTTCCAGCTCCTCGACGAGAATGGCATGATGGTGCAGACCATGCGCTCGGACACCTACGTGCATCCGGGCGAACAACTCACCTGCGTCGGCTGCCACGCGTCGCCGCAAGCCTCGCCACCGCAGCCCGGTAAGAAGACGCCGCTCGCGTTGCGCCGCCCGCCGTCGTTGCTGAAGCCGGAAGCGCCGGGTTCGTATCCGCTGAGTTTCGCGCGTCTCGTCCAGCCCGTGCTCGATGCCAACTGCGTGGCCTGCCACGACCGTGAGAAGAAAGCGCCCAAGCTTCACGGCGATCGCATCGCCAAAAATGGACGCTCCGAGGCGTTCGAGTCGTTGCGAGGGCGCGCCTGGGGCATGAGCGGCGGCAACGGCGTCGCGTTGAAGGAACGCCAATACTCCATCCCGGGCAAGGATGGCGCGCGCGTCTCCAAGCTCTACACGCTGCTGGCGCGCGGTCACCACGACGTCAAACTTACTCCCGCCGATTTGCATCGCATCACGCTCTGGCTCGACTGCAACAGCAACTTCTTCGGCGCTTATCAGGAAGCCGACAAACAGGCTCGTGGCGAAATGGTGCCTCCCCTGTTGGGCCTGCCGCCGTGGGTGGATTTCACAACGCTGGCGCGGTGAGCCGTTTGCTGGTCCCCCCAATTTAATCGGTCAATTTACAGCGTCTCTGGCCCAGCTGATCTGAACAGAGGAGTGTGCTACAGGACAATATAACGCCAGAACGAATGCGTGAAATCGCAAACGAGCTGGCAGGAACGGAACATGAGTGAGACTCCGACCATTCGCGAAAACGGCATTGGGCTTTTTCAAATTGCGGTTCTGATCCTCACATTGCTC
>CAZGGF010000197.1:0-6906 GCA_964524715.1 uncultured Verrucomicrobiota bacterium | reverse complement strand
ATAGACAAGCTCGTCAAGGAAACCGAGATTCGCCGCGCCAACGCCGACTACCTCAGCGCCGGCCTCGCCAAGATCCCTGGCATCACCCCCGTGCGCCTGCCGGAGAACAGCCGCGCCGTGTGGCACCTCTATCCGTGGCGCTACAACCCGGAGGGATTCAACGGCCTGTCCAAAGGCCAGTTCTGCCGCGCGATGGGTGCCGAGGGCATCTCCTGCGGCGGCGGCTACAGCGAGCAATATAACGACGGCATCTTCGACGAGACGATCAACTCCACCGGCTACAAGCGCCACTGGAGTGCCGACCGGCTGAAGGCGTATCGCGAGAGCTTTAACGACTTGAAGGGCAACGCGCGCGCCTGCTCCGAGACCGTCGCGATCTATCAAAGCATGCTCCTGGCCGACCGCAGCGCCATGGATCACATCCTTGAAGCCGTTCGCAAGATCCAAGCCCACAGCGCGGAGTTGGTGAAGAAGGCGTGAGAGGTTTTTTCTGGCGCTGGAATTTGACTCGGATTTAGCGGCACCAATCCGTGCCGACGTTGTGGATTGTCAAAGCTCGAACAAAGGAGCGTCCCGTATGTCCCATCTATGCAGCCGTCGCAGTTTCTTGAAAACAGGCGCAGCAATCGGTTGGGGAATCGCCTTGAGCCCGGTCGCACGGGCCGTTGACACAAAAACCGTTTCGTCGAAACGCGGGAAACGGGTTTACATCATGACCGACATGGAGGGCGTGGCCGGTATCCTGGATTCCGAGAACTGGTGCAAGCCCGAGGGACGCTACTACGAGTTGGGCAAGGAGTTCCTTACCGCCGAGGTCAACGCGGCCATCGAGGGCTTTGCGCGCGCAGGTGCCACCGAGTTTCTGGTGGCCGATGGACACGGTCATGGCGGAATCAATCCCAAGCTGCTCGACCGCCGCGCCGAGTTGGCGCGCAATTGGGCGCCCCCGCCCTACCCGTTCAGTTTGGACAACAGCTTCGGCTACGCCGCCTGGGTCGGCCAACACGCCATGGCTCGCACCGAATTTGCGCATCTGGCACACACAGGCAGTTTCGGCGTGTTCGAGACGACCATCAACGGCACACCCGTCGGCGAGTTTGGCGAGATGGCGCTCTGTGCGACACAGTTGGGCGTGCGCGTCATCTTCGGCTCCGGCGATCTGGCATTCACCAAGGAGGCCCAGGCATTGGTGCCGGGCATCGAGACTGTGGCCGTCAAACGCGGGACCACGCCCGGCCGGGGCGACGAATGCGACCGCGACACCTATGGCAAGCGCAACCTCGCGGCCATCCACTGTCAACCGCAGCGGGCGCGACAGATGATCCGTGAGGCAGCCGAAAAAGCCCTCCGGCGCGCCAAAACCAACGCGAGTTTTGGGCTTCTCACCCTGAAGCCGCCTTTCGAGCGCATGACCATCCTCCGTCGTCAGGGCGCTCAGCCCAAACGGATCGGCCGCTCCAGTCATCCCAGCGACGGGATCGCTCTGATGAACGCGCCCATGAAATATGAGACCGTGAAGGAATAGAAGATTCGGCGCCGTTCAGGGACTGGGATAAACAAAGAAATCCCGAAATCTCAACTCGCAAGAGCCGGGCACAACAACACGCCACAAACGCCGCCGCGGGAAAACTGTTCGGATTGCCCTATTGTTTGACGAACTTCCACAGCTTGGCGTCGCTGCGAATGTAGAGAGCGCCGTTGGCAATAGCAGGCGTGCAAAGGATCGTCTGGCCGAGGTCGACTTCGCTGACTACCTGACCACTCTCCGGCTTGGACACGTCCACGACCCGCACCACGCCCTTCTCGTTGACGGCATAGAGTTTTTCACCCGCGATGACCGGACTGGAGCTGAACGCGCCTTTGAGCTGGAGCGACCAAACGCGCTCCCCCGTCGCAGCCTTGCCACAGCAGAGCTTGCCGCCACTGTTCATCGTGAAAACGCGATCGCCCTGCGCAATCGGGCTGGCAGTGCCCGGCGTGAGCAGGTGGTTGCGCCAGAGTTCCTTCGGTATGTGGCTTTCGGAATCGCCCTGCAATGCGACCAGACCGTGGCACGAGACATAGAGAACGCCCTTGCCCGGCGCGGGAGAGGAGATGTTGGCCGATTCGTTGGTGCGATTCCACAGCACTTCACCCGTCGTTGGCAAAAGAGTAACCACACCGCTCAGCCCCTGAATCGCGACCACCTGCCGCCCGGGCTTGTCGGCGAACACAACGGGTGAAGACCAGTTCCGGTCTCTCGGCCGTTCCCGTTTCCAGTGGTTGACGCCGGTGACCACGTCGATGCCCGCCACGAAGGACTCGGCGTCGGTCTCGACTTGCACGATCAGCGTGTCGCCGACAACGACGGGCGACGAGGAAAGGCCGATGCTGTTGCTCGCGTTCGGGTAATCACGCGTGAGACCGCGCAGCCAGAGGAGGTTGCCATCGAGGTCAAGGCAGATGACGTCGTTGGAGGAGAAGTGCGCAAAGATGCGCTTGCCATCGCTGACCGGCGTCGGCGCGGCGACGCAGGTTTTGGTCTGCGTCATCGTGCGGCCCGTGGCCCAGAACTGCCGCTCCCATCGTTTGGAACCGTCGCTGGCATTGAAACAGAGGACGTGCAGCCGCTCCTGTTGCGGACCGCTGGAACACGTGACGAAGACGCGATCGCCGACGACGATCGGGCTGGACAATCCTCGACCCGGCAGATCGGCGGTCCATGCAATGCTCTTTGGAGCGTTCAACACCACGGGCGCATCGGCCTCATCCGCAACACCATCGCCGTGCGGTCCGCGGAACTGCGGCCAGTCCGCCGCGGTCAGCGGCATGGCGGTGAGACAAAACGCGGCAAGCGTCAAACGCAGTATATCATGCATGGCGGGTGATGGGTAATCGGTGGTCTTCCAAGTCATGGCTAAATCCTCGTTTACCTGGCAGTGCTGGGCAGGATCGCCGTGCCGAGATGGTCGCACACGCGAAGCTGGAACTGCCACTCGATGGTCCACTTCTGCACCAGTTCGTTCTGGCACGCTTTCACAAGAATCGTGTTGCGGCCGGGTTGGAGCTGACAGGAGAGACGATACTGGTCAATTTGCATCCCGCGGTGATACTCCTCGCGCTCCCAAAGCAGCTTGCCGTTGAACCAGACTTTCCATGCGTTCTTGCAGCCGAGCCGCAACTCCGCCGGACGTGCCTTGTCGGAGACGAACTCGGTGTAAGCGTAGGCGGTCACACTCTTGAGCGGTTCGTAGACGGTGTTGATGTCCACCATGCCGAAATCGTTCTTTGTGGTGTAATCCTTCCAGCGCACCTTGCCTGATTTGCCGTCATATTCAGCAGCCAGATCAATTTGCTTTTCCGGTGGGAACACCGCCGTGAAGCCCTTGCCGTCGGTGTTGTCGAACGGGCCAATGACCTTCCACTGCATCAGGAAGCCAAACAGTTTTGGCAGATCCACCGACTCGCCAAGGTCGCGCAGTTTTTTGGCCACGTCCTGAATCTGATCCACATCGCGCGCAACCCCCAGCGCCTCCCGATAACGCTGGATGGCTTCCGGTTTCTTACCACCCTCAAGCGCACGCCCCGCGCTGGCAATCACGCGATCCACCGCGTCGCGCCTCAGTTCCAGGCTGGGATCATTCAACATGCCTTGCAGCAACTTCTCCGCCGTATCCGGCTGGACGCGCGCGACCAGCTCGAACGCCAGCCGCCGGGCGCGCGGGCTGTGGTTCGTGTCGCGAATGAACGCCAGCAGGTCTTCCACCGGCAGCTTCTTGCCCGCAGCCGACTCGCGAGCGACGATGGTATCCACCGCCGCACGCAACCAGTTGGCATTAAGATCCTCGGCGCCATCCATGCCGCCGAGGATGGTGGTGAGCAGGCCAAGGTCGCTGGCCGCGATTTGCTTCCAAGCTGCCGAGGCTTCGACATTGCCGCGGCCTTCCAGTCCGACAGCGCGCACTTTCTTGATGGCGTCCAGCACGTCTGACGGCGCGGCCGAACAAAGTTGGAGACAAAGACACGCAACCAATCCACCGGCGGTGAGATTTTTCATGGTGATTGTGCAAGACATGCGTTTCGCTATACCAGCCAGCGCGCCTCGCGCGCAACTGTAAACAGGACACCAGGGAACAGTCCTGCGATTCTCAACGAACACCTGCGACGGGCAATCCACCGTTCTCGACGCGGCTATCTGCCCATGTTGGAGGTGAGAATCATGATGCCCGCCGGCCCGAGAATGACCACCAGCAGCGCGGGAAAAATGAAGAACACCAGCGGGATAAGCATCTTCACCGGCGCCTTCATGGCCTGTTCCTGGGCGCGTTGGCGTTGTTTGACGCGGATGGAATCCGCTTGAATCCGCAAGGTCTCGACGATGCTGGTGCCGAGCTGGAAGCTCTGCACAATCGCGCCCACGAACACCTTCATGTCATCCAAACCGGTGCGATAAACGAGATTGTTAAGGGCGTCGATACGACTCTTGCCAAGGCGGATTTCGTTGAGCGTGGCGCCGAACTCGTCCGAGAGCGGGCCTTTGGTGCGCCGCCGGACGTAGTTCACGACCTGGTCGAATCCCATGCCGGCTTCGGCACCAATCGAAATCAAGTCAATGGACGACGGGAGAGCACGCCGAATGATTTCCTGACGTTCCCCGACTCGCCTGCGCACCGCAAGAACGGGCAGGTAATAGCCGACGAAAAACGTGCCAAAAAACAGGGCCAACCCATCCACGTCAAAAGGGTTGATGATGGGCAGGCTGCCGACAGCAGAGATATACGGATTCACATAGCCCGCCGTTGGAATGTAAATCACGCCCACCACCATCATCCCCAAGCCACTCAGCCAGCGCACACCCTCGAAACGCGACGTGGTCATGCGCGGATAAAGCCCGGCTTGCACCAGTTGTTGCTGCAACTTGTCCGTGGCAGCCTGTTTCGAGAACTGCTTCATCTTCCCGCCGATGGAGTCCAACATCGGCAGTATCACGCGATCCACGAAAGGCAGCTTCAGCCGCTCCTCCATGGTCATCACAGCATCGCCACGGATTCCTTCCAACCGCCGTTGCAGATCCGGTTTGCTGAGCAGATAGCGAATACCCAAGCCCGCCAGGATGATCGTGGCGAAGGCGACAATGGGCAGGATGATGGTCCAGTTCATGCGTTCACATCTTGATGTTAGTGATGCCCCGGATCATGAACACGCCCAACCCCTGCCAGATCACAGCTCCAATCAACATGGTACGGCCCATCGTTGTCTTGATCAGCGGGTCGAGATAATCGGGCGCGGCCAGGATCACAATGCCAAACACCGCGATGGGCAACAGGCCGACGACATAGCCCGAAATCCTGCCCTGCGCAGTCAAGACGCGCAGCTCGCCACGCATTCGCAACCGCTGCCGCACGGTTTCAGCCACCTTCTCCATGATCGTGGCCAGATTGCCGCCGACCTCGCGCTGGATCAAATAGGCCGAGACGACGATGTCGAACTCCGGGCTTTGAGCACGGCGGGCCATGCCCTGCAAAGCCTCATCGATGGACATGCCCAGACTCACCTCGCGCTGCACACCGGCAAAATCCGAGCTGATCGGCGGCGTCGTCGATTGGGCCGCCACCTCCATTGCCTTGGTAAAACTGAAACCGGCACGCAGTGAATTGACGATGAGCTGAAGCGCGTCGGGCAATTGCATGTCAAAGTCCGATTGACGCTTGGCCTTGCGCCGCCCGACATACATCACCGGCAGCCAGAAAGATGCGACTGCCGTCAGAACGATGACGAGAACACGTTCGGTCAACATCAGTCCCATCACGACACCGATGGCGGCGAAGGTGAGGCGCATGGTGAGGAACTCGCTGGCCCGCCATGCAAGGTTCGCGCTTGCCAGCATCTCGGCCTGACGACGCATGAAATCCGGCCCCACCAACCGCGACACGACCGACGCCACGTTCAGCCATGACACTTGTTGTTTGTCGACCTTGGCCGCAGCCGGGAGCGTATCTTCCTTGGCTGCCACCACAGCCACACGTTCCTGGAGCCGTTCTTTCTTCTGCGTGAAGAGCTTCTGCGCGCCAATGAAGAGCAATATCACCGTGGTGGCGGCAAGAAAGACGACCGTGAGGATGGCGGCCTCGTCCATTGTCTGCTATCGGCCTCCGCGATTCGTGAATATCTCAGGCGGCACGTTGATGCCGGCCGCCGCAAAACGCGGCATAAAGCCTGGCACGAGACCCGTCGGCTCCATCCGGCCGATCACGCGACCGTCCTCGCCGACTCCAGTCTGGCGGTACACAAAGAGGTCCTGCAACGTCACCATCTGGCCTTCCATGCCCTGAACTTCGGTCACGCTGGTCACCTTGCGGCTGCCGTCGCTCAAGCGTGTCACCTGGACAATCAGATGAATCGCCGAGGCGATTTGTTCGCGGATGGCGCGCGCCGGCAGATCCATGCCCGCCATCATCACCATCGTCTCCAAACGCGCGAGGCAATCACGCGGCGTATTGGCGTGCAGCGTGGTAATGGCACCATCGTGGCCCGTGTTCATGGCCTGCAACATGTCCAACGATTCGCCGCCACGACACTCACCCACCACAATCCGGTCAGGGCGCATGCGCAAACAGTTGCGCACGAGATCACGAATCCTGATTTCGCCCTTGCCCTCAATGTTGGCCGGGCGGGACTCCAGACGCACGACATGCGGCTTCTGCAAACGCAACTCAGCGGCGTCCTCAACGGTGACGATGCGCTCGCCGTCGGGGATGAAACCGGAAAGCACATTGAGCAGCGTGGTCTTGCCGGAACCCGTGCCGCCGGATACCAGGATGTTCAGCTTGATGTGAACACAGGCAGCCAGGAAGGTGATCATCTGCATCGTCACGCTGCCATATTGGACCAAGTCTTCGGCCGTCAGTTTGTGCTTGCCGAACTTAC
>CAZGGF010000196.1:0-1987 GCA_964524715.1 uncultured Verrucomicrobiota bacterium | reverse complement strand
AAGGGTATCCGCATCGGCTCCCTGGAACCCGCCGCACTGAGTGAGTCAGGACTTTACAAGAACGCGTGGCTCAAGCCCGCCGTGGATCTAAACCGTCTCGAAGAAGTGTTTGTGATTTGCAGGTAACATGGCCAAGTCATTTTTACTCGCAGCCGCGGTGTTGGTGATGGCGCTCCAGTGCGCACTGGCCGCCGTGATCAACCTCGCGGGTGTGAAGTTCGATCTGATGCCAGCCATGGTCGTGTTTGCTGCGCTGTTCGCGTCCTGGAATCGCGCGCTGCTCGTGGCCATCGTCTCCGGTCTGTTGCTGGACGCTCTCTCGTTCCAGACGCTCGGCCTGAGTGTGGTGCCTTTTGCAGTCGTCGCTGCCGTCATCAATCATTTCCAACGTGTCCTCTTCCGCGACAATATCCTTCTGCAGGCCGCGTTCGGCGGAGCGATCTCACTGGCCCTGTCCGCGTGGATGTGGCTGTTGCTGGCCCTCAGCGAGACTCCCCTGCCCCTCGAAGCCGCTATCGTCGCCAAAATGGCACTCATCGCGCTGCTCACCGCCCTCGCTGCGCCTCTTCTGCTCTGGCTGCTGAAGATCGCCGCGCGATGCTGCGGGCAGTGGCCGGCGCCTGAAACCATGGAGGTGTTCTAGATGCGACGACTCTGGCAGGAACTTTTCCGGCGCGAGGAAGGACGGCTGATGCTGTTTGGCCTGATCATCGTCGCGTGCCTGTTCCTGCTCGCCGCGCAGCTTTTCCAACTCCAAGTCGTGCAAAGCGCTGAATTCGGTGCGAGCCAGGAGCGCCAGAGCCAGCGCCTCGTGCAAATTCCTGCCGTGCGCGGCCTCATCTACGACCGCAACGGCATTTGTCTTGCCGACAGCCGTCCCAGTTTCGACGCGGTGATTTATCTGGAAGAGCTTTCCGACGAATGGCGCGAGCGCGTCCGGCTGGAAATCCGCCACCGTGGCAAACGCCTTGAACCGGGCCGCCGCGAGCAGATTCTCGTGGAACTGGTCCGTGAGAAGGCTGGTGTGTTCGCCAAGTTGATTGGCGTCCAGCCACAACTGGACGACCGCGCCATTCGCGTCCACGCCGCTGAACTGCGCCCGCTGCCGCTCATCCTCTTCCCGGACCTGAACGAAACCGCTGTCGCCATTGCCAACGAGCATTCCCCATTGCCAAGGGGCATGGCCATCGAAGTCAATCCGATCCGCCGCTATGGTTTTGTCGTAGGCAACCAGTCTTATCCGCTCGCGGCGCACACCCTCGGTTATGTCACACGGAGCAAGCCCACACTGGAACTGGACCAGAGCCTGCCGACGTTCGTCCAGACCGAGCTGCGCGGCGTCAGCGGACTGGAAATCAAGTTCGACCGCGAATTACGCGGCCGCCCCGGCTCCAGGAGCATCCTCATCAATGCGCGCGGCTACAAGGAACGTGAACTGGGCGTGCAGCCACCCGAACCGGGACATGACCTCATGCTGTCCCTCGACGCCCGTTGCCAGCAGGCCGTGGAACAGGCGCTGGGCGAACACATTGGCGCCGCCGTCGTCATGGACCCCGACAATGGCGACGTGCTTGCGCTGGCATCCACGCCCACCTTCAACCCGAACAGTTTCATTCCGCGCATCCGGCCGGAAACCATGGCACAGCTGCTGAAGGACCCGTCCAAACCGCTGGCCAACCGCGCTGTTTGCGAACAATACGCGCCCGGCTCCATCTTCAAACTCGTTGTCGCGCTCGCCGGCCTTGACTGCGGCAAGTTGTCGAAGACTTCCACCTCGTTCTGCACTGGCGAGATCCAGGTGGGCGGGCAACTGAAGAAATGCTGGATCAAATCCAAAGGCGGCCAGCATGGGACCGTGGATCTCCGAGCCGCCATCGTTCACTCGTGCAACATTTTCTTCTACGAGCATGGCATGAGCATCGGAATGGGGCCCATCGTCACGATGGCAAAACAATTTCACTTGAGCGAGCGAACCGGCATCCCCCTT
>CAZGGF010000195.1:0-3936 GCA_964524715.1 uncultured Verrucomicrobiota bacterium | reverse complement strand
ACTCGGCCTTGAACAGGAAGTCGTGCTCGCCGAGTTTCAGGAAATGGATCGGCGCGTCCTGGCCGGCAAAACCGGTGATGACGATGCATCGAATGTCGGGCAGGAATTTCTGGATCTCGGCGAACATCTCATCGCCGCACTTGCCCGGCATGCGCACGTCGGTGAGCAGCACGTCGAAATGCTCTGTCTTGCAGAGCTCGATCGCCACGGCGCTGCTATCCACCGCGCGCACGGGGTAATCGGTGAGTTGTTTGATGATGCCTTCGTATTCGACCAGATTTTCGCGCTGGTCGTCCACGAGCAGAATTTTGATGTCGCTGGGCATAAGAACCTCTCCCGGCTGGGATCACCAGCCGTCAACGCCGCCATATTGTCAACTGCCGCCCCGCCTGTCGAGCCAATGACACGGTGGCTGTGATTGCTGCGGTTTCAAATCGCCGGCGGCACCAGTCACTTGATGATCGGCCGGCCGAACACCGTCGTCGTGGAGGACGTCTTCGGCGGCGGGCCGGTAACGGGGAAGCGGATGATAATGGTGGTGCCTTTGCCAAACTCGCTCTCAATGCGCAGATCAGCGCCATGCGCCTGAAGAATGCTGTGGCTGATGCCCATGCCAAGACCTGTGCCTTTGCCTGGCTCCTTGGTGGTGAAGAAGGGGACAAAAACCTTCTTCTTCACCTCGTCGCTCATGCCGCAGCCGTCGTCGGAAATTTTCAGGACGATGACCGGGCCTTCGGTGGCAGTGCTCAGGGCAATGTTGCCGCCCTCGCGCCCGGTCTTGGCACAAACATCCAGGATGGCGTCCTTGCCGTTGAGCAGGAAATTCATGAGTGCCTGCTGGATTTCCTTGGGATTGCCTTTCAGGCGCGGCAGCTCGCCGAGCTGGGTGGTGACTTTGATCCTCGCATTACTGAGCACATCGTTGCTAATGGCCAGCGCATCGCGAACCGTGTCGTTAAGGTCGAACAGGAAGAACGAGCCGACATCGGCGGGCCGGGCAAAAGTGCTGAGCTTGTTGGAAATCTCCGCGCAGCGGCCGACGCTCTGGATGATGAGGCCCAGTCCCTCTTCGAGGCCAACATCGCGCTTCATCTGAAACGCCATGATCATCCGCTCGGCGCGGAGTTTGACGGGGTTGAGAGCGTTCTTGATTTCGTGGGCGACGCCAGCGGCGACCACACCGAGCAGGGACTGGCGTTGCGAGGCGAACAGCTGCTTGTCCTTGCTCTACAACGCGGCGAAGGCGTCGTCCTTCTCCTTGAGAGTTTGCTGGATGACGCCGACCATCTGGGAGTAGGCTGAGGACAGCTCGCGCGCCTCCCGCGAGTAATGTTTCGCGGTGGCCAGCGTTTCGGCGCGCTGGCGATGGACGGGATCGGTGGGTATGCCGCGCACAAAGTCGAGGGCGGCTTGGGCGATGTGTTCCAGCGGCTGGGCGATGCGGCTGCGCAACCGAAACGCCAGAAAGACGCCGGTCAGGATCATCACCGTCGTGAGCACGAGGGTGGTTGTCGTCATGAAGAAACGGACGGACTGAATCGTTTCGCGAAATTCGTTCAACAGAGGTGCCTGGCCACGCAATCCGAACGCGACCATGCCACGCAACGCGCCATGATGAAACACCGGTGTGAATACTTCGTAGGCCTGCGGTGCGGAGGTTTCCACCACCTTGCTTTCGGAGGACAAGTCGCGCTGGCGCACGTGGGCCGTCATGCACACCAACGAAGGGTCACCCTTCAACCCGTGTTTAAACTGGAACGCGGCGCTGGTCTGCAGTTCGCTCAGGAACGGCATGCCGTTCTGGTTGAAGATGGTAATGCCCAGGAGATTGACGGTGCCTTTCTTGACCTCCGCCAGATAGAGCACCATGTCGCGCATCTCATAGGAATAACGCACCAATGAGGCGCTGTCAGCCAGCACACGACCGGACGGCCAGCCCTCGGCGATCTTCGCACCTGAAATGATTTGGCTGGCAATGCAGCTCTCCGCGATGCGATCCGCTTCCTCGATGGACCGTGGCATCTTGTTGAAAGCTACCGTCAGGACACCGATCGGGAAAATTCGCCCAAAGCTCTCGCGGTAGAGCAACAGCCGCCGCTCGTAGAACGTATGTCGAGTGCCGGTTATCGGCTGGACCATCTCATAGGCCATTTGATCCAGCAACCGGGGCGGATAGACTGATCGGTCCCACTCCAGTTTCCGCGGTTCGGGCAAGTCCTGGAACGTCAACCCGTCGCGATAGACGGTGGCAATCTCGCCATTCACATTGTTGAAAATTCGTGCGTAGGCCAGTTCGGGGCGCTTGCGTAATTCGGCCCACATCAATACCTGTTGCTCGGCAGCGCGGTCGAACAGGCTCAGCATCCGCGCGGTCAACACGGCCGCGTCCAGTCCACCGACCGAACGGATCGCCGCACGTTCCCGGCCCGTCCAGTCCTGGTTCACTCGCTCTTTCAACGGACGGAAAAGCTCGAACGCCACGACGATCAGCAACGCCGCCGCCACGCCAAAGATCACGCTCAGCCCGATGAAATGGCGGGAGAGCCGCCGGCTCAGCGAGGCTTCCGACCGGGAGGTCGCGTCAGGTTGGGTGGGAGGCGTGCTCATGGCGAGGCAGCCTTGGCTGTGTTCGGCGCGGAGGCGCGCGGAACCATGAAACGTTGTTCGGCTTCCCACAACACCTGAAGCCCCGTCAGCGATCCCTTGGACGACGCGCCGCCCGCGTCCACCACTGCTGCCGCTTCAGGCATTCCTGGCAATTCGATGCCAGGCATCGACGGTTTCGGGGCGAGTGCCCTGTGCAGGAAACCATCGAGCAATGCACTGCGGCTGATCGAGAGTGGATTGGATCGCACGGTGAGGCGCGCGGGATCGTTCAAAATCGTCTCGATCTCACGCAGGATCGCCAGCGTCTGCCGCCCAAACTGCAGACTGCGGTCATCGATACGGCGTGAGCCCGCGCGCACCTCGGCGAGGTAGGTCTCATAGCTGCACCACTCGCGGCGCGAGCCAAAGAGGGAAGCGACATCCTGCTCCGTCAGCGATTTCAGCAAACCGCGGCGCGCGGGAATCTCAAACTGATCGAAGAACATCGTCCGTTGTCCCTCCACCGACAGCAAATACCGCACCAGTTCCTGTACCACCTCGCGCGCCGCCACCGCGCCCGGGTCGTCCGAAGCAATTTGCCGGCTGCAAATGACGCACTTGCCGCCAAGTAATGAGAACCCCGGCGCAGCCGCGTTGGTGGAGACCGAAATTGGCATGATCCCGACGTCGTCCAGCGACACGGGGGGGCCCCATGGCGTGATCAGGTTGCGCTGTGCCCAAGTGGAGAATAGCCACGGCGAAGGCTGTGTGGCATCGGTTTGCGCAGTGGTCGGATCATTTGCAAAACGGCGCAGCTGTCGCTTCAAATCCACGAGAAAATCCATCCGCGTCGCTGCCGCCGGCCATGTTTCGAGCTGCACCAGCCGGCCCAACGCCTCAAGCACCTGCTGTGCCGCCGGCGTATCAGCCGCGACGGTTCCGCCGCTCTGTCGCGGCCAGTCCGGCTCCAGGCTCCAAACCAGCGGCAGGAAGAACCGGAAGAACTCCTGTCCATCCCCGGCAATTGAAGATGGCAACGGAATCCTGGATTTTGGAGCCTGGCCCTTGGATTGGAAGAGCGACGTCCATGCCTGGCGCGCCTCGTTGGCGTTTTTGAAGTAGTTTTTGCGGTAGAAGAGCAGGTCCGCCGCGCGCGCAATTGGGACGCCGTAAATGCGCGGTGCCTTCGGATCATCGCCCGGGCCGACGGCGCGGATCGGCTCGACGCCCGCCTCGCGCAAAATCGGTCCGACCACATCTTCGTCGAACGCCGCGAGCCAGCCGTTGCGGGCGAACTCCTCAACCCATGCCGTATTGGACACCGCCACGTCCATCGGTTGCAGCATCTCC
>CAZGGF010000194.1:0-3450 GCA_964524715.1 uncultured Verrucomicrobiota bacterium | reverse complement strand
GACCAGCGCTGCCAGGATGCCCCAGAACAACACGCGGTGCTGGTATTCCGCCGGCACGGCGAAGTAGCTGAACAGCAGCACAAATACGAAGATGTTGTCGACGCTCAGTGAATACTCGATTACGTAACCGGTGAAGAATTGCAGACCGAGTTCGGAGCCGTTGCGCCACCAGACCCAGCCGCCGAAAAGCACGGAGAGTGTCACCCACACCACCGTCCAGATGGCCGCCTCGCGAAGCGACACGGCGTGCGCTTTGCGGTGAAACACACCCAGATCCAGCGCCAGCAGCGCCAGCACACCGACGATGAACGTGATCCAAATCCAAAACGGAGTTTCCATGAATGGGATTCTTGTAACGGCACAATCGCCCGCCGTCTATCCTAATTGGCGGGGATATTTCAGGTGCGCGGCGCGGCTGCCTTGCGCAGGCGGTCCATGATGGCGCAGCCAAGACCGGTTTCGGGAATGGACTCGGCAACGATTTCCTCGACGCCAGAAGCGTCAAGCCGCCTCAACGCGGCGAATAGATTCGCCGCCGCCTCGCGCAGATCTCCGGTGGCGCTGAGTGTTTCGACGACCGGGAAACCGTGGGAAGAAGGCACGGAACGGAATGCCAACAGGCCAACGCGGCGACCGGGGGCGAGGGGCAAGGCGGCGCAGGAGTCGACGATTCGCAGGGGTGTGCGCGGCGCGTAATGCCGCAGCAGCATGCCCGGCGACTCCGGCGTTGCAACCGGCCCGCTGGCAATCATCACCTCGCGGCCAAGACATTCGCAAAGCTCTTCCCGGGTGATCGGCCCCGGCCGCAACAACCGCGGGCCGGTTTGGCCCAGTGCAACGATTGTCGATTCAATGCCGAGTTGTGTTGGACCGCCATCCATAATCAGGTCCACACGATTTCCGAGTTCTTCCTCCACTGCCTGTGCCGTGGTTGGACTGAGCTGGCCGAAACGATTGGCGCTGGGCGCGGCCAACGGCAGGCCGACGGCGGTGATGAGCGCGCGCGCCACCGGATGTGCCGGCATCCTCACTGCCACGGTGGGCAATCCCGATGTAACGATGTCCGGGATGTCGTCGCATTTGGGCAACACCAGTGTCAAGGGACCGGGCCAGAACCGCCCCCCCAACCGTTCTGCTTCGGGGGGGGGCGACACGACGTAGCGACCAAGCCAATCTGCCGAGGCGAGGTGGATGATGAGCGGGTCAAAATGTGGTCTTTCTTTCGCCACGAAGATGCGCGCCACGGCCCGCGCATCGGTGGCAACTGCACCCAGTCCGTAGACCGCTTCGGTCGGAAATGCCACCAAGCCGCCGGCGCGCAGTATCGCCGCCGCGCGCGTCACTGCGGGCGTCGGGTCGGTCGAAGCGGCATGGGTTCTGATAATCATGACAAATTGGCGGCGCTCAATACCGGAACAGTCCAACGAAAGCAAGCCTGTGCACGTCGCAATTGCCGTTGACTTGCGCGGCTGTGGTTGGAGAATCGCGGTATGTTCTCGATGGATACATTCTGCGGTTTCTTATGGGTGACTTGTGAACCGTGATTGGTGATTCGGAGTTCTTGGCATGGAAACACCTCTTGTCTTCAACAGTGCCGGCTTTCAACTCGTGGGGATGTTGCATCGGCCGGAACAGCCATCAGCAACCCGAACCCCGGGATTTAAGAGCGCAAGGCCAGCCGTTCTTTTTCTTCACGGTTTCACCGGCCAGAAGACAGAAGCGCATCGGCTGTTTGTAAAAGCCGCCCGAGCCCTGACTCGCGCCGGTTTCATCGCACTGCGGTTTGACTTTCGCGGCAGCGGCGACAGCGGCGGCGAATTTGAACAAGTTACGGTGAGTGGTTGGCGGCAGGATGCTCGCGCAGCGCTTGGCGTGCTGATGAGCCAGGCTGGCGTGGATGTGGATCGCATCGGCGTGATTGGATTGTCCATGGGCGGCGCGGTGGCATGTCACCTGGCGGCGGGCGAACGGCGCGTGCGCTCGCTGGCACTCTGGTCTGCCGTGGCCAACGGCGCGGAGATCGTGGATGTCGTCGGCTCGCCTGACAGTTTGGAACACCTGGCGAAATACGGTTGGGCAGACCGGATGGGTAACAAGGTCAGTGCGGAGTTTGTCGAGCAGTTCAAAACCATGCGCCCGCCCGTTGATCTGAAGAAGTCGCAGTGCCCTGTCTTCATTGCGCACGGCACCGCAGACGAGACCGTGCCGGTGGCGCAGGCGGATCAGATGGCGGCGGCCGCGCGCTCGAAACGCGGCCGCCACGTCGAGAAGTCCATCATTCCGTTTGCCAACCACACCTACGCCAACGTCGCGCTCGAAGCGCGGCTGATTAAAGCCACGGTCGCATGGTTCCGGCGGACGCTGTAAACGTCGCAGCCGGGTGGAGGATATCCACTTCGTTTTGCACCGAAGCCATGAGGCACGCTCCCAGCGTGGCTGCTCACGCCGGCCGGTCGAGCCTTATACGCCGCGCACTGGTTTGCCGCGCTTGGCGGTGGTCAGGGCACGATTGACGGCGTTCAAATACGCTTTTGCGCTGGCTTCAACCACGTCAGTGCTTGCGCCGCGGCCGACAAGCGGCTCGCCTTCGCTGAACTCGGCTTTCAGTGTCACCTCGCCAACGGCGTCCTTGCCGCTGGTGGTGGCGCGGAGCTGGTAGTCGAGCAATTTGCCGCGTTTGCCAGTGATGACGTCAATCGCTTTGAGTGCCGCGTCCACCGGACCATCGCCCGTGCTGGCTTCCATGAGCACGTCCTTGCCTTTGCGGAGCTTGACGGCGGCCATCGGCACTCCGCCCGTGCCGCCGACGAAGCTGAGATGCTCCAAGACATAGGTTTCACGCACCACGCTGGCTTCGCTCTCGACGAGCGCAATCAGGTCGTCGTCGTAGACGAACTTTTTCGCGTCGCCGATTCTCTTGAACCCGACGAAGACGCGATTGATCTCTTCGTCGTCGAGTTTGAAGCCGAGGTGAACGAGCCGGCGGGTGAGCGCGTTGCGGCCGCTGTGTTTGGTGAGCGGCAACTCCGTTTCGCCCCAGCCGGTCTTTTGCGGGTCCATGATCTCGTAGGTCTCGCGCTTCTTAAGAATACCGTCCTGATGGATGCCTGCGGAGTGCGCGAAAGCGTTCTCGCCGACGATGGCTTTGTTTCGCTGGATGATGAAGCTGGTGTGGCGGCTGACGAGCTTCGAGGTCTTCACGATCTCTCTCTCGTCAATGTCGATGCGCACGTCTTTGAAGTAATCACTGCGCGTCTTGATCGCCATGACGGCTTCTTCGAGGCTGGCGTTGCCAGCCCGCTCGCCGATGCCATTGATGGTGCACTCGACCTGCCTTGCGCCATTGGCGACGCCGGCGAGGCTGTTGGCGACGGCGAGGCCGAGGTCGTTGTGGCAATGCACGCTGATGATGGCGCGATCGCCGACACGCTGGGTCAGGTGCCGGATGGC
>CAZGGF010000193.1:0-4825 GCA_964524715.1 uncultured Verrucomicrobiota bacterium | reverse complement strand
GGTCTGGGAAAGGAAATCCAACGCCTGGCGCGCGACAAGATCGCCTGTGGTTTGTACCGGTCCGGCGGCGGTGACGGGTACGCGCGGTTCGCGACGACGCAGGTCAGCGGCAGCCTGAGGCAAACCGACAACCTCCATGAGTGCGACACCGGTATCGTCGCGTGGAGCGAGGCGGGTAAATCGGTTGGAATACGCGCTCGGATCGATACCACCGGGCAAGAGCAGGTCGAGATAGATGCCCTGATTACGCAGGCAACTGGTGAATTGATCGAAACTGTCGCGCGCCTTCGCGTCGCCCGCCACGGGCAGGGGAAGGCGAACGGTGTTGTAGCCTTGCTGAACAAAACGCTGCGCGACGGAAATGGCGTTATCACCGACAGGCAACGGCTGGTCTGAGGGCCAGTTGAAGCCCCAGAAGCGAATGGCCTGACCGTCTTGAAACTCGAATCGTTCCTGCGCTGTTTTCAGAAAACCGTGAATTCCCGCAGGGCGGCCCGTGCTATTGAACCGTTCCATCAGTGCGCCGACGTCGGCGGCGCTGCCCGGCTCAATCACCGCGGACGCCGGCAGTTGGATGCTGAAACCGGTCGTGGGCGACTGTCCAAACGCGAAGGCAATACAGCAGACAAGCCATGTGATTAGAAGCGGGGCATAAGTCATGGACATTGTTCGCGCATCATACCGTGTCGGCGGCGACTGGCAAGGCGGGGGTTGCACAGGCTGCCATTTCGAGGCGGGGACGGTGTGATGACTCCAAACAGCATAAACGCCTCCTGCCACGCCGTTCCGGCTAAAATGGGTTGTCTTTCACGCGCAGCCCGGTATCTTCTTGGCCGACTCAAAAACGCCATGTTTCCAGACATCGACACTCAGGACTGGCGCGCGGTGGAGCGCGAGACAGAAACCATTTTTCGCCGGCTCTTCGCGGATGGAGATTTTGCGCCAATCCACCAGACGTTTGCGGATATCGAGCAGCTTTTTCTGGGACACTTCCCCGGTTACCAGTCGTGTGACATGAGATATCACGACTCGGAGCATACCCTGCAAGCCACAATCGCAATGGGCCGGTTGCTGGAGGGCATGGACAAGGCACCCGATGGCCTGGCATTGACAACGCACGGTTTCACCCTCGGCATACACGCGGTTTTGATGCACGATGCGGGTTATCTCAAACAACGCGGCGATATCGAGGGCACCGGGGCAAAGTATACGCTCACCCACGTGAACCGCAGCGCGGAGTTCTCCAATCGCTACCTGCGCAGCCGCGGCTGCCCGGCCCACGACCGGGAATCCGTGGGGCATATGATCCAATCCACGGGTTTCTTCGTGGACACGACCAAGATTCCGTTCCATTCCGAGATGGAACAGATGCTGGCGTTCGGGCTGGGCACGGCCGACTTGCTGGGCCAGATGGCCGCGCCCAATTACCTGAACGAGCTCGAGAAGCTTTTTGAGGAATTCCAGGAGTGCGTGCAACGGCAGGGAACGGCGGCTGAAGTGCTGGCCGTCTATCATAGCCCCGAGGACATGCGCGCCCGGACACCGCAGTTTTTCCGTGGGCACGTCATGCGGATGCTCTCCACCCAGTGGGGTGGGGTCTATCGGTTTCTGGAACGTCCGCTGGGTTCCGGGAAGAATCCGTATCTCGAAGCCGTCGCCAGGAATATCCGCAAGGTGGATCCGAGTTTCAAACTTCACTCGTAGTGTGCGCGCCGCCGTTGTTGGACACCGTCGATGGCCTGCCGCCATGGCCATTTTTCCAAAACCATTTATGAAATCGATGCTGCTTGCCCTGTTTACTTTCGCTGTGTTGGCGGTTGGCGCCGAGCCGCCGCCATTCGGGCCCAACGCATGGAAGGGTGTCACGCTGGACGAAACGGTTCACAACGCCTGGCCCCAATCACTCTGCTGGCGGCACGGCCAGAACACCGGCATGAACTGCACCTTCGCGACGCCGCAGGATTGGTCGAAGTTCTCCGCCATCGCATTCTGGCTGCATTCGGAGAAAGCCACTGGATCGAGATTCGTCATTACATTCCCTTCCGAGAACCCCCAATCCCAGGGACCGGATTACTACAGCTGTCAGATTCCGCTCGACTGGACCGGTTGGAAACGGTTCGTCCTCCCGTTCAAGGAACTCAGTGCGGCGCGCCAGCCGCTCGGCTGGAACCATATCAACGGCATCCGTCTCACCGCTTCAGGCTACGGCAATACACCGGACCCAACGGCTGTGGTGCGGCTTGATGGAGTGGAATTGCTTGCCCATGTCGGCGCCCGCCAATGGATGACAGATACGGAATTGTTCGTGAGCCTCGACCTCGATCTGCCGGCACTGGCCGCGGTGAAAAAGAACTTCAAGGCCGGCCACATCGCCGCCGCGAAAGCCGCGCTCGCCAAACATTTCCGCCAGCGCACCACGCCGCGCTGGCACTTCGATTGGCGCCAGCCGGCATTTCGCGACCCAAAGAGCCGCGCTCGCAGCGTCTCTGCCGCGGACAAAATCCTCCTGCACAAGTTCGACTACCCGAAGGGGCCGGGGCAGAAAAGCACGCTCGATTTCGGCGCGAAGATTGACTGGACTGCAAACCCAACCGACGGCGAAGCGCGCACGCACCTCTGGAACGAGTCCATCAACCGGCATTTCCATTTCCGGACACTCGCGGACGCCTATTGGGAAACCGGCCAGGACAAATACGCGAAGGAGATCGCCGACGAAATCCTCGACTGGACTGCGTCAAATCCAGCCCCGATGCTCTCCAACGGCAATCGCATGCCGAACGGTTGCGAGGCGTGGCAGACATTGACCACCGGCATCCGGCTTGCAGACACGTGGCCGCACGCGCTCTATCGATGCCTCGGTTCGCCGGCGTTCAGCGACGACGCGATCTGCGCGATGCTTAAATCCGTGAACGAGCAGGCGCGTCATCTCAGGCGCTGGACGTCCCTGGGCAACTGGCTTACCGCTGAATCCAACGGCCTCTACACCGCGGGCGTGTTGTTCCCTGAATTCCGCCATGCGCGCGAGTGGCGTCGCGTCGCGCTGGAACGGCTTTACAAACAACTCGACGACGAAGTTTACCCCGATGGCATGGAATACGAACTCGCTGCCGGGTACAACTGCTGGGTGCTGCGCGAATTCGCCAACATCCTGGAACTGGCCGACCTCAACGATTTGCGCGGCGAAGTGCCGGCTGATTTCCTCGCCAAGATGGAGAAAATGTTCAACTACCTCCTCTACGCCTCCATGCCCGGCGGCCAGATCCCCGGCCTCAACGATTCCGGCAACGCCGACATCCGCAAAGAGTTGGCCGCCGGCTTCAAACTCTTCCCGCAGCGGCAGGACTTTCAGTTCGTCGCCACCGGTGGCAAGAGCGGTCACGCGCCGACAGAGACCTCGCATGCCTTTCACTATGTCGGCCACTACGTTATGCGCTCCGGCTGGGACAAAGATGCGACGTACCTGTTGTTCGATGCCGGTCCGTTTGGCTTCGGCCACCAGCACGAGGACAAACTCCATTTCGTCCTCTGGTCGCATGGCCGGCAGCTTGTGCTCGATCCTGGCAACTTCTCCTACGACAAATCCCGCTGGCGCCGCTACGTTCTCAGCACTGACAGTCACAACACCATCATGGTGGACGGCGAGGGCCAGCAACGCAGAGGCAGGAGGGAAACTTACTTCTGGCCGCGGCCGTGGACCCTGCCCGCGCCGCCAACCGACGACACCCGCTGGTTCTCAACGCCAGAGGCGGACTGCGCCGTCGGCACCTATGCGAACGGCTATGAAACAGCCAATTCCTCCGCCGTCACACACCAACGACGCATTGTGTTCGTCAAACGGGAGAGGATTTTCCTGGTGATGGATACACTGACGCCGCGCGACAAACGCGAGCACCGTTATGAGGCACTCTTTCATCTCGACGCTGCCAACGCCACCATTGACGAGAAGACGAAAACCGTGCGCACCGAAAATGCGGACGCGAACCTCGCCATTGTGCCGCTGGCTGACAACGGCCTCAGTGTGCAGGTTGTCAAAGGCAAGGAAGATGAGCCAGTGCAGGGGTGGGCTAATCACCCCTGGCGCGCCATCCCCACCGCCATCTACACCAAGTTTAGCAAGGGGGTTGTTACGTTCTTCTTCGTTCTCGCTCCATCTGCCAAAGGTGCGCAACCGCCCATCCGCAGTGTCGAGCGTGCCGCTGCGGAATCCGCCGCTGCTGCCGCGCGCATCGTCTTTGCCGACGGGGGTTCGTTGGAGGTGTCGCGATCGGGAACGGATTTTGCCCTCCTCCGAAAGAAGGCGGACGGACGGACGGAGGATGTGGCGCGTTTCAGGGACAAATAGCAGGAAAGTCCGGTTGACTCAGCTTCCCTGCGTGCAATTAGCGGGGAGACTGCGCTATGGTGCGTGGCGAAACGCCTTGGCGTGGCCGGTGTTGAATTCGGAGAACTGCACGTGAATTTACGATTGGCTTGGTTGATCCTGGCCGCGGTCTGGCTGCCGAACTGCCAGATTCGCGGTGAAGACATTCAGAACAACCGTGTCGTGGTCCGACTCATCGGCCACCAAGGCATGTGGCTTGGCGTGGATGTGTTGGACCGCGCCAGCGGGCAGCTCATCGCGCCGTTGCGCCTGTCGTCGAACGACGCGATCTACTCGGACCGTGCGACCGTGGAAAAACGCGAGGAAGGCGGCGTGACTGTGCAAACGCTGCGGTTCGTGAACCTGCGCCCCCATCTCGGAACGGGGATGACACTCAGCGATCGTGATTTCATCAGCGTGACATTGCGCGGCGAGGACCCGTATCCACAGGTGGCGTTCGACCTG
>CAZGGF010000192.1:0-2820 GCA_964524715.1 uncultured Verrucomicrobiota bacterium | reverse complement strand
GACCGTCGCCGTTGACGTCGAAGACCAGAATCTGCGCTGTGTGTTCGGATTTCACGCCATCTTTGCTGGCGAGCTTGATCGGGTGTTCGATCCACTGACCGTTGCGCAGGTCGGCGGGCGCCTCGAACCACGCATCGGGCCGGATGATGTCGGGCCGACCGTCGCCGTTGGTGTCTCCGACGCCGCCGCCGAAGCTCATTGGTTTTTCGCTGACGACATGCACCTCGAACTTGCCCTTGCCAACCAACTCATACCAGACGGTGCGTTTCACGTCGGGCAGCACGGCGTCCGCCTTGCCTTTGCCGAGCACATCGCCCAACTGCGCGGTCTCGAAGTTGCCGTTCTGCTCGATGACCGTCTGCGGCCATTCCTGGCCGGATGCGCCGATGTTCTTGAGCCAGATGGCGTGCTTGTCGAACCAGTCCACGCTGATGATATCGGGCTTGCCGTCGCCGTCCACGTCGAGCGTCAGGTTCGCGAAGTCGTTGCGGTATCCCTTGCCATTCTCATCCACGCTGCCCTTGACCGTGCGGACCTTCACCGGTTTGAAGTCGGGAGCGAGGTAGAGGTACTCGCCCGCGAAGATGTCCAGTTTGCCGTCGCCGTTGAAGTCCGCAACACCGCAGGCCTCGCTGCGGTACTTGTCCACGCGGTGCATCACGAACTTGACGCCGCCGGGTGCGACGTTCTTCGGTTCGGGCGCGTCGGCGCTGAAACTCTGGACTGCCAGCGCACTACAGGCCACTGCCACTGATAACCCAATTGAAGTCTTGAAGATGTTCACGTTTTTCTCCTTATGTTTTGCCCGACTCACGCATGCCACGGCTCGCGCATGGCGCGCGAGAGCAGCCGGTTCGCTTCTTCGTCGCCCACGAACTTCTCCTTCACCGGGTCGAACTTCATGTTGCGCTTGAGCCACATGCAAATGTTGGCGCAGTGGACGGTGGTCATCGAGTGGTGCATGACCTCCGGATTGGCGACGGTGATGTCGCGCGATTTTACGCAATCCAGGAAGTTCCGCATGTGATCGAGCGAACGGCCGGTGCGACCGACATATTCGCTGATGACGCGTTTCACGTGTGTCAGCAATGCTGGCGAGGAAACGTCCGGTCGCGAGTAACCGTCAGCGGCGGCGGCCCAACCTTCGGTGCCGTCAAACCGTTCGCCACAGGAGCCGTGCCAGTACTTCTTGTTGAGGTCGCGCGCGAGGATCATTTTCACGCCGTTGGCGAAGTGCGTGACCATGCCGTCGCCGCTCTCGTTGTTGACATATTCGTATTCCACTGCCGAGGTGTTGAGCGAGTCGATGCCGGCTTGTGCCTGCGCAAAAGTGTGCGCACCCCACTCGCCGATGCAACTGGGGTGGTAATCGTAATGCCCACGCCAGCGGCGGCGGACGTAGGCGGAATTGTAGGGCCGCCACGGACACGGGCCGAGCCACGCGTCCCAGTCCATCTGGTCTTTGGGCGGTTCCGGTTCAGCAGGCAGCCAGTCGGTCCGCATTGCGGCAGCATCCCACGGCGCGATGTGTGCGTAGGCGGTGTGAATCTTGCCCAAGCGGCCCGTACGGGCCATCTCAATGCAGAAAACGTGGTTCGGCTCGCTAAGGCGCTGCGTGCCAGTCTGATAGACGCGGCCATACCGCTTGGCCGTTTCGACGACCATGCGGCCTTCCGCGACGGTCATGGACGACGGCTTCTCGGAATACACGTCCTTGCCCGCGCGCATGGCCATCGTGGCCGCCAGCGCGTGCCATCGGTCACCGGTGGCAATGAGCAGTGCGTCAAGGTCGGGTCGTGTTGCCAGGAATTCGCGCATCTCGGGATATACCTTGCAGTCGGTGTTGCCGTACTTGGCATCCACGAGCTTCTTGACGCGCTCGCGGGCTTCGCGATTGGCATCGCAAATGGCGATAAATTGAACGTCTGCCTCGCGCAACGCCCAGTTGAGGTCGTGGACGCCGCGGCCGCGCAAACCAATGCCGCCCATCACGATGCGCTCACTTGGCGCGACCCAGCCATCCTTGCCGAGTGCTTTGGCCGGGATGAAGTTGGGTGCAACAGCCGCGCCGATGGCGGCGGCAGTGGTTTTCAAAAACTGGCGGCGATTGAAGGACGGTTGCATAGGCAGATTGGCAGCGTGCATGACTCCGGTGCTCCTGTTGGATGTTTTCATCAGGTGACCTGTTTTCGGACGAACAATAAAGAGGCAGCCTAAGGCGGAGCCGCGTGCTGGCCAAGACAAAAAATCCGACCCTCCAATACTACTTTTGTCTCACGCAACGTGCCAACGCCACCCACATCGCTGCGGGAGGCCACAGCGGCTCGCTTTCTCTCCCGGACGCGCCGGAATATCCCGGCATCGGCCGGGTGTTAGAAGGAGAAGCGGATGCCGGCGCTGACGTTCTGCACGGAGTAGTTGTTGCGCAGCAGTTCGGTGCTGTAGGTGACATAGGTCGCAAAGTCTTTCGACCATTGGACCGTCAACCCCAGTCCCACCACCGCCGCGTCCCGTCCCAGCGGCACCCCCTGGGAGGTAAAGATGTTCCCCGCCCCGTTCGCAAACTGCGCATTCAATCCCGTCACCGTATCCATGGACTCATGCTGCCAGCTCACGTTCAGGTCCGGTATCCACAAGGTCTTTTCCACAGTGAACGGGTACGACAGGTGCATGCCCACTTGCGTCAGCAGGGAGTCCATGCTCTGAGAACCGATCGGCAGTGGCGCCAGCGAACCGCTCTCGGTGAAGCCGTCGATGTCCACTGTCGTATATTGCACGCTCGCAAGGGGACCGAACCTCCAATGACCTATCGTCCAATCG
>CAZGGF010000191.1:0-3175 GCA_964524715.1 uncultured Verrucomicrobiota bacterium | reverse complement strand
CCGGCCAACGGCCCTATGGTTGCCTTGCTCGCAGAGGCGAGGATTTAACAGTGAGTTGGTATATTGTCAGGTAGCCCTCCATAGCTGGTGATGATCAGAAATCCGATCGTTCGGAAACAGTCACCGCTAAGCTCCCACAGCAGCAGAAAGTTACAGTAATTATGGCTACCAAGCTATTTGTAGGAAACCTGTCGTTTAACACCACCGAGACCGACGTCATGGACTTGTTCAGGACCGTCGGCACCGTCTCGTCGTGCGACCTGATCATGGACAAGTTCACCCAAAAGTCGCGCGGGTTCGCCTTTGTCACCATGGGCACTCAGGAGGAGGCCACGACGGCCATCTCTCAATTGAATGGCAAGGAACTTGACAGTCGCGCCCTGACGGTCGGTGAAGCTCGTCCGCGCGAAGTGCGTGTTCCGGGTGGTGGCGGCTACGGTGGCGGCAACCGCTAAACCGGCAGCTATTCCACAGGAACTTTAGTTCCCAACAGGAGAGCGTCTCGTGCAAACGAGGCGCTCTTTTTGTTTGCCGCGGTTTCTCTGTTGAGCAGCTTCTGTCCAACCACGGAATACACCGAACACACGGAAGGCGGAATCGTTCATTTTTTGCGTGTGTGTTCCGTGTCTTCTGTGGTTCTTCCTTCTTCATCTGCGCTCCCAGATGAGGGAAGCGATGGCGCGGGCGGAAGAATGCGGATGGCGCAGCGGAGATGTTGAGCGTGACTGCGGAGATGGGCGTGATCCGAAGTGGCGGACCCGGAGAGGCGCGTCCTGAATGTGGGGCCTCAGTGCCCCGACCATCTCGATTTGCTGGCTGTGCGAGTCGTGGCGCTAAGGCCCCTCCCACATTCAGCGTGCACCATAAGAGGGACAGGCAAGATGCCTGTCCTACTTTGTCGGGGCGCGGGTTTCGAGGCTTGTTCTTGCCACAATGTTCGCAGCTCCACCGTTATACTCCGAGGAGGACCGCGCCTTGATCCTTGTGAGCACAATTCAAGGAGAGGTCATGAAGGAACCGTCGGGCGTCAAAAGCAGAGGCAACCGGATTCCGTTGTGGGTGAAGCTGGGTCTCACCGCATTTATCGCGGTGCTGGTTCCCAATTACTGGCGCGACTACGGCCCGACGAATTTCCTCTATTACTGCGACGTGTCGCTCTTGATGACCCTCGCGGCGGTTTGGCTGGAAAGCCCGCTGCTGGCCTCGATGCCGGCGGTGGGCATCCTGTTGCCGCAAACGCTATGGATGGTGGATTTCCTTTGCCAGAGCGTCGGCCTGCCGCTCACCGGCATGACGGCTTACATGTTCGACCCCAAGCTTCCGTTGTTCACTCGGTCTCTCTCCTTCTTCCATTTCTGGCTGCCGCTGTTGCTGGTCTGGCTCGTCTGGAGGCTCGGCTACGACCGCCGCGCTTTGCCGGCATGGACGGGACTGGCGTGGGTGTTGATTCTCATCTGCTATTTCCTGATGCCCGCCCCGCCTGCGCCGGTCAGCAATCCAAACCTGCCGGTGAACATCAACTACGTGTATGGCTTCAGCAGCGACCACGCGCAAACCTGGATGCCCCAGCCGTTGTTCGTGGCGGCGCTGATGGCGGCCATGCCGTTGGTTCTCTTCATCCCCACTCATCTTCTGTTGCGCAGACTGTTTCGTCCCAGCCCGGCCACGTTATGTGAGGCGCCTCGCGAAGCCACAAAGTTCGAGCCGGCTGCATCCTCTAAGCGTCGCCGCGCGGCAGCACTTGGAGCGCGGACATCCTGTCCGCCTTTGGCGGCTCACCGAGAGAGCCTCAATGCAAGAAAATCGTCATCACTTGCATGCCGGGGCGGGCAGGATGCCCGCGCTCCCAGGAAACACGAACCGTCCTCCATTGGTGGGCCTCCGGGCGCGGTGGAATGAAGTGCGGAAGACGGCCCGAAAGCGCTACTATCTTCCACTGCGCTTTGCCAGCGTTGCTGGTATTGCTCATAGTCCTTCGCGTGGCGAAAGGACGGAGAGAACGTTCCAGCCGGATCCTGCGAGGCGCGTCCTGAATGTGGGAGGGGCCTAAGCGCCCCGACCGTTTGGGTTTGCCGGCTGCGCAGGTCGGGACACTAAGGTCCCTCCCACATTCAGTGTGCCCTTCGGCGGCAACTCGGCTCCTCTGGATTGTTCGTCACTTCGGATCAACAGCGAAACCAGATCGTTGGTCTTCCTGTTGACTTGTGGAGTCTTTGGGCTCTCCTCGCGATTGCATTTCCCCCGTTACATCGACAGAATGGCCGCGCCTTGTGAGGCATGAGCATGAGCGACACGGGAACATCTGGCAAAACAAGTGGGACAGGCGTCTCGCCTGTCCGCGCATCATCAGAATCGGACAGGCAGGATGCCTGTCCCACTTTGCGCGGTTTCTGGAGCTTGATGGTCACGCAGTTCCAGGGCGCATTCAGCGACAACGCGCTGAAGAACATGGTCATCCTGCTGATGATCGTCGGCGTCCAGCGCTCGCAAACAGATCGTTACCTCATTGGCGAAATGGTTGCCGCGATCTTCTCGCTGCCGTTCATTATCTTTTCCATGACCGGTGGATTTCTTGCCGACCGGATCAGCAAGCGGACGGTGACGATGGGCGTGAAGGTCTTCGAAGTGCTGGTCATGACCGTCGCGCTCACGGGCCTGATGCTCAACAGCCTGCCGATTCAGTTGACGGCGGTATTCTTGATGGGCACCCACAGTGCGATATTCGGGCCATCAAAATACGGTCTGCTGCCGGAGTTGTTACCGGAGAAACGGCTGTCGTGGGGCAACGGCGTTCTTGAGCTGGGCACCTTCCTTGCCATCATCCTCGGCACTGTCGCGGGAGCGGCGATGGCCTCGCAACTCCGCGGCAGTCTCGGTTGGGCGGGCGTGATTCTGATTGCGCTGGCGCTCGTCGGGTTGCTGACGAGCATGGGGATCACCCGTGTGCCGGCTGCGAACCCGGCGAAGCGGTTCCGAATCAACTTCGCCGGTGAGCTTTGGTCGCAGATCCGGCTTATTCGCCAGGATCGCGTGTTGTTCCTCGCCGTGATCGGCAACACCTACTTCTGGTTCCTGGGCGCGCTGTTGCAGCGCAACCTGTTTTTTCAAGCAGAAGACGGCATACGGGATAAAGGAATGTGACTGGAGTTCAGACGTGTGCTCTTCCGATCTAGGG
>CAZGGF010000190.1:0-4858 GCA_964524715.1 uncultured Verrucomicrobiota bacterium | reverse complement strand
TGAGATACTGGCTGGTCTTGCACTCGATCGAGGTCGTGCCGCCGCGCAACCGGCCGCGCACGACGATGGGCGGGCAACCGCTGCCGCGCGTCGCCTCGGCCCAGCCGCCGAGGTCATTGATGGCGGTGATGACGGGGCCGGCGGGCCGGCGGCGAATCTGGTGATCGCCGGTGAACACCACCATGCCCTTGCGCAACAACGCGGCGGTGGCGAGCGCAATGTTCACAGTGGTGCCGGAGTTGCCGACATCCACCACGTTCTCCGGCACGCGCAGTTCGCCGCCGGTGCCCTGCACGATCCAGGCATCCGGCTGGCATTCGAACTTCGCTCCAAGGGCGCTGAACGTCGCCATCGCCGAACGCGCGTCACCGGATTCCAGCGGCGCTTCGATGCGGCTCTCGCCCGCAGCCAGACTGGCGATGGCTACTGCGCGGATGGTGTGCGACTTGGAACCGGGAATGGGCACAGCGCCATGCAAACGGGACTTGGAGCAGATGAAATTCATAGCGCAGGCTATCACGGGTCGCATCCGAGGTCAAAGGTGGGAAGCAAAACCGGTTTCAGTTTCGCGGGAGAGATTCCATGCTTGAGACGCCATGAGACAGTGCTACGCTGCGGCACAGCTTTGACCCAGCCATGAAGAACGACGTGTCGCAAGGAACACAGGTCACAGGCCGGCTCGCTTTTTGGAGCGCCACAGTGTGTGCGGTGGCGATGCTGGCCGTTCTCGTTGCTGGTTGCGGCACGCCGGCGAGGCGAAGCAGCGACCCGCTGTTCAGTTTCCTGCAACTCAACGACACTCACGTGCTGGCCGGCACGGACAGGAAGGGATACGAGAAAGCCAACGAGAAGGCCCGCTGGCTTGTGGAGGCCGTCGCTTCGGGCGGGTATTTCCCGCGGCCCGACTTTGTGGTCGGGACCGGCGACCTCATTTATGGAGAACGCATTGACGCTCTTGGCCCCGACTTGCGGCTCTTTCGTGAGATGCTCAAACCCTGGAGTGTTCCTTTTTTTCCCGTGGTCGGCAACCACGAGGTGATTCAACAGGAGGGAAGCCCGAAGCACGAACAAGCCTACCGCGAGACGTTTGGAGACGACCGGGTGAACTACACGTTTACGCATGGCGGCGTGCTGTTCATCGCCCTCAACAACAGCGGGGCGTGCTGCGTCTCGCCGGCCGTCGTCAAGGCGCGAAACGACTGGCTCAGCCGTGAGTTGGAGCGCGCGCCTGGTGTTCCGAAGATCATTCTCTGCCACATCCCGCTGATCCCCCTGCGGGACGAGGCCGTGCTGGCCAAAAGCTTCGGGTTCCGGAGCTACATGGACCGCGATGGCGAGGCGCTGAAGATTGTCGAGGCGCATGCCGACTCGGTGGTCGCCGTGCTGTCGGGACATCTGCATCTGACGGGCGTCGTCCAGCGCAACAACATTTTCCACGTTTCCATCGCAGGCACTGCGTCCTTTCCTTGCGACTACGCCCTCTATTCGGTGTTCCCCGACCGCATCGAAGTCACCGTCCGGCAACTTCCCGCCAGGCTTGTGACGCCCAGGACGAATATCCACGGCAAGCCACGCCACCGGGAGGATTTCGTTGACGGGAACCACAAGACTCCGTGGCAGTACATAGCAGGCCGCGCCGACGAACGCGCCTTCACAATTCCGCTGAGAAACAGGATTGCGGCCAACACCACTCGAAAGGCCCCATGAAACAGAACGGACTCACTCGACGGGAATGGTTGAAAACTTCTGTTGCAGCCGGCGCCACCCTTCTGGGTGGTTGTCTGTGGGCGTCTCGATCCCGCGCTGCCGAGGATGGCAAGACAGCCGTCATCAACATCGCTTCGCGTCGCGAGCTGTTTGTGGACGACTATCTCATCGCAAACATGACGGGCGCGGAACTGAAGCTGCACAAGCCGGAGCCGCGCGATGTGGCCTTGGTGTGCGACGCGCCGTGGGAGGGCAACACGTCGGCCTACTATGCGTTTTTCCGGGACAACGACCGCTTCCGCGCCTATTACCGCGGTTCGCATTACGACGAGAAGAAGAAGAAATCAACTCATGCCCAGGTCGCCTGCCATGCGGAGAGCAAGGATGGCCTCACATGGAAGAAACCGGCGCTTGGTGTTCACGAGTTCAACGGTTCCAAGGACAACAACATTGTCTGGACCGGCGACGGTTCGCATAATTTCACGCCGTTCAAGGATGCCAACCCCGCTTGCGCGCCCGACGCCCGCTACAAGGCGCTGGCTGGCGGCACGACCCTGCTCAACGGCAGGAAAAAAAGCTGTCTGAACGCGCTCAAGTCGGCGGATGGGGTGCACTGGACGTTGATGTCCGGGGGAGTCATCACCGCCGGCGCCTTCGATTCGCAAAACCTCGCCTTCTGGGATGCCGTGCGCGGCGAGTATCGTGCCTATTGGCGCATCTTCGCCGAGCGGGTGCGTGCCATCCGCACGGCGACCTCGAAGGACTTCGTTCATTGGGAGAATCAGGCCGATCTCAAGTATGTGGACTCGCCGCCGGAACATCTCTACACCAATGCGGTGATGCCTTACTTCCGCGCGCCGCATTTGTTCATCGGTTTCCCGACGCGCTTCCAGCCGAAGACCCAGCAGGTGGAGCCTGTTTTCATGACCAGCCGCGATGGCGTCTTGTTCCACCGGTGGAGCGAGGAACTCATTCCGATCACCGCGCCGAAGGACCGCGATGGGAACCGCAGCAACTACATGACGTGGGGATTGCTCCAATTGCCCGGCGATGACCGCGAGCTGTCCGTCTATGCGACCGAAGCTTATTACGCCGGCCCGGCCAGCCGCGTGCGCCGGTTCACCTTCCGCACGGATGGTTTTGTATCCGTCCATGCGCCGGCCAAGGGTGAACTGATTACCAAGCCCTTGTGCTTCACTGGCGGGACGTTGGAACTCAACTGTTGCACTGCCGCCAACGGAAGCATCCGAGTGGAGATCCAGGACGCCAACGGCAAACCGCTGCCGAAGTTCCGGCTGTCCGATGGTCAACCCATCACCGGCGACCACGTTACGTGCGTTGCGGGGTGGAAGGATGGAACCAATGTGGGCGCGCTCGCGGGAAGACCCGTGCGCCTGCGCTTTGTCGTGAACGACGCCGATCTGTTCTCAATGAAGTTCAACCCAGGGAATGACGAACGAAGGAATCCATGAAAACACGAATCACACGACTTGCGCTCAATGCCCTCTTCCTGTCGCCGCTGGCGGCGCTGGATGCCGCCGACGTGCCGTTGATGTTCAACGATCCCAGGCCGCAACGCTATGAACTCACCGCGCGGGCCAGCCAGATTGACCCTCGCGCCCAGCCGCATCCGGAGATTGATTTCGTATTCGAGAAAGCCGGCAAACCCGCCGACATCGAAAACGCTTCGGTGGACACGCGCGTCAAACCGCAGGGCAAGCTGGTCATCTGGCTCATGGGCCACAGCGCGCCGCTGTTCGAGCGCGTGAACAGCTACGGTCTGCACGCCATCCGGGTGCACTACGCCAACGGCTGGTTCGGCAAGTTCGGCAACATGTCGCCGGGCGACGACGGCAAGCTGCTCGGCAAAATCCGGCTCGAAGCCGCGACGGGTGAGGATTTCAGCCCTCTCGTGAACATCCCGAAGCCTGACGGCATGATGGAGCGCGCGTTGCAGTTTGTGAAATGGCTCGCGAAGGAAAACCCGGCCGGTCGCTGGGACTACTTCCTCACCGCCGACAAGCAGGCGTTGCGGTGGGATCGCGTCATCATCAGCGGCAGTTCGCACGGCTCGACCACCTCGGCGCGTTTTGCGAAGCATGTGAAGGTGGACCGTGTGGTGATGTTCTGCGGCCCGCGCGACCAGCTTGAGAACTGGCAGGCCCTGCCCTCCGCCACGCCGGCGAACCGGTTCTTTGCGTTTACCCATGTGCTCGATGGCGGCTGGACAGGCCATCACTACGACCGCTCGTGGGAACTGCTGGGCCTGCACCAGTTCGGTCCCGTTGTGAATGTGGACAAGGCCGCGCCGCCTTACGGCAACAGCCGCCGTCTCATCACCGATGCCGAGGTGAAGAACGATGCCCGCCGCGCCCATAGCTCGGTTGTGCCCGGTGGCGCCGCGGTGAAGGACGCTTCCGGCAAGTTCATCCACGAAGCCGTCTGGCGCTACCTCTTCATCCATCCCGTCGAGCAGGTTGGCAAACCCGTGCCGCACGATCCGAACACACCGATGGATTTGCGAGCGCTGGAGAAAAAACCAGCGAAGGCGAGCAAATGAGAGCATCCATGGGATGAACTCTGTCGCCCGGCGTTACCGTCTCTTTTAATGGTTTCGCTGTGCCCGCCGCATGGTGTAGAAACATCGCCGCCCGGTACTGCGAAGCCGAAGAAGTACGAATAGCCACTACGAAACCTGAAATGAACTTCATGAAATTCACATTCATCCTCACCTCCCTCCTGTTGGCTCCGTTGGCTTTGCTCCACGCTTCCGACCCGGTTCCGCCGACGGGTTTCCGCGCGATCTTCAACGGGCGGGACCTGACGGGATGGTATGGATTGAACCCGCACTCGGTGGTGAAGCTGCAAGGGGAGAAACTCGAGGCGAGCTTGAAGAAACAACGCGAGGAATTCGCGAACCACTGGCGTGTGGAAAACGGCGAACTGGTCAACGTCGGCACCGGGCCCTATGCCACCACGGAGGAGCAGTTCGGCGACATCGAGTTCCGCATCGAATACAAGACGGTGGCCAAGGCCGACAGCGGCATCTACCTGCGCGGCACGCCGCAGGTGCAGATTTGGGACAAGAACCAGATATTCGACCCCAAGAAACCGACTCGCAAACCACACCTGGGTTCCGGCGGCCTGTTCA
>CAZGGF010000189.1:0-2018 GCA_964524715.1 uncultured Verrucomicrobiota bacterium | reverse complement strand
CTGGACCAGCGCGGCGGGCGATCAGTCGCCGCATCTCATGTATCGCAAGGCCGCGGAGGAGCGGATGCTGAAAGCGCGTGGCGTGACACGCGCGCAGGAGATCGGCCGCCGCATTGGCAACGCCGTGATGGACACGTTCGATATCGCCAGAGCCGACATTCACACCGATGTGCCGTTCATTCACGCCGTCGAAGACCTGCAGTTGCCGCCGCGCAAAATCCTGCCGCGGGAGTGTGAGACCGCGAAGCGCAACATCCTCATTTTGACTAAGAAGACGGACAACTACTCCCGCACCATGCTGGGCCGTGAGAAGGAAGTGGTGCGGCGTTTTGAAGAAGCCGACAAGCTGCCGTCCTATCCAATGGAGCTGCACGTGTTGCGCGTGGGCGACGTGGCCATCGCGACCAGTCCCTTTGAGTTGTTCCTCGACTACGGCGTCCAGATGAAAGCGCGCAGTCCCGCCATCCAGACCTTCCTCATCCAGCACGCCTGCAACGCCGGTCTCTACCTTCCCACACCCAAAGCCATCGAAGGTGGTCACTACAGCGGTTTGCCGCACACGAACCTCGTCGGTCCCGAAGGCGGTCAGGTTCTCGTGGATCGCACCGTCGAGGCGATCAAGGCACTGTGGCCGGCTGCAACGAAGCAATGAAACGAACCCTGAAAAGGCTGATACGGTTCCTGGTGCTGTTTTGCTGGCTTGTGCCAGGCACGGCAACCCTCTGTCATGCCGCGCCTCCGCCGCCGGAGCCGGCGGTGCGGAGCGAAGTCGAGGCTGCGCTTGCAAAAGCCGGCGCCTCGAAGGAATCCGTTCGCAAACTCTGCGTCGTGTTGCTGGCCGACAAGAAGGATCACCGCGAACACGAACACGATTACTCGGTGTGGCAGGAACGCTGGGCGTTGTTGCTTGGCGGCCAGACGGCATCCCGAGCGACGCAGGTCAATTTGTTCGGCCCGGCTGCTGCGGACGCGAAAACCGGCGCCGGAGCGGAGAACACGGAAGTCGTTTGCGCGTGGAGTTGGCCGACGGAAAAACAATTCGCCTCCGCGAACGTGATCGTCGCGTTCTGCTACCTGTCGTGGACCGACGATCACAAGCGCCAGATCAAGCAATACCTCGAACGCGGTGGCGGTTTGGTGTTGGTCCACTCGGCGACATGGACCAAGCCGAAAGCGGACCCGGACGTGGCGGCGCTGGCGGGCGTGGGTGGTTTCACCCGCTATCGTCACGGGACGATGCAACTGGAAATCACTGCCAGCGATCACCCGATCTGCCGCGGGCTGCCGTCGAAGCTCTCGTTTCTCGACGAACCCTACTGGCCGCCGACGCCACCGATCACAGCGGATCGCGTGACCCCGCTGGCGGTGTCGCGGGAGAAGACAGAGCCGACGGGAGAACAGACAGCGCCCCAGCCGATGTTCTGGACCTTCCAAACGGGCCGTGGCCGGGTTTTTGGTTGCGTGCCGGGACACTACACGTGGACGTTCGATGACCCGTGGTTTCGCCTGCTGCTGCTGCGTGGCATTGCGTGGGCCGCCGGTGATTCTGTGACACGCTTCGACTCGCTCACGTTGCGAGGCGCGCGTATCATGGACAAATGAAACACGTTGCCGCGGTTCTGCCTGCCCTTGCCGTCGCCTGTCTCGAGATGGTGTCGGCGGCTGGTCCGATCAAGTTGACCCCAACAAAGACGGCCGGTGAATTGCTCCTCTTCGAAGCCGGCCGGCATGAGCTGTCCTCAATCAACAACTACACGGCCCGTTGGAAGAAAGGCAGCGATCTGGTGCCTGTCGCAAGACAAACCTCAAAGGACGGCGAGGCGTGGGTTGAGTTTGCGTTTCAAGGCCGGCAGGGCCTTGCTTGTTCGACGCTGTTCTTCACGAAACCACCCGAGCCGGACGCGGGCACGCACTATCGCGGCATCAAACTGCTCATCGAATGCGACCAAGACGACTATCCGCACATCGGCGTAAACATTGTGTTCACCGACCAGTCGCAACTCAGCCACGACCTCGCG
>CAZGGF010000188.1:0-8542 GCA_964524715.1 uncultured Verrucomicrobiota bacterium | reverse complement strand
CGTTTTGTGGCTTGGCGGTGAAGTCGGGGACGTTCTTCGTTGCGGCGGTCTGCTCGTTGTGGCAGCCGACGCAGAACCGATCCAGAACCGGCTGAACTTCGCGCTTGAAGCTGAAGCCGCGCGCGGGGCCGTGCCATGGCTGGATTTCGACGGGCCGTTTGTTGAGAGCGACGGCTGACCTGGTCAACGGGGCTGAGTTGGGGTCCTCGTGGCAGCCGACGCAGGACACCTTCTCGCCGGGCATGGCGGTGAACCAGCTGCGCATGACCTGGAGCGCCTTGCCGTCTTTGTCGAGCGGTTGGACGGCGATGGGCGTATTGGCGGGAACCTTGAACGCCACCGACCCATCTTCTTCGACGGGCACGGTGCCGAGAATGCGGTGTATGTCCCACGGGCCATCCACGCCGACGTTAATGTGGCCGCCCATGCGACGATAGGTGTAATGCGGCTCGAAGATGCGCAGGTTCTTCACAGAACCGCGCGGAACACCCGCGAGACCGGGGCCGGCGTAGATGTCGCTGAGGTAAACGGCGCCTTCGTTGCTGGCGAGGTTTACGCGGTCGGGAATCACGGGTGGGCGCGGCGTCTTGCGGAAGGGCAGGGGCTCCAACAGGGCATAGTCGCTATCCTCGCGGATGAGCACCGCGTTGTCGAACACGTCCACCAGATAGATACCCCACTGCGCCTGCGGCGTCGGTTGCATCGCAACGAGGAAGTACTTCCCGCTGAGCGGGTACGGATGGAGGAACTTCGGCCACGAGTCGTTCACGAGCGTGTCGCGAATGATCGGCTCGACGGGCTTGGCGTGGCCAGGGATGCGCTGGACAGCGCCGGAGGATTCGTTGCGGCCCTTGCTGACATCGAACAGGACCAGTTCGCCCATGCGCGGCACACCGTGATGGCCGGAGATGACGGCCACGACGCGGTTTGGATCGTCGGGAATCGGCCGCGCGTAGAAGATGGAGTTAGGCCAGTAGGAGTTGCTGCCGTAATGGACCATCTGGCCGGTGCCGTCAGGGTTCATGTGGAAGAGCAGCCGCGTGAAATAGTGTGGCGTGTCGGTGTATTCCCATCGGCTGTAGAGGACGCGGCCGTCACTGAGCATGGTGGGGCACCAGTTGTGTTCCTGGTCGAAGCAAAGCTGGCGGATGTTCTTCCCGTCGGCGTCCATGCGGCAGAGGTTGGCCACCGAGTCGCCGCCGCCGACACAGGGCACGCCGGCAAATGTGCACGTGGAATCGAAAAGAATCCGGCCGTCAGGCAGATAGCACGGGTCGTAGGAATCCACGTCCGGCTCGTCGGGCGTAACTTGGTGGAGATTTTTGGCGTCGGCGTCCATCTCGAAAACATGCCAGCGATTCTGGGAACCGATGGAGGAGAAGAGCAGCTTGTCGGCGTCGAAATTCAGTTCCACATCGCCGACGAAAACCTTCTTCTCCGGACGGTAGAACGTGGTGAGTTTGCCATCGGGGCGGACCGGAGAGAGCACGGCAATCTCGTTGTCAAATCCCTGACGGGCGAGGGCACAATTGCCCTGCCAATTCTGCGGCAGACCGAGCATGTCGGGACGGCGCTTGACGACCAGCAGACGGTCGAAATCCAGCAGCGGATTGGCCAGCAGCGCCTCGCGTTGCAGCGCACGCAAATCCGCCGCGAGCGTTTCTGCGCGGCTGGCAGCGGCGATGGGGTCCTTGGCGGCTTCGGCCATCAAGCCATGGGCGGCCTTCTCCAAGGTGTCGAGCCGGGCGAGGAACTGCGGCGCGTTCGGATACTTGCTGCCGAAGGTCTTGGCGAGGTCAGCCATGGCAAGCCGCAGCGACTCGAATTGAAAATCACGCACGCCGTTGACGGCGTCGCTGACGGCGCGGGAGCGGTAGTACAGCTCGCGCAGGGCAACGAGTTCGGACGCCCGCTTGGCCTGCTCCGCGAGGGTAGCGACGGTGATGAGGCGCTGGTAGCGTTTCGCCAGTTCGGTTGTGCCGGCCACGGTCACGCTGCCGGCCCAGATGTTGTCTTCGCGTTCCCAATTCATCTGGCGGAGCATCGCAGGGTCGCCGAAGTCGCGGCGGAGAAGGCTCCACAACTGCTGGCGCTCGCGTTCGCCTTGCTGACGGTGCCGTGCGATGCCAGCGATGGAGAAATAGAAGCTGTAGCCTCCGGTGATGTTGTTGACCCGCAGCAGCAGATGGTTCTGGCCGGGTTTCAGGTCGAGATTGACCGTGCCGCCGCTGGCAGGGGAGAAAGTGGGGACGTCTTTGGCAAGCACGCGGTTGCCGTTGAACCAAACCTGCATGCCGTCATCGGCGCCGAAGTGGCCGGTGATGGAACATGGTTTCTGGGCGTTGATGATCCGGTGGATGTAAGTGACTGCGGAGGAACCTCCATGGAGTTGGATGGCCTCGCCGTCGGCCCATTCGGGGTGTTCTTCCCAGCGCAGCTTGCCGCCTTCGTAGGTTGCGGCGAGATCAATGCTCGTTTGCGGTGGAAACACGTCGGTGAAGCCATGAGGGGTCTTGCCTTGAAACGGTCCAACGGCGTGCCATGGGCCGATTTCGACACCCTTGGGCAGGGCGGCGGCGTAGGCGCGGCGCGCCTGTTCGATCTCGTGCTGAAGCAGCGCTGCCTGCGAGGCAAACATCGAGTCCTGCCAGGTGCCCTTACGGAGGTAATACGGCGGGTCAGCAGCCAGGGCGAAGGATGCGGCAAGTGTCCAGAGGAGGAAAAGCGTGGGGCGTTTCATGAATGGCTTCATTCAAAGTTCAGCGACATTCTAGTTGAAAAGCGTGCGCTCTCAATACAATGTTTGCATTGATGCTTGTTACATTGCTCAAGTCCAAGATTCATCGCGCGACCGTTAGCGGTTCAAGCGTGGATTACGAAGGCAGCCTGACGATCGACCTGGAGTTGATGGAGAAGATCGGGCTGGTGCCTTATGAACGCATTCTGGCCAGCAATATGGCCAATGGGGCGCGTTTTGAGACCTACGCCATTCCCGGCGAGCGGGGGAAGCGGCAGATCATCCTCAATGGCGCTACCGCGCATCTCGGCAAGGCCGGCGACTTGCTGACGATCATGAGTTTCATCGAGATCGAGCCCAAATTGGTGCCCAGCTGGAAACCCAAGGTGATCGTTTTGGGCAAGGGCAACAGCATCATCACCGAACGCGGCATCTGAGCGGCAGCCGACAGCCGGGACGTGGGCGATTATTTCGTCGGGGCCGGATCGACCCATCGTTTTCGGTCACAGAAGAAGAGCATGTTGACGCCTTCGAACCGGTCGGGCGGGATGGCCTCCTTGAGCGGGAAATCCTGCGGCACTTTCAGGAACCTCAAAATATCCGCCCATGGCCACCACTCGTCGAACATGACCTCCGACAGAAACCGGCGGTTCAGCGTGATTGGCGTCAGCAGCATTGCGGCGACGTGTTGGTAGAGGTCGTTGATGCCGTAGAACTGCTTGCGAGTCATGGGGATCCAGAAGCAACGGCGGTCACCATACCACGCCACCGCCCATGGCTGGTCGCTCACCATGAATTCCTGCGCATCGAGATAGGATGCGGCTACGGCGATCTTCGGGGGGAAATAGGGCGGGTAGGCATAACGGTCGGTCGCCGGGCCGGTTAGACGCAGGGCGACCGGAAGTGCCGTTGCCCCAATGAACAAGGCAACGACACACCCGCGCCAGATCGGCACAAAAAGCTGAAGCCGGTCCAGCATGGTGAAGAAGAGCGCTGCGCCATACATCGTCACGAGCGGTATCATCAACACGAGCAGATTGCCTTCCTGAGCCAGACAGTTCGGCGGACGCGGCTGGAGGCCGAGGACGCATGTGATTAGGAAAAACGTGGCCATGCCGCCGACGGTGAACCACTTGAACCGGTTGACGGAGGAGCGCCGAAATCGGTAGAACAGCGACGCCACAAAGAACGCAAGGACGAAACCGCTCCCGCTGGCCCATGGATTCTCAGTCCAAATCTCCCGCGCATTGCGGCAGGTCTTGTTGAAAATGAGCGGGAGTGTGGCTGCGGCGAAGTTCGGTTCCAGGGAGCGCTGGAGATTATCGCGCAGGAGAGAGGGGACCTTCTCGTAGATGCCGGTGGTGGCCAGACCGAACGGGTTGTTGCACCGCCAGTAATTTCGCGCCATCCATGGTCCGGCCAGCGACAGGAACACCGCCACCATCCCGAGCGCAACCCATCCGCCGCGCACCATGCCCCACATCCGCCAAGCCAGCACGCATGCGGGAAGAAGCAGCCACGCGGCCGAGTACTTCACCAGGAATGCCGCGCCAATGATGGCCGCTGAGAGCAGTGTCAGCAGCATGGCGATCACGGGCCGTCGTTCCTGCGTCAGCAGGTCATTGGCAATCACCAGCGTGAGCGTTGCCAGGCTGACCCACATCATCGCGAACATGACATTCAAGCCGGAGATGGCGTATTGGCAGATCGCTTCCGAGAGGACGAATAACGCCGCAGCCATGACGCCGACGCGGCGGTCAAACAGCCGGCGGGCAATGAAGTAGGTCAAACAGCCATTGATCAGCGTCAGTGGGATGCCGAGCCCGTAGGCAATCCAGATGTCCGGCCCATAACCCGTTGGCGCCTGCTCGGATGGAACGGCAAATGAAGTGACCGGAGCATAGAACAGTGCGAACAGCATCAGGAAAAAGAAAATACCGGCGGCATGCCATGGCAACTCGCCCTTGCGGAGTTTCATTCTCAAGGCACGAGGCAGGACCCCTAAGAGCAACCAGGCAATCGCAATTCCCGCGAACGTCCACGTCCAGTAACGCCAACTCATCAGCTCAAACACGCGTTGACGCGTCGTTTGCGGCTCGCCCCATTTCCATGGAGGCATTTCGTTGCCGGGCCACATGCTGCCTTTCTGCACCATGTAGAACAGCGCGCCGATCAGGACGGGGTATCCCGGGGGATTCATCAGGTCCGGGTGCTTTTCCAGCGCCGCGTTGCGCCAGCGAGCGCAGTTCAACAACTGCCACATGCTGAGGGGCCGTATGAACTGCGTTGTGTAACCGTCCCCGCGCACCAGGTTGCGGCCAAGCTGGGCCTGATCCATGGCTTCGGGGAATCGCAGGCTGGAGAACTGATTGCTGGCGTAGAGCAGGAGCATCGTGCCCAGCGCAACCGTCAGCAACACGCCACGCAAGACGCGCTGGCCGACGCCGATGTCCAACGAATGAACCGTATCTTGAATCGCAGCCTGAATGGGCCGCAGTTTCTCTTCTTCCGGGTTGCTCACAGGTCTTCCAGCTTATAGTCGTGCAGTTTCCGATGCAAGGTGCGTCGGCTGATCCCGAGCCGGCGTGCGGATTCGCTGCGGTTGCCTTCGGTCGCCTTCAGGGCGTTCACAATCATCAACCGTTCCACTTCCTCCAGTGTGAGGTTGCTCTTGGCCAGTTGTTCCGGGGGCACGGCGCCTTGCTCGTGTGCCGTTTGGACCATGGCACCTACGGCGGGCGGCAGGTCGCGGAGGGCGATCTTGTCAGAGCGGGCCAGCACAACCGCCCGCTCAATGGCCGTGCGCAGCTCGCGCACGTTGCCCGGCCATGGATAGAGCTGCATGGCGCTCATCGCCTGCGGGGTGATTTCGGAGATGATCTTGTTGTTCTCACGCGCATATTCCCGCAGGAACGCATTGGCCAGCAGCACCACGTCCTCGGCGCGCTGGCGCAGCGGGGGCAGGGTGATGGTGACGACCTGCAAACGGTAGAAAAGGTCGTCACGGAACTTTCCGGCCTTGACCAGTTCCTCCAGATTGCGATTGGTGGCGGCGACGAGGCGCACGTCCACCGACAGTGTCTTGTTGCCGCCGACGCGCTCAAACTGCCGCTCTCCCAGGACGCGCAAGATCTTCACCTGCACGGAGGAGTCGATTTCGCCGATTTCGTCGAGGAAGATCGTGCCACCGTCAGCTTCCTCGAATCGGCCGATTCGCCGCTCCAGCGCGCCGGTGAACGCGCCTTTCTCGTGACCGAAGAGTTCGCTCTCCAGCAGGTTCTGCGACAGTGCCGCACAATGAACCGCCAGAAACGGCCCGTTGCGCCGGGGACTCAATTGGTGAACGGCGCGAGCCACCAGTTCCTTGCCGGTGCCGCTTTCGCCTTGAATCAACACGGTGGCACGGCTGGGTGCGACCTGCCGAATGGTGTCGAGCACCTCGACCATCGGCGTGGATTGGCCGATGATGTTCTCCATGCCATATCGTTTGTCGAGTTGCTGGCGCAACGTGACGTTCTCCACCTCCAAACGGCGGCTCTTTAGCGCGCGTGCCAGCACCAGTTCCAGGCGATCAAGGTCGATCGGCTTGGTCAGGTAGTCATGCGCGCCGCGGCGCATCGCCTCGACGGCATTCTCAACAGTGCCGTAGGCCGTCATGACGATGCAGATCGGGGGATGCGCGACCGATTGTGCGCGCTGCACCAGTTGCAGGCCGTCGAAGTCCGGCATGCGCAAGTCGGTCAATACGATGTCGAAAGTCTCGCTCTCCAGCAGCCGCATGGCTGTGGCGCCGTCTTCGGCGACGGTGATGGCATAGTCCAGTTCCAGCGCGCGGCGCAGGCCCTCGCGCGTGTGCTTCTCGTCATCAACGATCAGCACGCTTGGTTTGGCGGATGAGTTCTCGGTTTCCATGGTCAGTTCTCAGCAGGTGCTTCCAGAAGTTTGGCGGCGGATGCCGGGGACATTCCCAGCATGCGGGCGCGTTTTTCTTGTGTGGGCAGCCGGACGCGAAACACGGTGCCTTTGCCGACGGCGCTGTCCACGTCAATGGCGCCGCCGTGTTGTTGGACAATCCGGCGCACGATCATCAGGCCGAGGCCGGAGCCGCCTTTCTTGGTGCTTTCGTAAGGCTCGAAAATCCTCCCGATGAGATCCGGGGGAATTCCCGCGCCGGTGTCGCTGACATTGACGACGACGAAATCCTCCGTGCGCTCGGTGGCGACTGTCAGGCTGCCGCCGGGTTTCATGGCCTGCAGCGCATTCTTGATCAGGTTGATGAACACCTGCTTCATCTGGTCGTGGTCAAGCCAGACACGCGGCAGGCCGCGGCTCAAATTGACCTCCGCAATGATGCCGGCGCTGTGTATCTCGGCGCTCATGAACTGGAGAGTTTCCTCGAGGACGGTGTTCAAGGATTCCAGCGTCATGTGCGGCGGGGTGGGGCGAGCGGCCCGCAGGAAATCCGAGATGATCTTGTCCATGCGGACGACTTCCGCTTTGGCGGTGCGGACGGATTCCTTCAATGTCGCGCGCTTCTCGGGAGGCAATTGGCGCAACTCGCGGTCGAGCAGTTGCAGGTGGATGTTGAGTGAGTTCAGCGGATTGCCGATCTCGTGTGCCACGCCGGCCGCCAACAGGGACACCGCCTCATTGCGCTCGTTGGCGATGGCGTCGGCGGTTTGCTTGCGCGTTGTCGTCACGTCGCGGAGTATCAGGACTGTGCCGCCACCGGCTGCCGCCAGCGGTACGGCATGCAGTTGCAGATAACGCTGCTGCGGGTAGAGCACCTCGATCTCGCGGCTGAAGACACGTGGCTGGCCGTTTCCGGCCACTTCCCACTTCAGGTCGGGCAGATAGCGCCGCAGCAACAAGCCGAGCGCAGTGTCCTGTGGAACACCGAGCAAATCTGTCGCTGCCTGGTTTAGGTAGGAAATACGTCCCTCGTGATTGGTGACGATAACACCCTCGGCAAGAGAATTGAAAACTGCCTCGAAGAAGCCCTTTTCGTTCGCAAGCTGGCCGAAATAGTCCTGAACCCGTTCGGTGTCGAACCAGTTCAGTTTTCCCAGCAGTTTTTGTCGAAATTTCGGCTTCATTGATACAACTCGTCACACTCTGTCTGACATGCCAACATGGGGCTGGCGCTGTGGCAAATCTACCCACTTGCGGCCACAATCATGCAGTCCTCGTTCATTCCGCATGATTTCCCACCGCGAATACTAGCATGATGACTTGATTGTCATCAAGTGCGGTTTTGCGGCGCGAAAACGGCCATTTGCGACCGTATTCTGCCGGGGGCCTATGTGGGGTGGGGGGAGCCCCTGTTATCCAACTAAGCGATTATTGCAACGGTTTGCCGTCGAGTTCGCCGGTAAGGGTCTTGAGGAAGCTGACAACCAGTGCCACGTCGGCATCGGGGATGTCGGTGTGGAGTTGATATTTGCCCATCAGCTTGACGACTTTGGACAGGTCACTGGTGGAACCGTCGTGGAGATAGGGGAATGTGATCGCAATGTTGCGCAGCGTCGGCACCTTGAACTTGTGGCGATCGGATTCCTTCTTGGTCACGCTGAAGCGACCTTCATCAGAGGGGGTTGGGTAACCGCGCTCGGCGTAGTAGTCGCCGTAGCGGCCGAACTTCTCGAATGACTTGCCGCCGAGAATCTGCCCGGCGTGGCACGTGTAGCAGCCATCTTCTTTGAAGAGCCGATAGCCTTCCTGTTCGTTCGCCGTCAGCGCGTTGGTTTCGCCGCGCAAGAACTTGTCAAAGCGGGAGTTGACGGTGACGAGCGTCTTCTCAAAGGT
>CAZGGF010000187.1:0-5341 GCA_964524715.1 uncultured Verrucomicrobiota bacterium | reverse complement strand
GAGTGAGACGGAGCCTCTGGGCGGGCTGGATGATGGTTTCGCGCAGGCCATTGACCTTCTGGATCACCTCGATGGTGGTGTTATGGACTTTCGCAATACGGCCAAGGCTGTCGCCCGGTTGCACGACGTAATCCACCTTCTCAGGGGCGGGTGCGGGCGTCAGCAGCAACTGCATGTTCAGGTCGCCAAGGGCTTTCTGGATTTCTGTGACGATCTGCGGGTCGCCGCCCTTAGCCAGCAGCACATACAGCGTCTCGCGTGCTTCGGCGAGCTTGCCAGCGTCACGCAGTGCCAGCGCCTTCTCCAGAGGCTCCCGTTGCGGTTGCACGGGCGCAGGAACGGCCGTCGCAGCGGTTTTTGCGGTTGCAGCGGGCGCTGATTCCGATGGCGGAACCAACGCGGGCGGCGGTGTCGTGGTCTGCTTGAGGCCGAGTTTGTAACCCGCCAGCGCCACGACGGCCACCAGTATGAGCAAAAACGCAAATTTTATGATTGGTTTCATTTCGTTCCCACTGGCACGCCTCCAAACCCGACGGACATACCTCTCCATCCGGCCCAAAGGTGTTCCAGTGGGACAGAGCGTAGTTTTTTCCGGCTCCGCGGGCAAGCCGGGATTTTCGTGGACACAGTAATTAGTGCCAACGACAAGGGACGAAATGACTCAGCACGTAGGCGAGCGAAGAGCGTCAGCAACTACTTCTTTGAATCCGGCTCGATCTGGACGCCACTACGCTTGAGGATGGTGCCATCCTGAAGGCTGAGGGCGACGAGGGCCTTATTGTAGGCGGCGATGGCCTGGAGTTCGGTGACGCGAGCGTCGTTAAGATCACGCTGCATTTGCAGAACGGTGTAGGTGGTGGAGGTGCCGGCCTTCAGTTTCTCGATTTCGGCATAGTAGGATTCCTGCCGCAAACGGGTCGTGGCCTGGCTCGAAGCGATCAGCTTTGCCTTGGCGCGGGCCTGAACGACCGCCAATTCGACGCCGACGATGATTGATTGCTCGGTCTTCTTGATCGACAGCAGGGCTTGCTCGACGGCGAGCTTCCAATGGCGATAGTTGCCGCGAGCAGTGGTATTGCCGAGGGGCACGGTGATCGTCAGTCCTGCGGACCAGGATGGAAACTCGCGGTCGGAAACGGAATCGAAATTCTTGCTGAGTTGGGAAAAGTCCTGGTCAATGTCACCTTGATTGATCGCGTTGTAGCCGTAACTGGCGGCGAGGTCGACCTGCGGCAGGAGCGAGTTCTGGTAGTACTTCAGTTGGATGTGGTTGACCTCCATTTGCAGCTTGCTCTGCAAATACTCCGGCCGGTTGTCGAGCCCCTGTCGAATGCAGTCGAACTCGTCAATCGGCATGGCCACAATGCTGGGCCGGTCCACCGGCACCAGCAACACATCATGGATGGACAACACGTCGCGGCTGATGAGCTGCTTGTAGGCGATTTCGGCTTCGTCAAACTGCCGTTGCGCGTCGATGAGGTCGCCCTCGCGCTGGGAGAGTTCCGCCTCCGCCTGGACCACGTCGAGCCGGGCCATGGTTCCAACCTCCATGCGCTTGCGGCTTTCATCCAGAAAACGTTTGGCGAGGTCCACTGACAACTCCTTCACCTTGACGTTCTCGACGGCATACTGCAGGTCGTAATATGCCTGTTTCACGCTCGACACGGTCTCCATGACGAGCTGGACGAACTTCTGGTAGGAGATGTCCTGGTTCTTGCGCGCGATGCGGATTTGCGCGGTGTTCACATCCCACCCGAAGCCCTTCATCAAAGGTTGGGTCACGGTCGCACCCACGAACATCGACCATTGTGGACCAGGCGAGCCGGTGAACAGGCTGCTTTGCTGGCGCGAGCCGTTGAAGCCCACCGTGTATTCCGTGCCGATGGGCGACAGACCGGTGAGATTCTGCTGGTAAGTGTACGTTCGGGTGTTTGCGGGCGCGATGGTGGTAAACGACGAGGGGTTGTATCCCGGCGGACGGAGATTCTCGCTTTCAGTGAGGCCCGTGACCCAGTTGATGTCGAAAATGCCTTCGGCAGCCTGCACGTCCGCCGCGCTGATGGCCGGAGTGAGCCGCTGAATGCTGACGTTGAGGTTCTCCTGGATCGCCGACTGAACCCCGTCAAGGATCGTCAGATACCGTCTGGGACGGTTTGGATCCATCGTGGAGGGGAGTTTGATTTGTGACAACGGCGGGGGAGACTTTGGCAGTTCTGCCGCTGACACCGTGACGGCGAACGCAAGGAGCGCAGAAAAATTGACAGCAAAAAAGTTTCGCATTGCGAAAGACTCCAAACGAGTGGTGAAGATAAGCAGTCCGCCGAGGGGTCGCAATCCAAATCTGTCAGTTCTGAGCATGACGGGAGCTGTGTTGCCTAAATCTCAGCGTCAGGAAACCGCTCGCGAATGGTCTGACGCACTCGGTCGGCTTCCATGGGGCTCATTCGGTCACGGGCGATGAGCCGTTCCATGCCATCGAGCAATGCGAGCCAATCCTCCAGTGGCGGCTGCGGCACGGGCTTCCAGTCCTCGAACCGCCGGCCGCGCGTGTAGAAGTTCCAAACCTTCCCGACAGGGTGGGCGTAGACTTCCACTTTCTCACCGTCCGGCGAACGTCGTTTCCAACTGATGTCGTTTTTGGGCATAAGCGTGGCCATGGTTCTTGCGGCCATGGCAAGTTATGACGGGTCGGCAAGCGTTTCACAAGACGGATGCGATGGGGAAAATGCGGCAACTGCAATCGGCGGAACTTTGTATTGATGCGCCCGTACGCGCGCCTATAATCCAACGCGAAGATCACCCATGCGCATGGAGCGCGAGCCAGGATCAGAACATGAGCAACAATCACAAGGCCGAGAGCAGCGACATTTCCCGCCGTGAATTTATTCAACGCGGAACAGCGGGTGTTGTGGGACTGGGATTAGCCGGCGGCAGCGGGCTTGCGGCGGCTGACGGCAGCGCGCGTTGCGATTCTGTGATTCTTCTTTGGATGCAGGGCGGGGTGTCGCATCTGGACACATTCGATCCAAAGCCGGATGCGCCGGCTGATATCCGCGGTCCATTCCAGGCCATCAATACGAACGTCCCCGGCATCCAGCTTTGCGAGCACCTGCCGCGCATGGCGCGAATCGCCGACAAGATTGCGTTCATTCGTTCCATGCACCACAGCGAAGGCGCGCACGAGCGCGGGATTAGCTACATGCTGACTGGTTGCAGGCCGCTGCCGGGTGTTTGTCAACCCAACCTCGGCGCAGTCGTCTCGAAGGCGCTTGGCTCACGCGGCACAGCGCCATGTTGTGTCAACGTGTCCGGCGATGGTGTTTTCCGGCGCGGTTCATGCGGCGCCTTCGGTTTGGATGCGGAACCGGCAAGAGTGCGTGAGGCTTACGGCGACACGGGGCTGGGCCGGAAGTGTCTGGCCGCCCGGCGACTTGTGGAGGCTGGAACACGTTTCGTCGCGGTTGAGGAGGTTGGTTGGGATCATCATTTCCAGACATTCGGTGCGCTGAAGCACCGGTTGCCGGTGTTTGACCGGGCGGTCAGCGCGCTCATTGGCGATCTGGCAGACCGCGGATTGCTTGGCAAGACGATGGTGGTGTTTGCCACGGAGTTTGGGCGCTCACCGCGGATCAATAACGAGGCGGGGCGGGAGCATCATCACGACGTATTCTCGTGTTTCTTGGCGGGAGGAGGGATTCGCGGCGGACAGGTCGTCGGCGCTTCGGACAGGCGTGGAGAATCACCAGCCAGTCGTCCGGTGACGCCGGAGGATTTGTTCTACACCCTCTATGCGCAAATGGGCGCAAGGAATCACCGACTGCAGATGGTGGCGGCTACAGGAACATCGAGTGGGGCCTTTGAAGCCGGCCGTGTGATGCAGGAATTGGTTTGAGCTGGGGAGGGCGGCTGTCTCAAGACATCTGCAAGAGGGGCGAGGGGTTTTTGGCTGGTTTCCCTCTGCATTGCTTGACGTGGCGGAAAAAGCACAGTATCAACCGTGCCTTGAAGAAATTTAGTTTGAGCAGTCTGGAATGAATAGTATTCGCAAAGTTTTTAGTACAACTGTTGGCAGGAAGTGCGTGATGGCGGTCACGGGCATGTTCATGTTCGTGTTTGTCGTCGCCCACATGGCGGGCAATCTGCAGGTGTTCGTGGGGCGTGAGGTGATCAATCGCTACGCGGATTTTCTCAAGACGAATCTCGAGATACTTTGGCCGATGCGGCTATGCATGGTTGCCGCAGTGGTGTTTCATGTTTACACCGCCATCAAGTTGACCCTGGAAAACCGTGCCAAACGCGAGATCGACTATGAGGTGAAGGAACTGGTCGGCGCGTCGCTTGCCTCACGCACGATGTTCATCAGTGGAACGGTCATCTTCTGTTTCCTGGTTTATCACCTGCTGCATTTCACCCTGGGCGTGACCAATCCGGATTTCATGGCGTTTCGGGACGAGCGCGGCTGGCAGGATGTTCATCGGATGCTGGTGACGGCCACGTCCAATATCTGGGTCTCCGCAGTGTATGTGGTGGGAGTGGGGGCGCTGGGCTTCCATCTCAGCCACGCTTTGCGGGCCATGTACCAGTCGCTCGGATGGCGTTATGAGACCTACGCGAGCCGGATTGACCGGACGGCAGTGGCAGCGTCGGTGGTGATATTCCTTGGTTTTGCGGCCGTGCCTGTGGCGCTGCTGTTGGGGGTGGCAAGATAACATGAAGCTCGACGCTCATATTCCCTCAGGTTCACTGACGCAGAAGTGGACCAGCCACAAGCACGAGATCCGGCTCGTGAGCCCCGCCAACAAGCGCAAGTACGATATCATCGTGGTGGGCACGGGGCTGTCGGGCGCATCCGCGGCGGCAACTCTTGCGGAGCTCGGTTACAACGTCAAATCGTTCTGCGTTCAGGACAGCGCCCGGCGCGCCCACAGCGTGGCGGCCCAGGGCGGCATCAATGCAGCCAAGAACTACCGCAACGACGGCGACAACATCTACCGGTTGTTCTACGACACGCTCAAGGGCGGCGATTTCCGTGCGCGCGAGGCGAACGTCTATCGCATGGCAGAGGTCAGCGTGAACGTGATTGACCATGCGGTGGCGCAGGGGGTGCCGTTTGCCCGTGAATACAGCGGCTACCTGGCGACACGTTCCTTTGGCGGCGCGCAGGTGTCGCGAACGTTCTACGCGCGCGGCCAGACGGGACAGCAGTTGTTGCTGGGAGCGTATCAAGCGCTGGCGCATCAGGTCAGCCTGGGCACGGTGAAGATGTACCCGCGGCACGAAATGCTGGAACTGATCGTTGTCAACGGTCATGCGAAAGGCATCGTTGTGCGGGATCTGGTGA
>CAZGGF010000186.1:0-13712 GCA_964524715.1 uncultured Verrucomicrobiota bacterium | reverse complement strand
CGGGCCGATATCCAGCGGTGTGGTCAGGTTCGGGATCTCCGCGCGCACCACCTTGCGATAGAGCCTCTTGTCCGCGCCGCGCACCCAACCGCGCAGGTAGAGCACATATTTGCCAAGCCGCCCGTCCCAGAACGTCACATTCTGCGTGTCGGCACCGAGCCGCAGCAACGGCGTCTTGTCACGTTGCCAATGCAAGCCGTCCGGCGAGTGAAACCGCACGATGCCTTCAGTCCAGAGATGGGTCACGTAGGCGTAACGCTCCTGCGCCGGCGCGTTGGGGTCTTGGAACACAACACCTTCGAGCGAGGTCAGGCCGACGAGGTTGTTCTCCTTGTTGCCATCGTAAGTGACGATGCCGAGGTTGGGCTTGGTCCAGTGAACGCCATCCTTCGACTCGGCGTAGGCGACGTTGGGATTGTTGGCCTTGTCGCGGCAGATATACCACATCCGCAGCTTGCCTTCCTCGTCCCGCACCGTGAGAAACAGGCTGATCATGAGCTGTTCCCATGGTTTGTCGGGCCGGACCACGATCTCGCGTTGCTGCGGCGGATTGACGTGGAGCGCCACCTTCTCAGCCTGCTGGACGAAAGCCGGGTCCAGGAAGAGATGGCGGGGCGACACCGTGTCCGCGGCGCCGGATATGGAGCTGGAACACAACACTACGATGGCCAGAATCAGAGGGTTTGGTTTCATTCCTGTATTGCCAACAACGGTCCCGAGTCTAGAGAGCCGCCATCAGTTTGCGCAAGCACGGCGTGCAATCGCCGATTGTTTTCACCTCCTGCGAATCTGCGTTTTTCCGCTTGAACGCCAGCGTCAGCCGGTGAAACTCGTTGCACGATGGAAATGTTGCGCACAGTGATTTTTGACATGGACGGCGTGATCGTGGACAGCGAGCCGCTCCATGAAAAGGCGTTTCTCGAAGTGATGCACGACCTCGGCTATGGCCGCAACCACGGGATAGATTTCGACAGCTATGTGGGCCGGTCGGATTTCGAGCTTTGGGAAGACTTCATCGCCAAGAACAAGCCGCCACAACCGCTGGAGGAATTGATGGCGATGAAGCGGCGGCGCGTGATCGAGGTGGTACAGCAGATTCAGCCGATCTTTGCCGGGCTGCCCGAGTTGCTGGAGAAGCTGGCCCCGTGCTTCCGGCTCGGGCTCGCCTCCGGCTCGGAACGCGCGTTCATTGAAACCGTGCTGTCGCTCAAAGGCCTGCGCCGGTTTTTCCCCGTGATCGTCAGCAGCGCGGAAGTCGAACACGGCAAACCCGCACCGGATGTTTTTCTTCGCGCGGCAGAACTGCTCAAGGCGGCGCCGACGGATTGCTGGGTCATCGAGGATTCCAAGCCGGGCGTCACTGCGGCGCTGGCCGCCCGCATGAAAGTCATCGCCATCACCAACACGCATCCCGCCGATGAACTCCGCGACGCCACACATGTCGTGGAAACCTACGAGGAGATCGGCCGGTTGCTGTTGCCGCCGTCGTAAGGGCTGATGACCCGGCGCGCTCGCGGCTGTCAGACCTTGCCGGAAAGCAGGTCGCCCACCAATTTCACCAGCCCCGGCAGCGCAGCGCGAACGGCCGGGGAGAGTTCTTCTCCACACTCGAAGGTCCCGCCGACCACGCTGACCACAAACGCCTGCGGGCTGCGACCGTAGAGTTCCCCGGCCATGGCGAGCAGCGACTCCGGGCTGACGTGGTGCGCAAATGACGCCGGTCCAGCCTTGGGCTCCACGCGCCGCCAATCGAGCTGCCCCGGCTGCCCTTTGATGGCCGCATCCACGAAGATGACAAGGGCCGTCTGGCTGATCTGCTGTGCCAGTTCCGGCATCAACTGGTGACAAGTGACCACTTCGGCGTCGTGAGCTGCCGCAATGTCGGCGAGCAGGCGTGCCGCGTGCCAGCCTAGGCCGTCGTCGCCGCGCAGAGGGTTGCCGTAGCCGATAATCAGTGCTTTGGCCATGAGATCGGCGGGAGTTTTGGGGCCAAACTGCATTGAAGCAAGCGCGAAGTGGCGGTTAAAGCTCCCGCAGGGTGACGTTCAAACCTCCCAGATTATGACAATTCCGTCACATCGTTGTATTGACGAAGGCGGCTAGCGGAATAGAATTGCGTTTTCCGATTTGCGAGTAATTCGCACTACACGGTTTTCTTGAGTCATGAAGATTTTGTTGGCAATGCCGGCGTCATATCGCCGGGATGGCACGCTGTTTCAGAAGAGAAGGCGATGGATCATACCGATCACGCTGCCGTATCTGGCGGGTTTGACCCCCAAAACGGCGGAGATCCATATTGTGGATGAGTTCCACACACAACTTGATACGAGCATTGATTACGATCTGGTGGGTTTGACGGTGCTCTGCGCCGCCGAAAAACGCGCCATCGAGGTCGCGAAAGCCTTCCGCAAACGCGGCATCAAGGTCGTCGCGGGCGGTATCCACGCCAGTCTCGCCCCGGAGCGCCTCCAGGATCACGTGGACTCCATCGTGGTCGGCGAGGCCGAAACCGTCTGGGCGGACGTCATCGCGGATGCTCAGAACGGCCGGCTCAAGCCGCGCTACAAGGCTCCCGAGCTTTGCGACATGCAGAATCTGCCGCGGCCGCGGTTCGATCTGCTGAACATGTCGAAGTTCCTCTACAACATTTACCCCGTCCAAACCACACGCGGCTGCCCGCATGGCTGCCAGTTCTGCGAGGTGCAGGCGCTCTACGGCCGCAAATACCGTTTCCGTCCCGTGGATCAGGTGCTTGACGAAATCAAGTCACTCCCGAGCCGCAACCTCCACATCGTGGACGACAATATCGGCGGCAACGTCAACCGCGCCAAGGAACTCTTCCGCGGCATGATCCCGCTCAAGGTGCGCTGGAGCGGTTTGACCACCTTCAAGTCCATCCGTGACGAGGAATATGTGAAGCTCGCCAAGAAATCAGGCTGCTTCCACCTCAACCTCGGCATCGAAAGCGTCAACCCGATCAGTCTGGACGGCATCAAGAAGCATCACAACAGCGTCGCCGAGTATCGCGACCTGTTGCGGGGACTGGACCGCTATCGCGTTCCGTATTCGCTCAACTTCATCCTCGGCTTCGACGAGGACACCGTGCAGACCGTCCAGCGCACAATTGACTTCTGCCGGCTGATCAAACCGCCCATGGCGTTCTTCAGCCTCCTCACGCCCCGCCCTGGCACGCAGCTCATGGCCAAGCTCACCGCCGAAGGCCGCCTCATCCACCAACGTTTCGAAGAATACGAGTGGGACGACCCGGTTTTCCGGCCCAAGAACATGACTTTGGAAGAACTGAAAGATGGACCGTGGAAATGCTACGAGGATTTCTATTCCTTCAGCGGGATGGTCAAGCGGTTCTTTCCGACTCGCTTCTACCTGAACGAGTTCTTCCTGAACCTCTTCTACTGGTATGCCATCAAGAAGCGCATAGACCCGGTGTCATGCTTCTAGACGGCGCGAGGCGAGTGAAGAGTTGAGAGTGAAAAGTGGAGAGTTGGGGGCGCCAATTCCTTATTCTTGCTTTTGACCCTCAACGTTCCAAACGGAAACCGCTTGCCCCCGCAGGCCGCAGCGAGGACTATGCCCGCAAAGGCGGTGAGGGCGCGGCTGGTGGTATGCCACGAATCCGCCGTCCGGTTTTGAATGCTCCAATGAGCGCGACGACGCAACGTGATCACGTAGCCAGTCTTGCGAAACGAGATTCTCGAAAAGCACTGGAGCAGGCTCAGTGTATTCCTGATCCTTGGTTCAGATCACAAGCCCTCGCATGCGTTGCGCGTTTTGCTGAGGATGACCCCGTCAAGATCGCCAGTCTTGCAGCAACGGCAGCCAGCAAATGTGACGACGAATACAAGAGAACAGCGGCTCGCGCTTGGGAGATCGCCGCGTTAGCTGAGCGCAAGTTTGTTGCTGAAGCGATAACTGGATTGCAGGACGCAGTGAATCAATCCAAGAGTGTAACGCCTCTTGCTTCCCGCGCTGAAGCGCTTGTGTTGTTGCTCCATGCAGCACTACGAATCAGCGATCAAGATGCAAAACGGGTTGCGTATGAGCTAAAGAACTCATGCGGTCAAGATTCGCACTGGCGCTGCAAACGAGCGATTCGCGACGCCGTTGAACTCACAGAAGGAACGCTTAAGCCGCGGCCGTTCTTCTGGTAGCCAACTTCAAGAAGCGCCGGCGGACGGAATGCACAGGAACCGGGAGCCGGCTCGGCAGGAACGCCTTGTCCTGCCCCGCCGCTTGGATTCTTCCTTTGCGTTCCCATGTGCCCCTTTGCGCCTTTGCATTGGAAACGCCGCCCTTTCAACACAGAGACGCCATCGTAGCCCGCCACGCCGAGGCGGGTAGGATGATGACGTCCCGCGACGGAGTCGCGGGCTACGATCGGCGCGGGCGGTCAGCCTCGCTGGACGTGGTCCAGCACCTCGCCGCCAGGACCGAGCAGCTCGACGCTCAGTGGCATCTGGCCGAGAGCGTGCGTGGAGCAGCTCAAGCACGGGTCGAAGCAACGGATGACAGCCTCGACGCGATTGAGCGCGCCTTCCTTGAGCTTGCTGCCCTTGACGTAATGCTTGGCCACTTGAGCCACGCCGCGGTTCATCGCGAGGTTGTTGTGGCCGGTGGCAATGATCATGTTCACCCACGTGATGAGACCGTTGTCATCAATCTTGTAGTGATGCATGAGCGTGCCGCGCGGGGCTTCCGAGACACCCACGCCTTCGTGCTTGTTCGGCTTGGCGAAGGCACGGACGTGTTTGCTGAGGATGTCCGGCTCATTCAAGAGCTGTTCAATTTTCTCGATGCCGTAGAGAATCTCCACGAGCCGCGCGTAGTGCTGGTGGAATGAACTGAGGATGACACCGCGCCGCAACGCGCGGAACTCGGTCCATTCCTGGTCAGCCTTGGGCGTGCCGGGGCGATCAATGACGTTCAGCCGCGCCTGCGGGCCGACACGGTAGATGCCGTTCGGATAGCCGAGCGACTTGAAATAGGGCGACTTGAGATAGGAGTACGGCTCGACCGCCTCGGCGATATAATCGAGGTAGCGGCTCGGGTCCACATTGTCGAGGACCACGTTGCCGCTGGCGTCGACGAACCGCAGCACTCCGTCGTAGTGCTCCAGCAGCGCGTTGTGCTCGTCTTCTTCGTGCGGCGAGACCAAGCCCATGAACATGCTCGGGAAGTTGCCGAACGTCCGTATCTCGGTGCGGAACTGTTCGAACGTGCCCTTATACCAGTCGAGCGTGCGCTGGATGATGGCCATCGCGTCGGGAATCATCGCGACGATCTTGTCGCGTTTCTCGGCGGAAAGCGGTTCGGCGACGCCGCCGGCGACAATCCATGCGGGATGGATGCGCTTGCCACCAAGCATCTCGACGATCTGCTGGCCGAACTTGCGCAACGCGATGCCGTCGCGCGCCATCTGCGGCTGTTGCGCCAGGACGCCGAAAATATTGCGGGTGGCAGGATCGCCATCCATGCCGAGCAACAGGTCCGGCGCACTCAGGTGGAAGAAGCTCAGCGCGTGCGACTGAACGATCTGCGCGAGATTCATAATGCGGCGCAAGTGCGTCGCGGCACGCGGAATCTGCACCGCCATCAGCGCGTCGCAAGCCTTGGCTCCCGCCATCAAGTGGCTGACGGGGCAGATGCCGCAAGTGCGCGCGGTGAGCGCGGGCATTTCCGTGAAAGGCCTGCCCTCGGCGAATTTCTCAAACCCGCGGAACTGCGTGACGTGGAACTGCGCATCCTGCACCTCGCCCTTGTCGTCGAGGAAGATCGTGATCTTCGAGTGCCCCTCGATGCGCGTGACCGGATCAATGACAATCTGTTTGCCCATAAAAATTTCTCCTAAGCGCCGAACCGCGTCTTGGAGGCGGTGTCGGGCATCCGCCCCGCCAGAAGTTCGCTCACGACGTAATAGATGCCGTCAGCCGATGGCGGGCAACCCGGCACAAACACGTCCACCTTGACATACTCGTGGATCGGCCGCGCGTGCTTCAGCAACGGCGGAATAACCTGTTTCGGGACCTGCTGGTTGAGTTGCGCATTCTCGAAGTAGGCGCGCTGGCAGACGGCCTCGACGCCGAACGGGTTGCGCATGCTGGGAACGTTGGAGTTCACCGCGCAGTCGCCGAGCGACACCAGGATCTTGGTGCGCGCGCGGACCTTCTGGATCTTGTGCAGATCCTCCTCGCTGCTGATGGCGCCTTCGCAGAGGCATACGTCCACATTGTCCGGGTATTCCTTCGCGTCCACGAGCGGGCTGTAAACCAGCTCGATCTTGTCCGCCAGTTCAATCAACCGCTCGTCGATGTCCAGGAAGGACATGTGGCAGCCGGAACATCCATCCAGCCAAATTGTCGCAATTCGTGCTTTGCTCATGCTCGCTCCTCTCGCATCAAAGTCAGATAGGGCAGGAACTCGCGTTTGGTCATTTCACCCGAAGCGCGTCCCTTTTCAGACAACGTGCCCGTCGGGCAGACTTGCACGCATTTGCCGCAACTGGTGCAGCTTTCCGACGTGCCCCACGGCTGGTTCAGATCGGTGATCACCAGCGATGCCGTGCCGCGGCCCTGCACATCCCATGTGTGTGCGCCTTCGATCTCGTCACAAACGCGCACGCAACGCTGGCACAGGATACAGCGGTTGTGATCCACGGCGAACCGGTCGTGCGAAGCATCCACCGTCAGTTTCGGGTAGATGTACGGGTAGCGGATGTGATCCACGCCGAGCTTCTGCGCCATGGCCTGCAGTTCGCAGTGGCCGTTGGAAACGCAGACCGAGCAGACGTGGTTGCGCTCCGCAAAAAGCAATTCCAGGATCATCTTGCGGTATTTCACCAACACTTCGCTGTTGGTGAACACCTCCATGTTCTCCTGGACCTGCGTGATGCACGCCGGCAACAACCGCCGCGAGCCTTTGACCTCCACGAGGCAGAGACGGCACGCGCCGATGGGCGTCAGGCCGTCCAGGTTGCAGAGCGTCGGAATGAAGATGCCATTCTCGCGCGCCACATCGAGGATCGTCTGGTCCTCGCGCGCACTGACGTCCTTGCCGTTGATTTGCAGCGTCTTGACGCTGAGAGTCTTTTGAGCTGAAGGGTTCATACGGTCGCCAACTGCTCCTTTCCGATCTTGCACACACCCGCGGGACAACGCCGGTCGTGAATGTGGGCCATGTATTCGTCCCTGAAGTAGCGCAGCGTGCTGACAACGGGATTGGGCGCGGTCATGCCAAGACCGCAAAGGCTGGTATTCTTGACGACGTCGCACAGCTCTTCGAGCATCGCCAGGTCGTCTACCGTTGCCTTGCCCGTGGAGATCTTGCTGAGCAACTCGTGCATCTGCTTGGTGCCCACCCGGCACGGCACGCATTTGCCGCAGCTCTCAGTCATGCAGAATTCCATGAAGAACTTCGCCACGTCCACCATGCACGAGGTCTCGTCCATCACGATCATGCCGCCGCTGCCCATGATCGAGCCGACCTTCGCCAGTGAATCGTAATCCACCGGCATGTCGAGGAATTGCTCCGGAATGCAGCCACCCGAGGGGCCGCCGGTCTGCACGGCCTTGAACTTCTTGCCGTTGGGAATGCCGCCGCCGATATCGAAGATGATCTCGCGCAGGGAGATGCCCATCGGCACTTCGATGAGGCCGGTGTTGTTGATCGCACCCGCGAGCGCGAACACCTTGGTGCCCTTGCCCTTCTCGGTGCCGATGCCGGCGAACCACTCGCCGCCATTGCGGATGATCGGCGGGATGTTCGCAAAGGTCTCAACGTTGTTGATCAGCGTCGGGCAGTCCCACAGACCGCGCTCGGCCGGGAACGGCGGACGCGGACGCGGCTGGCCGCGCTTGCCTTCGACCGACGCGATGAGCGCCGTTTCCTCGCCGCAGACAAACGCGCCTGCGCCGAGACGCACCTCGATGTTGAAGCTGAACGTGGTGCCGAAGATGTTGTGACCCAGCAAGCCGTGCCGTTCCGCCTGTTTGATGGCGTCCTTGAGGCGTTTGACCGCCAGCGGATATTCGGCGCGGACGTAGATGTAACCCTGGCTGGCGCCAACCGCGTAGCCGGCGATGGCCATGCCTTCCAGCACGCGATGCGGGTCGCTCTCCAGGACGCTGCGGTCCATGAACGCGCCCGGATCGCCTTCATCGCCGTTGCAAATGACGAACTTCCGGTCGCCGCGAGCCTTCGCGACGGTGCCCCATTTGAGGCCCGTCGGGAATCCCGCGCCGCCGCGGCCGCGCAGGCCGCTCTTGGAAACCTGCTCGACCACCTCCGCCGCGTGCATCGAGGTCAGTGCCTCCAACAAAGCGTCATAGCCCTTGGCGGCAATGTATTCCTCGATGCGCTCCGGATCCACGATGCCGGAGTTTTCCAGCACGATCTTCTTCTGCCGCATGAAGAATGGTTGTGTCGTGTCGCACTCAATGCGTTTCACCGGCGGTTTGCCGAGGTTCTTGACGATCTCCTCCGCATCCTGCGGTGTCACCATCTGGTAGAGCGCGCCCGTCTGTTCCACGGCCACCAACGGTCCTGCCATGCAAAGTCCCATGCAACCCACACCCTTGACCTTGCATGTTTCCTTGAGGCCGTGTTTCTCGATTTGCTGCTCCAGCGACTCCTTGACCTTGTCCGCGTGCGTGGAAACGCAGCCGGCGGCCATGCAAACGCAGAGCGTGTGGCTGACCTTTTGTTTCGCCTCGACTTCAGTCTCGGCGATCTTGTGCAGTTCTTCTGGTGTCATGGATTCAACCACCTCCGAATCTTCTCCGTGGCAACCGCGGGTGTGACCTTGGCGGCAACCTCGCCGTCAAACACCACCGCTGGCGCCAACCCGCACGAGCCAAAGCACCGGGCAGAGATCACAGAAAGTTTGCGATCTGCCGTTGTTTCGCCCGGTTTGATCTTTGCGATTTCCTCGATCGCGTCCAGGATCTGTGGCGCACCCTTGATGTAGCAGGCCGTGCCCATGCAAACGACGCAGGTATGCTCGCCCTGGGGTTTGAGCGTGAAAAAGTTGTAGAACGTCGCGACGCCGTAGACTTTGCTGAGCGGCACGCGCAGTGATTTTGCCACAAACTTCAAGGCCGTCTCGTCCAGGTAACCGAAGATCTCCTGGACCGTGTGCAGCGCCTCGATAAGCGAGTGGTGCGAATACCCATGACGGCGCATCGTCGCATTGACGATTTTCCAGCGCTTGTCATCCGACGGCATCGCCGGTCTTGCCAAATTCATTACCATGTCATTCTCCTAAACCAACTGTTGCAGCACCCAAAAGGTGCCACGATTGAAACGAGGGACGATAAGGTAGCACCGCCAAATCAACTACGCTACGGTTGGCGATTATTTTGCGGGCGTTGCAGCCTCCACAACTCCACGCCACATTCCCCATCTCCTGTGGAGGTTCAACAAATCCTCGGTAATTGCTCCCCACTGAGCATATCCACGATCCGTGTCGCGCCAATCCGGCTCTTCATTGTCACCAAACCGGCCGATTCTGCCGTCACGTGACCGATAAGCCGTGCGTCGGCCCCGAGGGGATGAGCGCGCATCACCGCCAGCGCGCGCTCGGCGTCCGCCGCTGCGACGAATGTGACAAAACGACCCTCATTGGCGACGTAGAACGGGTCAAAGCCGAGCATTTCACACGCCCCGTGCACATCTTCGCGAACCGGTACTGCTTCTTCGTCGAAAACGATGCCAACGCCGGCCGACTCGGCAATTTCGTTGAGGCCGCTCGCCAGCCCGCCGCGTGTCAGGTCACGCATGCAGTGAACCTCGACGCCCGCCGCCAGCACGTCCATTACCAACCCCGAAAGCACCGCGCAATCGCTCTCGATAGCCGTCTCGAATTCCAATCCCTCGCGCACCGCCATGATCGCGATGCCGTGGCGGCCTACGTCGCCGTTGATCAGGATGGCGTCGCCCGGCCGGACGCTCTTCGGCGCCACGACGCGGTCATGCTCCAACATGCCGACGCCAGCCGTGTTGATGAAAATGCCGTCGCCCTTGCCCTTGTCCACGACCTTCGTATCGCCCGTCACGATCTGCACGCCGGCCACGTCGGCCTCGCGACGCATGGACTGGACGATGCGCCAGAGCGTGTCCATAGGCAGCCCTTCTTCGAGAATGAAGCCACAGCTCAGGTAACGCGGTCGCGCGCCGCACATCGCCAGGTCATTCACCGTGCCGCACACCGCCAGTTTGCCGATGTCGCCGCCGGGGAAAAACAACGGCCGCACCACGTAGGAATCCGTGGTGAACGCCAGCCGCTTCGCGCCGCCGGTGTCGAACACCGCGCCGTCGTGCTGCTGGTCGAGCAGCGGGTTGCTGAACGCCGCCGCAAACATCTTCCCGATGAGCTGCTGCATCAACCTGCCGCCGCCGCCGTGCGCCATCTGCACGGCCGGGTAGTTTGAAATCGGGATTGGACAACTCAGCGCAAAATTTTCCGGTGTCTCCATGACTGCCCGACTATAGCCGAACAAGGAGTTTGGGGCCAATTCCCTTCCCAAAAAGAATCTTCACCTGCGCTGTTATATTTCGCGTCCTCATTCGACTTAGGAGGTGTAAAGGGCAAAGAAGCCCAAAAGAAACCAAAATGAAACCTCAGACTCGAAAGGAAACACCAATGAAGAAAGCACTCATCACCCTGTTGGCCGTCCTCGCGCTCGCAACCCCCGCATTCGCTCAAGGCCAGCATTACGTCAATCCCTACACCCGCAGCAATGGAACCTACGTCCAAGGCCACTACCAGACCAACCCAGACCGCAGCTTCCAGAACAACTGGTCCACGCGGGGAAACGTCAATCCCTACACCGGCCAAGAAGGTTATCGCACGCAGCCATCCAACCGTTTCATCCACAACAGCGGCAGCAGCCAATGGTCGTATTAGTCTGGCAACCGCGCCAGCAGGGCCGAGCCTCAGTTTGCCCGTGGGTCTTTCGATAGGAGGGGGCAAGACCCAACGGGCGCTGAGGCTCGCCAATGTTTCAGTTTCTCAACCAAGGTGCGTATGATAATCTGCCAACCAGTTTCAGGAGGTCATCGTGGCTGGCAGTGCCGACTATCAAGAGCTTGTGGCGCGGTGTCTGAGGGGCGACTCCAAGGCGTGGGGCGAATTGTTTCGCGCAAACTTTCGCCATGCCGAGATGATCGCCCTTGCGCCGCCCTTCCGATTCCACTCCCACGAAGCGGAGGACATCGCACAGGAAACCATGATTGAACTCGCCCGCAAACTTGCCGGCATCGAGAATATCCCGGCCTTCGTCGGCACCGTGGCGCACAACAAATGCGTGGACCGCGTCCGCAAGATGAAACCCGTCTTGGAATCCGACCTGGCTCACGGCGAAGACGACGACCCCAGCTTGGACAGCGTTGCCCAGCCGGAAACCGTGTCGCCGGAACTGGTGGACGACGAATCGCTTGGCGCGCTGCTTGGGGCCATCGAGTCTTTGGGCGAGATGTGCAGAGGCATCCTTCACAACCGGTTCTTTGAAGAACTGGCTTACAAGGACATTGGCGAGCGGCTGTCCATTCCCGCGCCGCAGGTTGGCGTCTATCTTGCCCGCTGTCTCGCCCGGCTGCGGACGCAGATCGAGCAGCGCCCCGACCTGTGGAAAGAGCTTGAGGCCTTGCTGTGAGGAAACCATGAAGCCCGACCCTGACGCACAGGAACGGTTTGAGGAGTTGCTGAAAAGCGATTCCGGCATCGTTGTGCCGCCGTCGCCCGTCGGGAACGAACAGCACAAGCTCCACGTCCTGACAGCGCTGTTGCACAAATACAAAGCCCTTGTTCGGCCTCCCGTCACTGCCAAGCATGACGCCACCGGCTACGAAGCCAAGGTGCAGCGCGTCATGCGCCTGACCGAAGGCATACGGCCAGAGCGAACGCCGCGCCGCGATTTCTTTGCACAACTGACAGCGTTCCTGTCCTTCGATTGGATGCGGCCCGCCGTGCTTGTGCCCGCCGCCGTCTGCGCGCTGTTGGTTGCCGCTTTGATGATCTCCGTTGTCGTTGAGCGCGCCGGACAAAGCCGCAACTCGTTGCTGGTTCTCAACTGCATCCCGGCGGATTCCATCGTCCAGCAATTCGTTCTGCGCGGCGGTGCCACCAGCCAAGTCCGCTCTGCTGAGATCACAAGTGCCGTGCTGGGCGCTGTCTCAAACCGTTTCCCGGCTGGCTCAGTGACAAACCGCTACGCCGCCGCCGATGCAATGCTTGGCATCACAGCGGACACGTATCCAGCCGATGCGCTCCGAGGCGTCACCGAGCGCTTCGTGATTGTGGTTGCTCGCGTTCCCAAAGCCGAAGGCAGCCAGTTGGAGTTGCGGCTCTGCGACACGAAAAAGAAAACGGTGATTCTCGCTAGGAAGATCGAGGCTTCCGACCCCGATGAGTTACGCGAGGCGGTCGCCAACGTGTCGAAGGCTCTCTTAAGCGGGATTGCGCCTAAGCCTTAGCGGCCAACACCGTGAACAGGACACTGCACATCTTCTCCGCCTTGTTGGTTTTCTGCCTATTCTCTCCAAGACTCGCCGCGCAAGGCGAAGTCACAGCCAAGGATCGCCTCATGGCGCAAGGGGAAGATTATCATAAACAAGCCCTCGAACTCCAAAGGCAGGGGAAATATGCCGAGGCAATACCCTTGGCAAAGAAAGCCTTGGATATATGCGAGCAGACTTTCGGCGAAAACCACACTTCCACCGCTGGTTGCCTTGTTGTCCTTGGGGAACTCTACAAAGTGATGGGCAAGTATGCGACAGCCGAACCGCTCCTAAAACGCGGCCTCGCTATCTGCGAGAGGGCGTTCGGTCCAGACCATCTAGCCACTGGTATATGCTTGAACAACTTGGCGGAGCTTTATCTCAACATTGGCAACTATGCCGCCGCCGAACCGCTTTACAAACGTAGTCTTGCTATCCGCGAGAAAGTGCTTGGTGTTGAACATCCTGAGACTGCGACAAACCTGAACAACTTGGCAGAGCTTTATCGTGAGATTGGCAACAATGTGGCAGCCGAGCCGCTTTATAAACGCAGCCTCGCTATCCGCGAGAAGGTGCTCGGCGCTGAACATCCCGATACAGCCCAGAGCTTGAATAACTTAGGGCTTACTTACAGCAGCATGGGCAACCATGCGGCTGCCGAACCGCTTTACAAGCGCAGCCTCGCCATTTACGAGAAGACATTGGGCGCTGAACATCCCGCCACTGGCAAATGCCTAAACAACTTGGCGGAGGTTTACGTCGCAATGGGTAACTACGCAGCAGCGGAGCCGCTTTGCCGCCGCGACGTGCAGATACAGGAAAAGGTTCTTGGTCCCGATCACCCAGATACGGCATCCGGTCTTGGCAATCTGGCGTGTTGTCAGGTCGCAGCGAAAAAACCAACTGAAGCTCTAATGTCTCTGCAAAAAGTCTGGAGGAATCGGGAAACGTCACGCGACCAAGTGTTTGCCTTCGCGAGCGAACTAGAGCAGGCAGCCTACAACAAAGCTCATAATCATGATTTCCACGGCAGTTGTTCGCTTGTTGCGGAACACCTTGCGGAGAATCCGGCAGCCCGGCGATTTGCCTTCTCGGTCGTTCTATCCAGCAAGGGCGCGATGCTCGAAGCCCTGTCGCAACGTCAAGCCGATGTGTTGGGAAGTACCGCTCCTGAGTTGAAGCCACTTCTTGCTGAATGGCAA
>CAZGGF010000185.1:0-4242 GCA_964524715.1 uncultured Verrucomicrobiota bacterium | reverse complement strand
CCAAGGCCGCGATCAGAAGACGTGGATGAAATGGAAGTTTCATACGGGGTTGCAGGGATGTTTGATGGCTTGATGAAGGGAATTATTCAAATAGTGGAGCCGTGCCTTGAATGATGTGCCGGGCACGATTAGTTGTTCGCGCTCAGTACCATGGAGAGGACGCGCAGTTGTTTCCTCATGTCGTCTCCGGTGAGGTCGCTCAACTTCTGCTGGTCTGACACCGGTTGGAGGCCGGCCTTCGAGAGTCGCTCAAGCAATTGCTGAGGTGGAACTTGCGCAACCTGGGCCAGCGTTGTGAGAGGGGCCTGTGAAAGCGCCCGAACGGGTTGCATGAAAGGAGGTTCGCCATGCTTCCCCGCCGGAAGAAGAATGCCGATTGCAAGAATGGCAGCGAATGTTCCAACAATGAGCGTTCCTCGTTTGGTCGAAAGGCACGTTTTCAATCCGCGGAAATTCGGCACCATGTGAAGGATGACACCGCCCACCAGGATCCAGCTCAACCACTCGTGGACAATTTTGGTTGCCCCCGAATCCAAGTGAAAGAATATCAAAATACCGGTCACAGCGGACAGCAAGAATGCGCCCGCAGTCACCGGTGTTACCCACTCACGCTTTATGTTCATAACAAGTTCCTTTCTGTCAAAAAATTGCAGTGCTTATTTCCCTTGTTGGGTGGAAGAAAGAGGTATGGCATCGCTGTCGCGGAATACCGACTGCCATTTGGAGAGAATCGCCTGTGTGCTGGCGGTCCCGACAACTTTGGCGCGAAGACTTCCGTTTACGAAGAACAGCAGCGTCGGGATGGATTGAATCTCGCACACCAAACTGAGATCAGGGTTGTCGTCGGCGTTGATCTTGACGACTTTCACCTTTCCGGAGCATGCCGTCGCGACTTCATTCAGTGCCGCATCCATGATTTGGCAAGGATGGCTCCACGGTGCCGAGAACACGACCAAGACCGGTTCTTTCGAGCGCAGAACCACAGATTCGAAGTCTGCCTCTCCAACCTCAACACACTGTGTTTTGTCCGGGTCCAAGTTCATTTTTTTGGTCGCGATTCAAATCTTTCATATATCGCGCATAGTTTATGCCGCAGATGTGGTCATTTACTGTAATATGCTTGTGTAAAGAACGTTACATACATTTTGTGCTGGTTGTTTACCGGTCGAAATATTGCACGTACGAAAAATCGTTCGTTTAATTTGGACAGGTCACATGTTATCTGGCAGTATCAGGCGCTATGGAACCAACGAGTGATAGGCGGTTCGATCCCAATCGTGCCACGCAGTTGTTGTTGGATATCGCCCACGAGCACTCCTTGGACCTTCTGGTAAAGAGGCTCGTCAGTCACGCAGGGGAAGGGCCAATGGTCTGTGTCCAGATTTGGCTGATTGATAAAGGAGATATCTGTTCCGTCTGCCCGCGCAGGCCGGAATGCCCCGACCAGTCCCGTTGCCTGCATTTGGTTGCAGGCAAAGGTGTTTCTCTGTCTGGTCCTGAGCAGGAGGCTCCGCGTTTCAGCGATTCCAACGCTCGTATCCCTTTGGGAGTTGGGCTTTTGGGCAAATCGGCTGCGACCGGGGAGCAAAGACTCGCCAAGGACTTGGACAAGCACCAGGAAGAGACCGCCGGACTGGACTGGCTGAAACAGGAAGAGATTCGCGCATTCGGCGCGACGCCGATCATCTTCAAGGGCGAGGTCTTGGGCGTTATCGTTGGCTTCTCTCGCGAAGACATGCCGGACGAATCACGCCCATGGGGCCGGATATTTGCTGACCACATCGGCGCAGCGATTGCCAACGCGCGGGCGTTTGAGGAAATCCAGCGGCTGAAAGCACAACTCGAGCTGCAGAATACCTACCTGCAGGAAGAGGTGGTGGAAGCCAAGGCCTTCGGCGACCTCGTCGGCCAGAGCGCCTCTTTGCGGCAGATCATCAGCCAGATTGACATGGTGGCGCCGACAGAAGCTTCGGTGCTCATTCTCGGGGATACCGGGACGGGCAAGGAATTGGTCGCGCGCGAGATACACCGGCGCAGCAGGCGCAGCGACAAGCCGTTGGTGAGGGTCAATTGCGCCTCCATTCCCAAGGATCTTTTTGAAAGCGAGTTTTTCGGCCACGTCAAAGGCGCCTTCACCAGCGCCATCAAAGACCGCGCCGGTCGCTTTGAGACAGCCGAGGGCGGGACCCTTTTCCTGGACGAGATTGCAGAGATTCCTCTGGAGATGCAGACAAAACTCCTGCGTGTCCTGCAAGAGAAACGGTATGAGCGCGTTGGCGACGACCGGACGCGCCACGCAGACGTGCGTATTATCGCGGCCACCAACAGGGACTTGAAGAAGGCCGTGGCAGCAGGCCGGTTCCGCGAGGATATCTACTACCGGCTGCACGTATTCCCGATTCAGGTTACACCACTCAGGGAACGGGCGGACGACATCCCGCTGTTGGCGAAGCATTTCATCGACCTGTCGGTCAGGGACCTGAAATGCACGAAACCCCGCCTGACCAAGGCCGGCGTCGTTCAACTCCAGAGTTACCATTGGCCGGGCAATGTTCGGGAACTGCGCAACGTGATCGAACGCGCCGTCATCCTGGCGCGAGGCGGAACGCTGGAATTTGACCTGCCCGTGACAGCGCATTCGTCGCCTGCATCCCGGATGGCTGCCCCGGTCAAAGCACAGGAAGGGGATGCCCCTCAACCGGACTTTCTCACAGAAGCTGAGCTTCAGCGCCGCGAGCGCGAAAACCTGCTGGTCATTCTCGACAAGGCCCATTGGAAGATCAAAGGCCCCGATGGCGCTGCCGAGCTTTTGGGCGTCAAACCCACCACCTTGCTTTCAAGGATGAACAAGTGGGGAATCAAGAAACCCGTGCGCGACGTCTCGTAGTCCATGGTCGAACGCCCGCCGGTGTTCGCCGGCCGGGGTCTTGACGTGCGACCGGAGGGTTTCTTGCTCGCACCGCAGCCATGGCACGCTATACTGCTGCTGAAGTCGGAACCGTTGATGGAGACGAATGCCATGGAGGCAAAAACGGAACGATCGAAGCGAGACACGCGCGTGGTTTTGAAACAAACCGGAATCCAGCGGTGCTTGCCGCAACGCCAGACCTGGAGAGCCCTCCAAATTCACCCACCCGTTCAGGAGTATTGAACCATGCAAACCAATTGTAATCGCAGGGATTTCCTCAAGACAGCCGCCGCGGGCGCGACGGCGATGTCGTTCACGGCGCGCAGCTACGCGCGCATCGTCGGCGCAAATGAGCGCATCCGCATCGGCCAGATTGGTTGCGGCGACCGCGGCCGCAATGCGCACATGGCCGGCATTCACAAACATGACAAGGCTGAGAATGTCGAATTCGTGGCCGTGGCCGATCCATGGCGTGTGGCGCGCGAACAGGCCGCCGCTCTCTGCAAGGAATGGTATGGCTTGGACGCGAAACAGTTCGTCAGCTACCGCGACCTGCTGGCGTGCAAGGACGTGGACGCGGTCATGATTGCTTCGTGTGATCACCAGCACGCCACGCATCTGGAGGCCGCCGCCAAGGCCGGGAAGCATATCTATGTCGAGAAACCGATGGCGAAGAACATGGAGGAACTGGTTCGCTCCGTGGACGCAGTGAAGGCGGCGGGTGTCGTGGCGCAGGTCGGCACGCAGGTGCGCAGCCTGCCCACCAGCACGGCCTGCCGCGAATTGTGGAAGTCCGGCTTGCTCGGCAAGGCGTCGCGCATCGAGCAATGCCGCAACAGCGACCAGCCTTACTGGTATCGCTACTTGAAGGACGTGAAGAAGGACGACGTGGCGTGGGACGAGTTCCAGATGGACGCTCCGAAACAGGCGTTCACGTCCGATCTCTACTCGGGATGGTATGGCTACCGCGACTACAGCGATGGTCCCATCACGGGCTTTGGCAGCCATTTCGTGGACCTGCTGCATTACATCACCGGCGCGCAGTTCCCGGAGAGTTGCGTTTGTTTGGGCGGCACGTTCACGTGGAAGGACGAGCACAAGTTCACTGCGCCCGATCACGCCGAGGCGCTGTGGGTTTACCCGGAAGGTTTCATGGCGGTGTTCTCGTGTAACATGGGCCACTCCGGCGGTCGGCGGCATCGGTATTACACGGAGAAGGGACAGTTGAATCTCGATAACTGGGCTGCGCCGACATACAGCGCCGAGGGTGGCCCTAAGCGCGACGGCAAGATTCGTGGCGTCAACGACGTGAAAGGCATCGAAGGTCCCGACCA
>CAZGGF010000184.1:0-1911 GCA_964524715.1 uncultured Verrucomicrobiota bacterium | reverse complement strand
AAGAAGCGCCGCGCGCTGTAGAATCACGGAGTCTGCTCCTGTCGGCGGTCGTCATCGCGCGCGAACATCTGAGCTACGAAGAACAGGTGATCTTCCCGTTGATTGATCAGACACTCCAGACTGATTCGCTTGAGGAACTGGGCGCGGCATGGAGGCAACAACACGAGGCCTTGATGGCTGAGCCCTGACAGACTCTCCGGGACCCGTCATGATTGCAGGTGCGACCCGCGTCGCCTGCAAAAAGAATTCGTGTATCCCGAGAAAAAAACTGTTTACCGCGCCGTTTTCATTGCTAGGATGCGCACGCCTTTGAAACAAAACACATATACGCCTCAGGAGAACTCGACCATGAATCGACGCAACTTCTTCAAGACCACCGCCGCTGTTGGAGCTGGATGGCTGCTGCTGCCGAGCGGCGCCCGCGCGGGCAAGAACGCCCCCGGCAACAAACTCAATGTCGCCCTCATCGGCGTCTGGGGCCGCGGCCTCGCCCACTACGATTCTCTCAAGGACGAGAACGTCGTGGCCCTTTGCGATGTGAACGAGGATCGTTTCCCCGACGCGCTCAAGAAGTTCCCCGGCGCCAAGACCTATGTGGACTGGCGGAAGTGTCTCGAACAGAAAGACCTCGACGCCGTCGTCTGCTGCACCGCCGACCACACGCACGCGTTCATCGCGAACTGGTCATTGAACCGCGACCTGCACTGCTACTGTGAGAAGCCGCTCGCCATCACGGTTGAGGAAGCGCGCACTGTTCGAGCCAACTGGATGAAGAAGAAGGGCAAGCTCGCCACGCAGGTCGGCATGCAGCGCCACTCCAACCCCAACTTCAACCGCACCCGTGAACTCATCCGCGGCGGCGCGGTGGGCAACCTCGAGGCCGCTTACGCCTGGGGTAACCGCCAGGTCAGGCCGTCCGGCTGCGACTACAGTCATCCAAACGATTACGACGACAAGCCCGGCATCGTCTTTTTCAAAGACAAGCCCGGCGTCCCCGCCGGCTACCTGCCCGAGGCCGGCGAGCCACCCAAGAATCTCAAGTACGACCTCTGGCTCGGCCCGTCGCAGTTCCATCCTTACAATCCCGGCTACTTCGAAAAAGGCCCTGGCGCAAATTGCCTTTCTTGGAACATGTTCTGGGAGTTCGGTGCCGGCCAGATCGGCGACATGGGCAGCCACACGATGGACCTGCTCTGGAACTGCGTGGACGCCACCCTGCCGACCTCCGCGGAAGCCAAAGGTGATCCCTTCAACCCTGCCATCACGCCCATCAAGTGCGCCTCGCACTTCGAGCATCCCGCCAATGACTGGCGCGGCCCGATTCGCATTGGATGGTATCAGGGCCGCGTCATGCCCAAGTCGCCCGTCTCCTGGCTGGACCTCACCAAGATCGACCACGGCGCGATGTTCAAGGGCTCCAAGGGCGTCCTTGTTTGCGACTTCCAGAAGCGCCTGCTCATCCCCGTTGGCGACGCTGCCGACATGACCTACTACAAGCCGCCCACCGCTGAGACCGTTCTGCCTCCGCTCGGCCACTTCCAGAAGCAGTGGATCGAGGCGTGCAAGAACCCCAGCCTCAAGACCGCGTGCGACTTCGAGTATAGCGGCAACATGGTCGAGCAGTTGTTGCTCGGCTTGGTCGCCTACCGCGCCGGCAAGAAGCTCCAGTATGACCCCGTTGCCGGCAAGGTCACCAACTGCCCCGAGGCCAACCAATACCTCGGCAAGAAGTATCGCGACGGCTGGACGCTCAACGGATAGGTCTCGCAAGGACTTCAGAGCACGTAAACACGAAAAGGACAGGCGTTATGCCTGTCCTTTTCATTTTCGCCCATGAACTGATGCGGTATGTCGGCAGCGCTGTGCAGGTTTGTAGGCCACGTCCCCGACGTGATGATTGTTCATGATGAT
>CAZGGF010000183.1:0-1641 GCA_964524715.1 uncultured Verrucomicrobiota bacterium | reverse complement strand
GGTCAACCCGGCACAGAGGGAGCATGCGCTCAACGAGATCATGCGCCAGTATTCCGGCAAGACCTGGCCGTTTGAGGCCACGTCGGTGGCAAAGGTACGCATGTGGAAGATCGCCATCACCTCGATGACTGGAAAGCAGTCCAAGCCCAAGACCGAAGTCTGATGATATGAATAGCTCGCGAAAGGGGTTTGTTGCAGCCGCGCTTGCTTTGTTTGCCGCCATGACAACGGAGGCTGCGGATGCGCCGGCCAGCCCTGTGACGTACTACGTGGACAGTGTCGGTGGACGGAACGCCAACACGGGCACTTCGCCCGATGCGGCATGGCAGGATTTCGCCAACGTTAACGGACGCACGCTCGGCCCGGGCGAGCGGTTGTTGATCAAACGCGGCAGTGTCATCAATCAAGAGTTGCGGCTCGGCGCGAAAGGCACCGCCGGGCGTTGGGCCGAGATTGGTGCTTACGGCGAAGGTGCGCGGCCAATCATCCGGCGCAACTGGCACATCGGCGACCGTTGTGTACTCATCAAGGACCCGGATTTTCTGCGCGTTCGAAGCCTGGTCGTAAGCCACGCGGGCAAGGGCCTCGTCGTTTCGTATGCGACGCCCGGCCACGGTGGCTTACAGATTGAAGATTGCATCGCGCACCACATCGAGGGGCTTTACCGGCCGAACAGCAGCGGCATCCCGGAGTGGCGCGATTACGAACCGCCGAAGGACGATGCGCTCGGCGGTCATTCCGCGGGCATCGCGGTGGTCGGCGCGACAGCCCGCGACCTTGCCGTCCGAGACTGCGAAATGTTCCAGACCTCGTGGGGCTTCTTTGTCAGAGGCGAGCGCGTGACGCTCGACCGTCTCTACTGCCACGATAGCTACGCTTTCAACACCTCGCCGCATCCAGCGTTGGTCTCGGTGAAGGACACTGTGATGCAAAACTGTATCTTCGATGCGTCCGGATACCACGCATTTGCGGGCACGATGGGAATCATGCTCGTGCATCCGCAGAAGCTGACCATCCGCAACTGCACATTCCGCAACCAACCCGATTCAAAGAGCCACGACGAGGGCGGGATTGATTTCGAGGCGGGCGGCGATGGATGCGTCATCGAGAACTGCACGTTCCAGAACAACGCCGGTGCAGCCATCGAGGTGCTGGGTCTGCGCTCCCCGCAGCCGAAGAACGTGGAGATTCGCGGTTCGCGCTTCATCCGGAACAACTGGGCGAAGAAACTGGGTCCCTCCGAAATCTTCATCTGGGGCAGCGCGAAGCCCGACCCGAAGGTCTGCTGCAGCACAGGGAGGATTTTGAACAACGGCTTCGTCCTGCTGCCGGGCGTGGAGTTCTTCACGAACAAGGCCGCTGCGCTGACGCAGTGGACGCTTCAGGACAATGCCGCCTATTCGTCGGTAAAGGCTTTGGAGAAAGCCCTGCCGCTCAATAATCCACCCGTAGTCAAGGCGGGACCCGACATCATTTCCGATCGGGCCACCGTGCGTTTGGGCGGTTCCGTGACCGACGACGGCAAACCCGTCAAGCGCCGGCTCATGGCGCGATGGGAGCTTCTCGAAGGACCGGGCACGGTGAAATTCAAGCAACCAGCCTCCGCCAGGTGCGATGCGGTCTTCTCGGTGGCCGGCGATT
>CAZGGF010000182.1:0-14992 GCA_964524715.1 uncultured Verrucomicrobiota bacterium | reverse complement strand
GCATAACGGATTTGAGAACGACCCGAAGAGAACCGATGTCCTTCGTCGCGATAGCATTGGCATTCTGATAGCTGGTGCTGCTGCCACTACCTTCTGTCATCGCCCCAGTGGCTGTTGCACTGCCGGAAACGGCTCTATTAAGGAGCGTCTGGATTTCGCTGGTCTTGGAAAACTTCGTCTTGCCGGCAGCAACGATCTCCGCGGTGTCCGTGGCAACAGCCTTGATGGTTAACACGACTCCGTCATCCAGCGAGGTCACGGTGCCAACCAGGATTGCGTCCACACCGGCGAACTGACCGATCTTCTTTGCGTTCTCTGGGTTCACCAAACCTTCCTCGCTCAGTTTGTGCTCGGCGAGGATGCTTTTGATGTTCGCGCGATCAACCACTGACACCTCGCTCGCGCCAACCATTTCCACCGAAACCTGCTCGGCCAAGAAGCGGCCGAGTTCGGTCGGCCGACCTTGTATATCCGTGAAGTCGAGCGCCGCAACCTTCTTCCGTCCTTTGGCGACGATATCTTTTGCCAGCTTGGTTGTGACTGTCTTGATCTCCAGGTCCATGGACTGGGCGTTCGCAGTCGCGGTCGCAAGAAATGCGACCAGCGCCGCAGCGATTATGCAGCAGGGTTTGAATTTCATAAGGCGAGAACTGCCTCCAGCTTCTCTTTCTTCATCTGCTCGACGGCTCTTTCCAAAGCCATTTTTTCCGCACCAGCCTCGGAGAGGCCAATGCCTTTGGCTTCGATGACGACCGCAGCCTTCTCACCGCCAGTGGCCGGGTCGAAACTCTTCACTATGAGGCGCAAACTGGCCGAGAAAGTTTCGGTCGCACTCGCATTTCTGGCACTCGCGACCGAAAACTCTCCGGCGATCACGTTCTTGAAGAAGTCCTTCAAGTGAAGCGTGGCAAGACCGGAATTATCGCCGGCCAAGATCGCGGCAATCTTTCCGTCGCCTGCGAAGGCAGGGAGAATTTTCGCGGTGGTTGCTTTTGGCGGACACGCCGCGACGATTGCCCGAGTAAGCGTCTCTGCCGCTGAGTCCACGGCGCCCGCATTTCTGGCAATGATGATTCCGTAGTCCGTTCGGACGGTTTGATCGCCAAGCCAAAGCGAAGAGAAGTAGCGAGCCAACGTTTCGCGCGTGGCTTTAGCTTGCCTCTCGGCTTCAGCTTTTTTCTTGGCCTTTCGTTTGACTTCGGCGGTCTTTTGTTCTTTTTCTTTCGATTCAGTCTCTTCTTGTTTCAGTTGTTTTTTAATCTTAGCGACAATGTCAGGCGTTATTGGTTTGAATTCCATTTTGTAAATTGGATGGCATCCACCCTTGTCGAACAGTTCAAATCTTCCATCTCCTGTTTCACAATACCAAACTAGCGGTTTGCCATCTTGCCGGAAAAACGATATTCGTTCCTGATCTATATCTTCATGCGATATGTTTAAGCGTTTAGGTTGAGGCGCAGCCTCCTGGTCCCGCTCTTGGCGTAATTTCGCTTCTTGTTGTTCCTTCGCCTTCTTCTTTTCTTTCGATTCAGTATCTTTTTCTTTCAGTTGCTTCTTAACCTGAGAGACAATGACAGCCGTTAGAGGTTTTAACTCCTCCTTATAAATCGGATGGGAACCTTGCTTGTCGAACAGTTCAAATCTTCCATCATCCGTCTTAAAATACCAAACTAGCGGTTTTGCATGTGGTCCAAAAAACGTTATCCGCTCCTTTTCTAAATCTTCATACGATATTGTTAAGCGTTTAGGTTGAGCTACTGCCATGTCAACGATGTGCGTCAATCCGACAAGTTGTTGTGTTCTGTAGGGAAAACAGAAGGCAAAAGTTGCGATCACAAAGATGCCAACAAGAAACACTGTGGCAACGGTTTTGAGTAAGGCACGCGGCAAATAAACCCAGCCTGCATAGACTCCGAATGCCAAAGCTGCGGAGGCCATCAAAACCAACGGAACCATCTTCGGATTTTCCGCAAAGGGGAAAACATAGAAATACACTGCGAGCATCAAGGCCCAGAACGCGACAGCGGCAATTGTCCGGACACTTTTCTGAATGCTACCCGCAAACTGCGGAAACTTGTCGAATATGAACTGTGCCGCCGCAATTATGGGAAAAGCCAACACCATGAGAATGACTGCTTCGGCCCCGACAAAAATAAAGTAGGCGCTATAGAACCAATTAACGGGCCACCCAAAGATGAGGCAGATCAGGAGAGCCGGGATGGGGATGGCAGCATAGAAGGCAAACCGTTTGGCCAGCCGCCAAAGGAAATCTCTATAATCAACGAGGTGTTCCCAAGCCAACGAACCGGCGTCGGTAATAAGCCCAAAAAACGTGCAGAGACACTTGTAAAACTCATGCATGGGATTTTGCCCTCCGCTTATCGCGAAGTTCATTGCGCCTTTGCTGTAAGCTTTGCCGCGCCTTCTGCATGTCACTCATCACTTCCTTGCGCAGCTCGTTCTCCTTGGGCGGCGGCGAGGGAGGGTTTTCGATATCAACCAAAGTGTTTCTCTCTTCCGGCGTCAGTTTAGACATGAGTTGCCTTTCGCCATAAGCAAGTTTGCATACTACGTCTGCGGCGCGCGTCCTCTCGCTGGAATCCATGCTGCCGAACCAGCGGAGCAGTTCTTTCAGGGATGCATCGTCGAGTTCCAAGAGCGACATAATTGCCATCCTCTCTTCAAGTGTCTTGGCGTTTTGGACGGCCAATCCGAGGTCGCCCCTGACACCGTTAATCAATCGTCCTGCAATTTCCGCAGGCGCGTCTTCCAAAATCTGCTTGAAAAACATGACCGCAGGAATGTCCTCGGGGAGAACCTGCTCGATAACCGCGCCCAAGGCATGCAGCCCAGCCTCGATTCCATAGCGGTATGTTTTATCCAAGCCATGAAGTTTTTGCCCGAACTCTGTCTTTGTGAGTCGGTCATATTGAGACCTCATTATTCGTTTAGCGTACCCGCTAGCGAACACTGCTAGACCTCGCTTGGCCCTTTCCTTCATGTCGAGCATAGAACCGTCCTTTCGGATGAACGCCGTCGCAATTGTCGCTCGTCCGGCCACCTTTGACGCCAACGGCTGCTTCGCATTCAACATTTGAACACATCTGCCATTGTCGCCGTCCGTCTACCCCACGCAAGCGCAAAATCCTCCCACTGAGAAACGCATTGACAGATTCTCGATCCTGACGTATTGAACGAACGTTCAATAAATGAAAAGCTCCACTCAGGCTCACGGCAGCCAGACCCGCATTCTGGACGCAGCTGAGAAAGTTTTTGCGGATTACGGCTTCAAAGGCGCTTCGCTCCGTCAGATCGTCGAAGAGGCCAAAGCCAACCTCGCCACTGTTTACTACCACTTCGGCTCGAAGGAAGGGCTGATGGTGGCGGTCTTCAAACGCCGGTTTGATCCAATCCACGAAGAGCACTACCGGATGCTGCGACAGCTGGAAGAAGAATATAATGGCGGGGCGATTCCGCTGGAGAAGATTTTGGAGGCGATGCTGACGCCGCCGTTGCGCATGGCTACGTCGCCGGGTAAAGGCGGGACGATCATGCGTCTGATTGGCCGCGTTGTCACCGATCCCAACCCGCAAGTCCAGGAAATGCTGCGCCGTCAGCATCACGATGTGCGCGAAGCCTACTTCGCCGCCATCCATCGTAGCGTGCCGCATCTGCCCAAGACGGATCTTTGGTGGCGCTTTGAGTTCTGCTGGGGCGCATTCGTGTTCGTCCTCTGTAATCCCTCGGGTATTGAGAGGTTCACCTGTGGCATGTGCAAGCCCAGCGACGCCGACGCTTTCCTCGGACAAATGATCGCTGCATTTTCCGCTGGTTTTCGCGCGTCTGCGGTCTCCGAGCCTGATCGTCCGGCGAAACGCGTCGTCCGACGTCGCAGTGCGTAAAACATTTTCACTTTCCCAAATGACCATGAAGATTCCACTCATCCTTTCCTCCTCACTGATTGCCATCGCATTGACGGCCTGTTCGGAAAAGCAGGCGGCGCAGCAGATGCCGCCTCCCAAGGTCACCGTCACCCACCCCACGATGATGACCGTCACCAACTGGGACGAGTATCCCGGCCACGTCGAAGCGGTGGAGATGGTCGAGGTCAGACCTCGCGTCCATGGCCAGATCGATTCCATTCATTTTCAGGACGGCGCCGAGGTGAAGGCAGGCGACCTGCTCTTCGTGATTGACCCGCGTCCCTATCAGGCCGAACTGGACCGCGCACAGGCCGAGTGCCAGCGTGCCGAAACACATCTGGACCTTGCCAGGAACGATCTCAAACGCGCCGAGAGCTTGCGCAACACCAAAGCCATTTCGGAAGAGGAATATGACAGCCGCAGCAAGGCGGTGCGCGAAGCCGAGGCCGCCCTCGCCGCAGCGCGCGCAGCGGAAGCTTCAGCCAAGCTCAATCTGGATTACAGCCGCATCATGGCTCCGATCAGCGGCAAGATCGGCCGGCGCTTCGTCACCGCCGGCAATCTGGTCCAGCTTCAGGGCAGTGGCGGCGCCGCCACGGTGCTGACAACCATTGTCTCGCTCGATCCGATCTACTGTTACTTCGACGTCGAAGAAGCAGCCCTCTTGAAATATAAAACCCAGAGCAAGGGGAACGCTTCCGGAGGAAAAACCGGGTCCCTGACCTGCGAACTGGGACTGGTGAACGAACAGGATTTCCCGCGCAAAGGTCATGTTGATTTTTTTGACAACCAGGTGAACGAGAAGACTGGCACGATCCGGCTGCGCGGCGTGTTCTCCAACGCCGACCGGTCCATGGTCCCGGGCATGTTCGCCACCGTGCGCTTGCCAGCCGGCCCTCCCGTGCAAGCGCTTGCGGTTCCCGCGGTCGCGGTCGGTTCCGATCAGGGAATGAAGTACGTATTGATCGTCAACAAGGACAACATCGTCGAGCCAAGGCCGGTCGTGGTGGACCGTCAGCACGGCTCGATGCGTATTGCGACCAAGGGTGTGTCGCCGGAAGACCGCGTCATCGTCAATGGCCTCATCATGGCGCGTCCCGGCGTGAAGGTCGAAATCGTGGACAAACCATCCGACGTGGACTCCCCCACCGGCAAGGCGCAACACTGAGTTTGCTCTCACATTTTACGTATCGGGTCTTACACGCGTGAAATTCTCCCACTTCTTCATCCGCCGGCCAATCTTCGCCGGAGTCTTGTCCATCGTCACGGTGATCCTGGGTCTGGTGGCAGTGTTCACACTGCCCATCGCACAGTATCCGGAGGTGGCACCCCCCACCGTGTTCGTCATGGCGAACTATCCCGGCGCAAGCGCTGAAACGCTTGGCGCCACTGTCGCGACGCCCTTGGAGCAGGAGATCAACGGTGTCGAGAACATGATCTATATGACGTCTGCGTGCGGCAGCGACGGCCAGTTGCGGCTGGGCGTGACGTTCAAAACCGGCACCGACCTGAACATGGCCCAGGTGCAGGTGCAGAATCGTGTCTCGACCGCCTTGCCGCGTCTGCCGGAGGAAGTGCGCCGGCTCGGTGTGACGACCATGAAGCGCACCCCCACCATCGCGATGATGATCAACCTCGTCTCGCCCAATGGCAAATACGACGACCTCTACATGGGCAACTACGCCTTCCTGCACATCAAGGACCGTCTCGCGCGCCTGCCCGGGGTCGGCGATGTCCGCATCTTCGGCGTCAGCGAATACTCGATGCGCATATGGATCGATCCCAACAAAGCCTCGTCGCGCAACCTGACCGCCTCCGAAATCGTCCAAGCCATCCGTGAACAGAACGTACAGGTGGCCTCCGGCGTATTCGGGCAGCCGCCGCAACCCTCCGATAATCTGTTCCAACTCACCGTGCAAACCCAGGGCCGGTTCTCCAAGCCGGAGCAATTTGCCGAGATCATCCTCAAGACCGGCGCGGAGGGACAGGTGACACGGCTGCGCGATGTGGCGCGCATCGAACTGGGCGCGGGCGACTATAACACCCGCGACTACCTTGACGGCATGCCAATGGGCAACGTCGTCATCTTCCAGTTGCCCGGCTCCAACGCCATCGAAACCCGCGACGCCATCGTGGCCGCGATGAAAGACATGGCCAAGGATTTTCCGCCGGGCATGGAATACCGGATTGAATTCGACACGACGATTTTCATCCGCGAATCCATCAAGGCGGTGCTGCACACGCTCGTGGAGGCGATGATTCTCGTCGTGATCGTGGTGGTGTTGTTCCTCCAGAACTGGCGCGCATCAATCATCCCGCTGCTGGCCGTGCCGGTTTCGCTCATCGGCACGTTTGCGGCCATGGCCATGATGGGGTTTTCACTGAACAACCTCTCGCTATTCGGCCTCGTGCTGGCCATCGGCATCGTGGTGGATGACGCCATCGTGGTCGTTGAGAACGTCGAGCGCAACATCGCGCTAGGGCTGCCGCCGGCCGACGCCACCCACAAGGCGATGACCGAGGTCAGCAGCGCCGTGGTCGCCATCGGTCTCGTGCTGGCCGCGGTGTTCATCCCGACGGCATTCCTGAGCGGGCTCACCGGCCAGTTCTACCGGCAGTTCGCGCTGACCATCGCCATCTCGACACTGATCTCAGCGTTCAACTCACTCACGCTCAGCCCCGCGCTCGCCGCGCTGCTGTTGCGCCCACATCATGAAGAGAAGGATTTCATCGGCAAATTCATCCATTACTCGGTGGGCTGGATCTTCACCGGCTTCAACTGGGCCTTCGAGTCCAGTCGCAACGGTTACGTTGCCGTGCTGGGCCGGTTGTTGCGGCACTGCGGTGTCGGCTTGGTTCTTTACGTCGGCTTGCTCGTGCTGACATGGGATGGTTTCCAGCATGTGCCGGTCGGCTTCGTGCCGTCGCAGGACAAGGGTTATCTGATCGCCCTCGTGCAACTGCCCGATGGCGCTTCCGTCCAACGCACCAAAGCCGTCGCCAACAAGATCACAGAGATCATGCGCAAGACACCCGGCATCGGCCACGTGATTGAAATCGTCGGCCTCTCTTTCGTCACGCTCGGCAATGAAGCCAATGCCTGCAGTTTCTTCATCACGTTGAAACCGTTTCACGAGCGGGTAAAGGACGGCCTGACCAGCGAGAAGATCGTGGCTGACTTGAAGACAAGGCTTTCAGGTATTCAGGATGGTTTCATCGCCGTTTTCGGTCCGCCGCCAGTGGATGGTCTCGGCATGGTGGGTGGCTTCAAGCTTCAGGTGCAGGACCGCAACGAGGCTGGTTTCCCCGCCCTCCAAGCCGCCACTTACAAGTTGATGGGCGCCGCGAACCAGGACAAGAGGATCCTGGGCGCAATCTCCACCTTCCGCGCCAACGTTCCGCAGGTCTTCCTCGACGTGGACCGCGCCAAGGCCAAGATGATGCACGTTCCGCTCGATAACGTCTGGGATACGCTGCAAATTTACCTTGGCTCGCTCTACGTCAATGATTTCAACGCATTCGGCCGGCCCTATCGCGTCACCGCCCAAGCCGACGCACCGTTCCGCGTCAAAGCCTCAGACGTGATCAACCTAAAGACACGCAACGAAGCCGGTGAAATGGTGCCGCTCGGCGCCGTTGTGAAGGTTCGCGATATTTCCGCGCCCGTCACCGTCAATCGGTTCAATATGTATAATGCCGCTGAAATCACCGGCACTCCTGCCCCCGGGGTCAGCACAGGCGAGGCAATCGAGATCATGAACGACCTCGCCGAAAAGCACCTGCCGCCCGGCATACGCATCGAGTGGACGGAAATCAGCCTGCTGCAAATCATGGCAGGCAACACGGCTGTCTTCATTTTCCCGTTCTGCGTGTTGATGGTCTTTCTCGTGCTCGCCGCGCAATATGAAAGCTGGTCGTTGCCGCTGGCCATCATCCTGATTGTCCCCATGTGCCTGCTCTTTGCCATCCTTGGCACCTGGGCGCGTGGCCTGGACAACAATCTATTCACCCAGATCGGACTCGTCGCACTGATGGGGCTCGCGTGCAAGAACGCCATTCTCATCGTTGAGTTCGCCAAGCAAATCCAGGACACCGGCAAGAGCCGGATTGACGCGGCCATCGAAGCCGCGCGTCTCCGGCTGCGGCCGATCCTGATGACCTCGCTGGCGTTCGCGTTCGGCGTGTTGCCGATGATGCTCTCCGCCGGCGCTGGCGCGGAGATGCGACGCTCCATCGGCACGGCGGTGTTCTGGGGAATGTTGGGCGTGACCTTATTCGGCATCTTCCTCACGCCGGTCTTCTACGTCGTCATTCGCGCCGTCCTTGAGCGCAGGAAGAAGAACGTCAGCAAAAACACCCACGCACACGGGGTGGCGGCGCTGCTGCTCGCCGGCCTGCTGTCCGGCTCTCTTCTTACCGGTTGCGCCGTGGGACCGAACCACCAGGAGCCCGAGACTAAAACCAATGCCGGCTTCGGCAACGCTGCCCAGCCCAACGTCGCCACCAACCAGACTGCCATCACTTGGTGGCGTGGTTTCAATGACCCGAAACTCAACGCCCTTGTTGACCAAGCCCTGGTCGCAAACCACGATCTTCGTATTGCTGCCGACCGTATCCGCGAAGCCCGCGCGCTCCGCACTGTGACCCTCCTGAACCTGGCTCCCGTCGTCACCGCCGACGCCAGCTACACGCGATCACAGTCCAGCGAAGACTCCATCAACATGCCTCTCTCCCGCGACCAGCGGCAACTCGGGTTGTATAACGGTGGCTTCGACGCCACGTGGGAGATGGACATCTTCGGCCGTCTCCGGCGATCCGTCGAGGCCAGTACCGCCGAGGTCGCAGCTGCGGAGGCCAAACGCCGCGATCTGCTCGTCACCCTGACCGCTGAACTGGCCCGCAACTATTTCGAGCTTCGCGGCGCGCAGCATCAATTGAATGTCGTGCGCCGCAATGCGGAGACCCAGCGCGAGACGCTCGAACTGACCCTCTCAAAACTGCGCGCCGGTCGCGCCACCGAACTCGACGCCGCCCGCGCCCGCACTCAACTCAATGCCACCCTTGCCATTGTCCCGCCGTTTGAGGTCACGGTGAAACACGCCATTCACCGTCTCGGCGTCCTCACGGGCAGGCAACCCACCGATCTGGAACCCGGGCTGATCGAACCGGCGCCCATGCCTGTGCTTCCCGCCCTCGTCAACATCGGCTCCCCATCCGAACTTTTGCGCCGCCGTTCCGATATCCGCGCCGCCGAACGCGCCCTCGCCGCCGCCACTGCCCGGGTCGGCGTCGAGACCGCGGATCTCTTCCCCCGCGTCACCTTCAATGGCAACATCGCGTTGGAATCCAGCCAGATTTCCGGCCTGGCGAAAGCCGGCGCCGATACCTATTCGTTCGGCCCGCGCATCTCGTGGGCAGCCTTCGACCTTGGCCGCGTGCGCGCGCGCATCAAAGCCGCCCGCGCCCACGCCGATGCCGAACTTGCTTCTTACGAAAAAACCGTTCTTCTCGCCCTCGAAGAAACTGAGAACGCGTTGGTTTCCTTCAGCCAAGAACGCGCCCGACGAGATCATCTCAGCGCGTCCGAACGCGATGCCGGCAAGGCATTTCTGCTGGCCCGCCAGCGTTACGACGGCGGCGTCTCGGATTTTCTCGCCGTCCTCGACGCCGAGCGAACCCAACTGGAAATCCAGGCGCAACTGGCCCAGAGCGAAACCCGCACCGCCACTGCCCTTGTCGCCATTTACAAATCCCTCGGCGGCGGCTGGGAAATCGAGATTCCGCCCGCCAAGCCCCCTTCAAACTGATCCCCTGCCTTCGTAGCAGGAGACTCCCCACCGCTGGGTTCTGTCGCTCAAGAACCGGCGTTTGTCATTACCCCACCCTACCGGCTCGTCGCCGTGGATTTGGCTGAAGCGCTTTTCTTCTGCTCCGGCTTGCCTGCCTTGCTTTCCATCACGAAGTTTTCAATCCGCAGAGACTTCAAAAATACCCCAACTTCAACCGGTTCGATTCTCGCAAGGTCGGCATCGGCCAGCCATGCTTCATCCAAGGGAGCATCACTGAATTCCGAGACATAGCGAACTCGAAGGGGCGTGATCTTAAGCCGGGCGCCGGTAGGCGCTTTGAAAAAATCGGTGGCGACATCCTGGTCTTCCTTTGGGATGAACGCCTGTCCGCGCTTCTGGTTCCTAAGCACGTAAAGGACCTTCCGCCCCCCCGGCAGGAGGCTGGCGATGTCGAGCTGGGCGTCGGTGGCGAACAACAGGGTCACGTTCTTGACGCTCAGGAGAACCTGGCATCCATGCGGTTCGCGAAGCACATCGGCGACGACCACATGCTCCGATCCCATGTCAAGATGCGCCTTCTTGTGAAGTGGCAACACCCCGGTCACCCTGTAGCGGCAAACATCGAGTATCACATCAGCCGTGTAGGTTCCTTTCATCCCGCCATACTTCTGGAAAGAACCAGACTCCACCTCGAACAACGTTGCGAACCGGGACGATTTTTCCTCCTGGTTGAGAATCCTGATGCCTCCCAAGGCGTGGCTGACGGCGGCGCCGTCCCATGGTTCCAGGTTCCCCGTTATGGATGACAGGGAAACGTTGCCAGCATCCGATGTCAGTTTCTTGCCGTCGGGATATGCAAGCTGGGCGCTGATGGATGTGACACGGGCGGCAAGCCCGGGAGGCAACCCGGACATCGTCAGACTTCCTTGAACATTCTTCTTGGGAGTCTTGGCCGCCCGGAAACTGAATGCGTCGGACGTGTAATGATTGCCGTTGTAATTAACAGCCATGCCGGCCGTTTCGCCATTGAGGATCTCCTTCGGAACGGGCACCTTCGCTTTTTTCAGGAAATCCACAGGCCATGCGGATGACACGGCCAGGGTCGTGATCCAAGTCAGGCAGACAAGGACAATGGCGTGCGCTGTTTTGCGCGTCAGGTATTGATAAACGATCGCGACAGAACACAAAACGATCCCGACGATCGAGGAGACGACCTGGGCAGACAGCGTAAGCGAAATCTCACGGAGATTCTTAAACACGTTGTCTTGGAACAGTTGCGCAATGCCAACGGCAAACCCGATGATTCCCATCACGACCACAACGATAATGCCCACGATGGCAAAACGGGCAAAGGTCCGCGTCACGCTTGCCAGGGTCCAAATCATCAGCACCGCGGAGAGCTGGGTCAGGAGGACTTCCGGCGCCGCGAGCGCGACATGCCTGGGCGTGACCCCATTGCAGATGAGCATGGCCAACTCGGCCAGAAGAGGCGGCAAGACCAACAGGGCGAGCATGAATGCGCCCTTGCTGGCGAGAAGATCCTGCCGGGCAATCGGGCGCGTAAACCAAAACGCAGTCGTGCCAACCAGGGGTTCATCCTGGACAAGCAATGGAATGATGACCACCAGCGCTCCGAGCTGCAGGAGCGGAAACAACATGGCAGCCAGGTAGAAAACGATTTGAAGCGCCATGTCTCCGGCTGAGGCCCCGGGGGCGGTGCCGATCAACACGGCCTGCAACACCACCAAGAGCAACCACAGGCCCAACAGGACACGGAGGCGACGAACGTCTTTTTTGAAAAGATGCATGACCAGGTTCATCGGGTTTCTCCTCTCAGGCCAGTAGCCGGTAGGTCCTCGCGAGCGTCAGGAATATTTCCCGAAGCGACATCGGCTGCGCTGTAACTCCGGCACAATCAGGGATATGAACCGGAACCGTCTTCTCCGTTTCATTTTCCGCGTAACGGCTGTCGACAAATCGAATGGTGTGAGCCGCCTTCTCCAGGGCGAGCCAGTGCTCCGGCAGGGCTTTGGGGACAGTCCCCTCCCCTCTGACCACCACCTCGATTTTGCGAAACCGGGCCTGCAACGAGACAATCGCTTCGGCCAGTTCCAAACGCCCCTGATTTAAAATACCCACCCAGTCCGCCAACCGCTCCACTTCATCGATGTCGTGGGACGATATGAACACCGTCCAACTCTCCTGCTCCGTAAGTTCCAGCACGCCCCGTATGAATTCGTCCCGCACCAGCGGGTCTAACCCACTGAAGGGCTCATCCAACACCAACAACTGGGGACGGTAGGCCAGCGAGGAAAGCAAGGCGGTCTTCACCTTCATTCCTCGCGACATGCTCTTGATCTTTTGGTCCCGCGACAGACTGAACTGCTTGAGGAGCTTTTCGCAGAATCCATCATCCCACGAAGGATACATGGGTTTGCAGAACTCCAGGAACTGGCCAATCCGCATCCACTCGGGCAATTCCTGGTTCTCGGAGACGTAGCCGATCCTGGAGAGTTGATCGGGCCCCAATCGCCTGGAGTCCACACCAAACACGGTTGCAGTGCCTTCCGATGGCTCCAGAATGTTCATGAAAGCCTTGATGGTCGTGGTTTTCCCCGCGCCATTGGGTCCCAGAAAAGCGAAAACACTTCCCTGCGGGACTTGCAGCGTCAGGTTCTTCACCGCCTCGGTTTTCCCAAATCTCCGAGTCAGCCCCTTGGTCTCAATCACATGGCTCATAGACGGCCTCTTTTGATGCGCTTCCAATGTTCCTTGATTGCTTCTTCAACGTCTTCCAAATCCAGTCCGAGCTTCTGGGCTTCAACCACCAATCGCTCGATGTCCGAGCCCAACAGCTCGCCGCGCTGTTTCTTCGTGGCAGGCTGCGCTGCAGCCACCACCGTGCCAATGCCGGGACTCACTTCCAGCAGTCCCTCATCCACCAACGCCGAGAGAATTTTGTGCGCCGTGTTGGGATTGATCCGGAGCTCCTGGCTGAGGACACGGACGGAGGGAAACTTGTCCCCGGTCATCATCTGGCCCGAGACGATCGCTTTTTTGACAGCAAACACCACCTGTTCGTAAAGGGGAATCCCCGGCTTGAACTGAACTTGAAACGCAAGCATGGTGTTTGGTGTGTACTATATGTCATAGTACACATCCGTCAAGCATGTTTTTGCAGAAAAGCACCGCGAGGTTGACAGCCATCGCCCGCCGGAGATGAAGGACACTAGAGCGGGCGCGAAGCGCCGAGGTGGAACGCGATCTACGGGCGCGTTTCCGTGATCGAAGGAAATCGCGTCCGGAGGCCGCGATCCACCTCAGGCCGATTACTGCGGACGAATCTTTGCCGCGATGTCGCTCTTCACTTTGCCGGGCAACAACGTCAGTTTACCTCCTGTCGCACGCACTTTTTCAGTGCGCACTGCCCTGCCCTTCCATGTCTCCCACCACTCCACCGCGTAAGCGCCATCCGCAAAGCCGTCCAGCGTGATTTGTGACGGCGGCACCACCTCCACTGCCGCCTTCTGTTGGTTGAACCAATCGCTCTCTTGATTCTGTATCCAGACGATGCTGCGACCGTCACTGGCCCGCAACGCCGCGACGAGAAGGTTCGGCCGGTCCAGGACTTTGCAGCCGGTGAAGGTGTAGCGTGTGATGCGCATCCAGTCTTTGCCTTGGTTGTCCAAACGAATGCGATGCCTGCCCGCTGGCACATTCACGGCCACGTCCTCGTCATAGACGGATTCCCACAATTTCCATTTCGGCTGATAAACCCACTGTTTGCCGAACTTTTCGCCACAGGGGAACGGGCGGTCGAGTTTCTGTTCGTCGTCCACCCACACTCGCAGATGACCGCTATTGGAGACACGTCCCACGCTTATGATGAATTTGCCCGCATTTGGATAATCCACCACAAAGGTCGGCGAGATGGCAATGTCGCGGTGTCCCTGGCCGTGCAGCAACTCGCGAATCTCCGTCACATCGTTGACGGAGCCATCGCTCTGAACCCTGAACTCGTTGACCGTGGGCTTTCCCCATCTGCCAGACGGCGCGAGGACCACGTCTCGCACGATGGTTTTCTCCGGCGGTTTCACGTACTCAACCGCCGCCACGTTCACCTGTTCCCATCGCGCGGTACCGAACGGCAGGCCTTTGGCGAAGTTGGCGATGGAGGTGAAGTGAAAGTAAAGGTCCAGCGGCTCGATGTAGTTCTCGTGCCACCACGGCATCGCGATGCCACAACAGCCGCTGCAAAGCGCGGACCAGAAGGCATTGTGCAATCTCCAGCCCTTGGGGTCCTTGTCGGACGTCGAGGAATGGCTGCGGATGCCAAACTCACCGAAGATGTGCGGCTTCGCGAAGTTCGTCCACTGTTCGAGGCTGTAGCGCCGCACTTGCTCGGCGACGTTGCCGTCGTTGTTCGTGTAGCAATGAGTCTGCACGATGTCCATCTTCGGAATGCGCCAGCAAGCCTCCGGACCGGTGTGTCCCCACCAACTCGTGGTGATCAGATGCCGATACGGGTCGAGCGCGGCGAGGTGATCGGACATCTCCTGATGCCACGCGTTCTTTGTTTCCACGGTCGTGTCGGCCCAGCCCTCGAATTCGTTGCCAAATTCCCAGCAGAGGATGTTCGGGGAGTAACCCCATCGCGCGACGGTGTAACGCAGCCGTTTCTTGTAGAGAGTCCGCGACGCCTCGCCCGTGAACCACTCGCTCACTTTCTCACATGGGCCGCCGTTGATTTTGTTGAACGGGTTGGCGCGCCAGCCGCCTTCGCGAAAATCCTGATGCGTGTCCATGCAGAGCATGTAGTAAAAGTCGATGTCAGCGGCGAGGTCCAGCAAAGCATCCAGCCGGGCGGCCTGCGTCTGGCGATACCAGCCGAGGTGCTCTTCCCATTCGATGCCGAGACCGGAACAGGACATCCACCAACGGTTGTAGTTCTCACCCTTCGACTTCATCTTGCGAATCGCATCCATGCCGGTCTGGCCGGCGGTGTGGTAGATGGGCAGGTTGTGGCCGATCGGCACGAAGGCCGCGCCGGAATCAAACTGGAGATAATGGGGATCCACACGGCTTTGGCGCAGGAACCCCTTCTCCGACGACGCCTTCACCGTGAACTCACCCGCATCCTTGCTGACGTTGCCGCTGCGGTCCCTGGCCGTCAGCTTCACGCGCAACGCCCCCGGCTCAACGGCGGCAATGCGCACGCACCAGCGGCCCTCGCCGACAGGCATCATCACCTCCACGTCACTGCGCATCCCGCGTCGATAG
>CAZGGF010000181.1:0-3297 GCA_964524715.1 uncultured Verrucomicrobiota bacterium | reverse complement strand
AGTCTGGCTATTGACCCGCGCGCGGCAGCCGGTATGATGCGCGATCATGAACAAGACGTTTACACTTTCCCGTCGTCAGTTTCTCGCCGCCGCCGGCGCGCTGGCGGCGCCGATGATTATTCCCGCCACTGCGCTCGGACGCAGCCGGCGGCCCGCGCCTTCGGAGCGGATACACCTCGCCTGTTTTGGCTTTGGCACCATCGCGCAGTCGGTGACGCCGAATTTCCTCAACGACGAACGTGTGCAGGTGGTGGCGGTGGCTGATGTGAATCGTGAGTCGGACCACTACGGCTATCAGGGCGAACACAAGGGCGGCCGCGAGGTCGGGCGGCGGATGGTAAACAAGTTCTACGCCGAAAAAACCGGCAAGCCCAACTACGACGGCTGCCGCGTGTATGAGGATTTCCTCGAGTTGCTGGCAAAGGAAGACGTGGACGCAGTGGAGATATCCACGCCGGATCACTGGCACGCGGTCATGGCAATCATCTGCGCCCAGCGCGGCAAGCACATCTATGGCCAGAAACCGCTGGCCGTGACTGTCGAGCAGGGCCGCGTGATGGCCGATGCCGTTGCGAAAGCCGGCGTGACGTGGCAAACCGGCAGCCAACAGCGGTCAACCATCTATTTCCGCATGGCGTGCGAGTTCGTGCGCAACGGCCGGCTTGGCAAGCTCCAGCGCATTCGTGTGGTGCTGCCGGGCGGCCATCGCGATTTCAGCAAGTTGGGCGCGAAACAACAGCCGGTGCCGGTGCCGGACGGGTTGAACTACGACCTTTGGGAAGGTCCGGCGCCGCATCGCGACTATCGCCCGGCACTGATGCCGCTGAACTGGCGATGGAACTTCGATTACTCCGGCGGGATGATCACCGACTGGGGCGCGCACCACATTGATATCGCTCAATGGGCGCTGGACATGGACCAGTCCGGCCCGGTGAAAATCGAGAATCTCCGCGCCGATATGCCTGCGCCGAACGAGCTTTACAACACAGCGAAGACGTTCCACTTCGAATGCGTCTATGCCAACGGTGTCACGGTGGTTGTGGATGACGAATCCGCCGGCCCGAACGGCGTGACGTTCGAAGGCGAGAATGGCCGGAAGATCTTCGTGACCCGTGGGAAACTGGAATTCACGCCGGAGAGCCTCCGCCAGCAGAAGATCGGTGATAGCGAGGTTCACCTGTACGAGAGCAAACACCACGAGCGAAACTTCGTGGACTGCATCTACTCGGGCAAACCGACCATCGTGCCGATCGAGACCGCGCACCGTTCCATCACCATCGCGCACATTGCCAACATCGCATTGCGGTTGGGCCGGAAGAAGATCGAATGGGATCCGGCAAAGGAGCGCTTCGTCGGCGACGACGAGGCCAACAAGATGCTCAGTCGCCCGATGCGCCGCCCGTGGTCGCTCAATCCCGCCGCGTAATGCGCGGGATGGACGAGACCCATTCGGAGGACACTCTACCACCGCTGCGCCCCGGGTAGCCATCGTGCCTGCTGACGGTGTATTCACGTCCGATCGCCAGCATCAGAGCTGCCATCCTTCGCGGTTCTTGCGGCACTTCAATTCGTTGGCTTCCTTCGAATTGGTGAACTCAAACTTCGCAGCGTCCCAGCGCAATTTTTTGTTCACGCGCAACGCGATGGTGCCGAGCAGAATCGTCTCGGCAAATGGATAGGCGTTCTCGAAACTGGCATCCGACGGCTGGCCGCCGCGGCAGGCGCGGATGAACTGGTCAAGTTCCTCGATGGGCCGCGGCAACATCTGCGGCGGCTCCTTGAAGTCGCGCATCCGCGCCTTCGGGATGAGGCGCGGTTTGTCGCCGCTGAAGCCGCACAGGATCTTGCCGTTGTCGCCAACGAAGAGCAGGCCTTCGGCGGGCATCTCTTCGCCGTCTTCGTCGAGTTCCTTCGGCAGCGGCGGACGCAGGCCGCCATCGTACCAGTGCAGCGTCACCGGCGGCATCTCGCCGCGCGCAGGGAACTCCCAGTGGATCACCGAGGCGCGCGGATAGGAAACGAGGTTGACCTGTTTGCGCCAGCCGTAGTTCTCGATCCTCCAGAACTGGCTGCGGCCCGCCTCGACGCTGCGCGGCGAGCCAAGTTTGAGGATTTCGAAAATCTGATGGAAGCTGTAATGCCCCATGTCCCCGAGCGCGCCGGTGCCGAAATCATACCAGCCGCGGAAGACGGCGTGCGTGTAAGCGGGATGATACGGCCGTTGCGCGGCGGGACCGAGCCAGAGGTCCCACTCGAAACCGTCCGGCACGGGCGGCGCGTCCGCCGGCTGATCCATGCCCTGTGGCCAGAACGGCCGCGTGGACCAGTTGTGGACTTCGCGCACCGGGCCAATGACGCCGCTGGCGATCCACTCGGCGATGGCGGGGGTGTTTTGTTGGCCGGCAGCGCAGAAGAGTTGCGAGGCAACGCCCGTCTCCCGGGCCGTGTCCCGCGCGATGCGAACTTCGTCGAGCACGTTCGAGATCGGCTTGTGCGTGATGACGTGCCTGCCTTTGCGCATCGCGCGGACGGCGATGACACCATGCAGGTGCTCCGGCGTCATGATATAGACCGCGTCCAGATCCTTCTCCTTTTCCAGCAGCTCGCGGAAATCGCTGTAAGCACGGCACTCGCCGGCCCGGCCGGAACGCTTTTGTTTCGCATAGTGGCGGTTGACGAGTTCCTGGCCGACTTCGCGTCCACAAAGGCCGCCGCGCGCGCCTTTGGCCCAGTTCGGGTCGCCGAGAAACCTGGCAATCTTGTTGTTCAGTTCATGCCGGCCCCACTCCGGGTAATCGTCGCTCTTCCGGTTCGGGTCGCACACCGCAATCACGTTGATCTCCGGTTTCTCCAGCGCCGGCATCAACTGCCGCAGTCCCTGCGTGCCACAGCCAATGTAGGCGAGGTTGATCTTTTCGCTGGGCGCGACGTGTTTCACGCCGCCGAGCACATGGCGCGGAACAATGGAAACAGCGGCCGTCGCCGCCGCGACGCCGACGAACTGCCGCCGGCTGAGATGTGATGGATGGTTCATGGTCTGAGTCTCCCGGGTCGAGTGCTACTTCCCCAAGCGGCGCAGTGTCGCCAGCGCTTTTTCGGGCACGTCGAAACCTTTTCCGCCTTCGCCGCCCATTTCAACGACGGACCATTGCGTCTTCGCGCTGGTCTCGACGAGATGGAAGATCTCCTTGTAGTAGTCGCTCTCGAAGGTCTTCTCCTCATGTTCCCGCAGATGAATGGTCAGCGAGCGTCCCGGAAACTTCTTGAGCATTGCGATGGGGTCGCCGCCGCCGGAGA
>CAZGGF010000180.1:0-1785 GCA_964524715.1 uncultured Verrucomicrobiota bacterium | reverse complement strand
CGGTTTGGTTGTGGTTACCGGTGCCATGTTGTGAGGGCCGGCGGCACGAGGGTTTTGCCTTGTCCAACCACCCAGGAAGCCATGGCGCGGCCCAGTCAAATGACCATTTGACTTCGGAACAACCGTGTCGTTACATCCCACAGCGAAAAACGCGTGGCGATGAAGCCACGACGATGTTCGAGGACATGGCGTTTTACCCAGTCATCCTATTTCCCTATGCTTACTGAAGATATCGTACGAGAGGCGTTGAAGCAGGTGAAGTATCCCGGCTTCACACGGGACATTATTTCTTTTGGCATTGTCAAACACGTCGCCGTCAACGGCAATGACGTGACGGTTACGATGCAGCTATCCGCTGCCAATCCAAGAGTTGGCGGGCAAATTCAAGCCGAGGCGGAACAGACGTTGCAGCGGCTGCCCGGAGTGGGCCGCGTGAGCATCCAAATGGTAGCGCAAGCGGAATCCCGGACTCCCGCAGCTCACGCCACTATCGAGAAGAAGCGAGTGACAGGCGTGAAGAAGATCATCGCCGTGGCCAGCGGCAAAGGCGGTGTCGGCAAGAGCACCGTGGCTGTAAACCTCGCCTGTGCGCTGGCACAAACAGGGTTGAAGGTGGGGTTGATGGACTGCGACATCTACGGTCCGAGCGTGCCTTTGATGATGAACGTTCGTGAGCGTCCCACGGCCAGTGACGACGAGCACATCAACCCGCTGACAAACTACGGCGTGAAGCTGATGAGCATCGGGTTTCTTGTCGAGGCCGACGCGCCCGTGATCTGGCGTGGGCCGATGATCATGAAGGCCGTGCAACAGTTCATTCACAATGTGAACTGGGCGCCATTGGACGTGTTGATGGTGGACCTGCCGCCAGGCACGGGTGACGCGCAGCTTTCCCTGGCACAGCTGACCGAACTGGACGGGGGTGTCATCGTCACCACGCCACAAGATGCTTCGCTCGGCGTGGTGCGCAAGGGTATCGGAATGTTTCAGAAGGTCGAGGTGCCGATCACCGGCATCATCGAGAACATGAGTTACTTCGTTTGTCCGCACTGCAATACACGCGCGGAGATTTTTGCGCATGGCGGTGGCCGCCGCGAGGCACAGCGGCAGAACGTGCCGTTCCTGGGCGAGGTGCCGATCTATCCTGAAATCCGCATCGGGGGCGATACAGGCCAGCCCGTCGTGGTTTCTGCGCCGCAATCGCCCGCCGGGAAGGCGTTCGCCGACATCGCCCGCCTGCTGGCGGAAAAAATCAAGTAGCGACGACGATGAACCCGTTTCGCCGTCGGCCTGAATCTCAATCCGGCGATCCGGGGGCTTATTTCAATGGCGGTCTGACGCCGGGCTTCTGCTTCAGGATCGCCTGGGCGTGGCGGGCGTAATGGCCGTGCAGGTCTTCGGCATACGCACGCAGGGTTTTCTCGCCCAAGCCGCCGCAATCGCCGCAGCGGTACAACGCGCGCGCCAGGAACAATTCCCTCAACGCAGAGCCGCGACCGGTGTTGTCTGTGCCGCTCGCCGGATTCTTGGTCAGCGCGGCAGTAATGTTGGTAACCGCGTGGCCGCCGATGTCGGGTTTCTGCAACAGTTCGGCCAGCGGCTTGGCGGCGCCCGCGTTGCCGAGTGACTCGAGCGCGAGCGAGATGGCGCGGAAATGCGAGAACGCACTGTCAGCGTTGAGCAGGCGTGCCTTCGCCACGATCGGCTCCAAGGCGCCCGGGTTACGACTGCGGCCGAGGGCAATGATGAGGCTGTCAAGTGGGCTGATGCTCGCGCCGAACTGGC
>CAZGGF010000179.1:0-3669 GCA_964524715.1 uncultured Verrucomicrobiota bacterium | reverse complement strand
CTTGGCGTAGAGGTCGAGCCCCTTGGACATGCTCTCCGATACGGTGCATCTCAATCCCAAGGGGCTCGACCTCTACGCCAAGCTGATCGGTGAAGAACTGGTACGCGCGCCGAAGCTGGGCGACAACCCTACGGCGGCCGGCACGATTACGACCCTCGCGGCCAACGCGCCGGCAGTGACCCGTGGTTCCGACGGTCGGCTCACGCTGCGATTTACGGGCAACCGCGTCTTGGCGGTCTCTGATGGCAAGGGTGTGGCAGGCGCCAAGGCGACCGTGCTGTTGGATGGCAAACCCTTGGACGGCATGAAAGAGCTATGGGCGATCTCCCGGCCGAGTGTTGGTCCGGCGAAGATATGGATGCCGGCCATTAACAACATCGCGTTCGAGCAACCGTTGGTGGAGGAGGACTGGACTCTGACCTGCCTGCCCGACTCGACGCCGGACGGCAAGAAGATCCACTTCAAAGTACAAGGCAGCGTGACCGGCGAAGACGGCGAGGGGTGGAACACGGAACGATTCGTCTCCCGTTCGCGGCGTGTGATCATTGAGCCATCCGATTGGCAGATTGGCTGGACGTTGGGTTACAAGAAGGCGACGTTGCCAGAAGGTTTCAAAGTGACCTGGCGTTCGTACCCGCTATTCGCCCGCGTTTACGAGCCGGCGCCTGACGGAACGCGCACATTACTCGTGCAAGGTTGCGCGAATCGACCACATACGTTGACCCTCATCCCCGAGGGCGGCTCGCTGGGAATCGGCAGCTTCGTGGTGCATGCTCCGCCCTTACGGTTCGCGGCCGACAAAGACGCGCGCAAGTCCAAGTAAGGCAACGCTCGTAGTGCATGAGGCGGCGGCCGTGCTTGCCAGTCTCGTCATGGTGGCGGTCACAGGCTGTCGGACCATGAGGTTGAATCACAAGCCAATCCGGCTTCTCAAAATCCAGCGGCGGTGCAAAAAATTGCCTTGCATCACGGCGGGCGGCATTTTATTTATCAAATAGTATTTCGGTAATAAAACAGCGCCCAAAGGCTCATGAGCGTGGCTGGGAATAGTGATTGGAGAGAAAACCGAATGAAGACGAGAATGATGGCACTCTTGGTTTTGACCACGTGGGCAATGCTTCCAACTGTTGGAGAATCCGTCGAGGCGCTCAAACTCGACAAGCCGCTGATCGCTCACTGGGCGTTCGATGAAACGATGGGCGATGTTTGTCGCGATGCGAGCGGCAACGGCTGCGATGCGACGGCGGAGCGAGGGGCGGCGGGTTTCGAACGAGTGGCGGGCGTGTTCGACGGCGGATTGAAATTCTCAGGCCGCCACTTGTTGCGATGTGGTGAGAAGCCGGCTTTTGGAAAGCTGGCGAAGATGTCGTTCAGTGTGTGGGTCCAGCCAGCGGCGTTTGACCGCTACAACGAGATTTTCCGCAAGGAGGACGGCGGACAGCGGGTGTTGTTCTCGTTTCAAGAAGACGGCCACGTCCTTTCCCTCGGTCTCAACATAAACGGCTACGCCGAGTGCGACGCGAAGATTGAACCAGCCCAGGTGGCTGACGGCTTGTGGCATCATGCCGCGGCGACTTTCGATGGCGAGACCATGCGCGTGTATCTGGACGGCGCGCAAATCGGGGCGTTTGGACGGCCCGGTGCCGTTTCAGCAGGCGGCTCGGCGTCCGGCAGCATCGGTTCCAGCAACGGCGGCGAATGCTTCCGCGGCCAGATGGACGAACTGCGCATCTATGCCGACGCGTTGACGGGAGACGAAGTCAGGCGGCTCTATCGCAACGGCGTTGAGGCACTCGCGCGCTCATCGGGAACAGCGCAGGCGCTGGTCAAGGCGATCTACGCACCTGGCAAATCGTTTGCCGAGACGCTGGCCGGCACGCGCCGCAACACCGCCGAAAAAGGAGTGCGGCTGGATGCGAAAGTCACGGCAGTGTTGCTCCAGCGGTTGCGGGCGGACTATCCGGAAGAGTGCCAACAGTTCCAGCTCTGGACTCTTGCCAATCCAGGCAGCTATCTCCGCTCGAAAGGCAATGAGTTCCATTTCGAAGTGACGGCCCGGCTGGTGGAGATGCTGACGGAATACAAGCCTTTGACCGACGCCCAGCGGAAAAAGCAGACTGCCGGCGATCAGAAGAAATGGGATGAGGCGGCTGTGATTGAGAAGAAGTTCGCGGCGCTGAAGGCACGGGGTGAGGCGGTACAGTTCTCGCCGGAGTGGATCGATCTGATGTTCGAGGCTGGCCGGCACATCGTCTGGCGCCCGCAAGTGCAGGAAGCGGTGGCACCCTACGTGACGCCCCAGACACCGGAGACTCGCACCCTTGCGGCAAAGGAAGCGCGTGAGATGTTGGAGCGCGACTGGTTGTTTCAAGCTGACGGCAAGCCCACGGCGGAACGAATCCAAGACGAAATCAAGTGGACGCGCGAGTTGGCGGCGCGCACAGGCGCGGATGTGGCGAAGGAACTGGCAGGACTTGAAAAGGCGGAGCCTTCGACGGCGACTTATTTCCGGGTTCGCGAGATCAAACGCCGCGTCATGTTCAAGAACCCCGTCCTGGACTTCGACAAGCTGCTCTTCGTGGACATGCCCTATCCATCCGGCAAGGAGTGGCAGCATGAGACGCGGCACAGGCTTGGTTACATGGCGGTGCCGGGCGCGCGGTTGCTGGTGCTCACCGGTCTCGCACCGGACGGGAAACTCGCGCAGCTCATGCCGCAGTTGCCGCTCCACGGTTCGTTCTGGCGGCCGGACGTGTCGTTCGACGGCAAGCGCATCGTGTTCTGCTTCAAACCGCACAACGAGAAATCATTTCACCTTTACGAGATCAACGCCGACGGCACCGGGTTGCGCCAAATCACCGACGGCGAATTCGACGACCTCGATCCGATCTACACACCCGACGGCCACATCGTCTTCTCGACCACGCGCGGCCACTCTTACGTGCGCTGCATGCCACCCACCAACGCATTCGTGCTCGCGCGCTGCGACCGCGACGGCGGCAACATGTATTTCATTTCCAGCAACAACGAGCCGGATTACCTGCCGTCAGTGATGAACGATGGCCGCGTCGTCTATACGCGTTGGGAATATACCGACAAACCGCTCTGGCGCGCGCAGAAACTCTGGACCGTCAATCCCGACGGGACGCAGGTGCAGATGTTCTGGGGCAACCAGAGCGTCTGGCCCGACGTGGTCAAGGACGCGCGCGCCATCCCGGGCAGCCGGCGCGTGATGATGACCGGCAGCGCGCATCACAATTGGTTCGCCGGCTCGGTTGGCATCATTGATCCCGATAAAGGCTTCAACTTCCCGCACGGCCTCGCGAAGGTCACTGCCGACGTGACGTGGCCCGAATGCGGCAACGGCCCGGTGGATCCCGCAGAATCACCGCGCTACCATCGCAGCGGGAATTTCACGGCTTACTACTCGCCGTATCCGTTGAGTGAGCGCGACTTCATCGTTTCGGCCAAACGTGGCGAGAAATTCGCGCTCTACCTGATGGACACCGACGGCAATCGCGAACTGATCTACGAAGGGACACACAACATCTTCCACGCCATGCCGCTGAAGGCGCGTCCATTGCCGCCGGTCATTGCCGACCGCGTCGCGTGGCCTTCGAAGAACGACCGGCAGCAGCCGGAGCATGGAGTCATCTTCAGCAACAATGT
>CAZGGF010000178.1:0-12493 GCA_964524715.1 uncultured Verrucomicrobiota bacterium | reverse complement strand
GGCAGTCAGGGCTGTTGAGGCGGTGGAGTGCCTGGCGAGAGGGGAGGGGGTGCTTGACCCGGGTGACGCTGTTGGGGAACGCACCGGGCGTCGGCACGCCTGGGGGGTAGTAGTCAATGAATGCGGTCGTCGCGAGCCGGTCCACGTTGCCAAAGAGGGAGCAAAGTCCCGCCGACAGTGTCTCGGGCAGCATGGGGATGACGCGGTGCACCAGATAGATCGAGTTGCCCCGTGTGCGAGCCTCGCGGTCGAGCGGAGTCTTCTGACGGACGTAGTGCGATACGTCGGCGATATGGACGCCGAGCCGCCACGAACCGTCGGGGCGCGTCTCCACAGAGACGGCGTCATCGTGGTCGCGCGCGTCGTCGGGGTCGATAGTGACGATGAATTCGTTGCGCAGGTCAAGGCGGCCGCGTGTTTCCTCCGCGGTCGGGTTCTCCGGCATGCGTTCCACCTCGCGCAACACGTCGGTCGGAAAGGTCTGCGGCAGCCTGTGCTTGCGTATGATCGCGAGCATGTCCACGCCGGGCGCGTTGCCGGGGCCAAGCACCTCGATGATGTCGCCCTCCGGGTTGACATGGCGTGATTCCCACGGTTGGAGCTTCACCACCACCTTGTCACCGACGCGGGCCTTGGGGTGTGGCTTGACGTAGATGTCGTTGATGATGCGCGGGTCGTCGGGGATGACGACATGGAAGTACTTCGGCTTCTGCAACGTGCCGACAAGTGTCTCACTGGCGCGCTCCAGGATGCGGATGATGCGGCCTTCGAGTTTCTCCGGCTGCGGCTTGGCGCGGCGGTCGCGGCGGACAGTGCCCTTGTGGAGCCGGGCGACCACACGGTCGCCGTGCATGCCGACGCCGACGTTGTCCGCGGCGATATAGATGTCGGCAGGCGCCGTGGGGCGTCCTTCGGCGTCTGCCTCCGGGATGACGAAGCCGAAACCGCGCTCGTTCATCTCCAGCTTGCCGACGATCAAATCCGCCTCGGAAGGCAGGACGAAACGTTCTTTGCGTATCCGAACCACATCCCCCTTGCGGAGCAGTTCAGTCAGGGCATGCCGGAATTCAATGCGTTCACGGTCCGCGAGCTTGAGTGCCTTGGCCAATTCATGCCGGCGCAACGGCCGGTAATTTGGCGTGGCGAGCAGGTTCAAAATCCTTTGGCGAATCTCCATATCTAACGTTAAACGCTATCAGTCGTTGCCGGGCAATGCAAGGGCCGGAGGACGTTGGAGATGCGACGCCCGCAGGGTCGGGGTTTTGGGATTGAAGCACGGAAGGAACACGTGTAAGGATGAATTTACGAAACCAAAATAATGAAAGCACTGATTACAGGAGGCGCCGGCTTCATCGGTTCGCATTTGGCGGAAGCGCTGCTGGCGCGGGGCGACAAGGTGGCGGTGCTTGACAACCTCTCCACCGGCAGCGTGAAGAACATCCGGCATCTGAAGCAGGAGGGAGGTTTTGAATATGTGGTCGATGACGTGCTGAATCAGCGTTTGCTGGCTGAGATGGTGGACGATGCCGACGTGATCTTCCATCTGGCCGCGGCGGTGGGGGTCAAGCTGGTGGTGGAAAGCCCCGTGCGCACCATTGAAACGAACCTGGAGGGAACGCAAGTCGTGCTCGAGGCGGCAGCCAAGAAACGGAAGAAGGTCCTGCTGACTTCCACCAGCGAGGTCTACGGCAAGAGCACGAAGATTCCGTTCAATGAGAACGATGATCTGTTGATCGGTCCGTCGAACAAGGGGCGATGGTCCTACGCTTGCTCGAAGTTGATGGACGAATTCCTGGCGATTGCCTATTGGAAGGAGCGGAAGCTGCCTGTGGTGATTGCCCGGCTTTTCAATACGGTCGGCCCGCGCCAGACCGGGCGTTACGGGATGGTCATTCCCAGCTTTGTGCGGCAGGCGCTTACCAACAAACCCCTCACCGTTTACGGTTCGGGGAAACAGCAGCGCGCATTCGGTTACGTGGGTGACGTGGTGGGTGCGTTGATGGGCCTGATGGATTCGGAGAACACGAATGGCGAAGTGTTCAACGTTGGCAACGAAGTCGAGATTAGCATCAAGGATCTTGCCCTGCGGGTGAAGAAGATGACTGGCAGCCGCAGCAAGTTGGTTTACGTTCCCTACAGCGAGGCCTATGAGGCTGGTTTTGAAGACATGCAGCGACGCGTTCCTGACCTGGGCAAGATCAGGAAGTGCATCGGGTACCAACCGCGCACGCAGCTTGCGGAGATCCTCCAGCGTGTAATCGAGTTTGAGCGGGCACAGTTGAACGGTTGATTTGACGTTCGTATCGCGCCTATGAAGCTATCGGTCATCATCCCGGTTTATAACGAGCGGGCCACGATTCGTGAAATCGTCCGACGGGTGAACGCTGTGCCTGTGGAGAAGGAAATCATCATTGTGGATGATGGCTCCACTGACGGTTCTGCAGATTTGGTCAGGGAACTCGCCGGTAATGTGGCCCACGTTCATTGCTGCCGTGTCAATTTCGGCAAAGGCGCGGCGATTCGCGTGGGGCTCACTTACGTGACTGGCGACGCGGTGATCATTCAGGACGCGGATCTCGAACTCGATCCGAACGAATACCTGGGATTGATCGAACGGCTGGGGCGCGGTGATGTGGAAGCGGTCTATGGTTCGCGCTTTGCGCGCCAGAACCGGAATATCCGCCTTGTGCGCCGGCTGGCCAACGGATTTCTGACGATGCTGACGCGGTTGCTCTACGGATGCTCGCTGACCGACATGGAGACCGCATACAAGCTTTTCCGCGCCGAAGTCATCCGCCGTGTGCGGCTGCGCAGCATGGGATTTGAGTTCGAACCGGAGGTTACCGCGAAGCTCCTGCGGCTCGGCTACCGGATTGCCGATGTCCCGGTGAATTACAACCCTCGCTCCGTTGAGGAGGGCAAGAAGATACGCTGGACGGATGGCGTCAAGGCGATTCATTGGCTCCTGAAATGTCGCTTGTGTCCAGCCAGCGATTTGACCGCGCCACAGCGGAAAGAGGGGCCGAAGCCGGTTTGATGTCGTGCTACGCGTTTTCTTAGCCGCCTTGGTCGTTCGCCTTGCGTTTGTGTTGACGCTCGACCCGGCGCAGCTTTACTGGCCCGACGAACGCCTCTACGACGAGATTGCACGGGGGTTGGCGGCAGGCCATGGCTTCGTCGCCACGGGTTACAACTCGACACCCCTGTGGCCCGCATTGATGGCGCTGCTCTACAAGCTCTTCGGCCACAGTTTCACAGCGGTGAGAATGGCGCAATGCGTCCTCAGTGCATTCACCTGTGTCATCATGGGCGCCGCTGCGACCCGTTTGTTCGACCGGCGTGTCGGAACCTGGACGGCGTGGATCCTGGCCTTTTATCCGTCGCTTGTTTATCTGGCCGGGGTTTTCTACATGGAGAATCTCTACTCCTTCTGTCTGGCCGTTGTGGTCTACTCGCTCACACGCCTTGGCAGCGAAACGACACTGCAACGCGCTATGCTGGCCGGTTTGGCGATTGGCATGACGGCGCTTAGCCGTTCGGTGGCGCTGTTGCTGATTCCAACAGCAGCGATTGTGCCTCTGCTGGCAGGCTGTGCAACCTGGCGGCGGCGTATTGCACTGTGCCTTGTGCTCTGGCTGGGGGCGGTTGTGGTGATTGCGCCATGGACGGTCCGTAATTGGATCGTGTTTGGCCATGTTGTGCCCGTTTCAATGGGCACCGGGCTTACGCTTTGGCGGGGCAATTGCGAGTTCAGTTGCGGCGGCGCCAGCGATCGTTACCTGTCGCCGCAAGATGACACGTGGGGCACGATTCCAAAAACAGAGGCGAACGAGCGGCGACTCAAGGCATTGCTGGCGCGACTGGACGGACTCGATGAAGCCGACGCCGACCGCTTGCTCGCTCAGGAGGCACGTAACTACATCGCCGCGCATCCGCTGCGTTGCGCCGGGCTCTACGTGAAGAAGCTGTTAACACTCTATTCTGCTTACAGCCAGACGAGTGCGAATGACGTCCATGGCTCGTCGCATAACCGTCTCATTGCCACGGCCAGCTACTATCCGGTCTTGTTCCTTGCTCTTGTGGGCATGGCGATTCATGCCCGGCGCTGGCGGGACCTGTGCGTGCCATATTCGGTTCTGGCTCTGTTCACGTTCTCGTTGCCATTGCTGACTACCTGCACGCGTTTCCGGCTGCCCATGGACCCGCTGCTGGTCATGTTCGCTGTGGCGGCAGGGGTCTGGTTGTTCGACCGACTGCGTGCCGAATCGCCTGCCGCGTGTCGCGTCGCGGGAATCGCTGTGGTGGGAGTGGCGCTGCGGTTGCTTTGGTGCGGCATGTTGCCGGATGAGTTTGTCTGGCAGGACGAGCGGGAGTATGACGCCATAGCCCGCAACCTCCTCGACCGCGGCGCCTATTCGATGGATGGCACGCATCCAACTGCGTTCCGCGCACCGGGGGTGCCATTGTTCCTGGCGGCGGCTTACAGTCTTGATCGCGGTCTTGCGGGGGTTCGGGTGTGGCAATCGCTTTTGTGGGGTGTGGCCATCTGGCTGGCTTTCCGCGTGGCCCGGGAACTGGGTGCTTCTGAACGTACGTCTCTTTGGGTGGCGGCGGCGGCAGCGGTTTATCCGGTATACGTTTATGCCGCGGGCACGCTTTTCCCCATCACGGTGTTTACTGTGGCGTTGCTGGCGGGGACGCTGGGCTTGCTGCGGGTATATAACGGTGCGGGCCGCTCCGCCGTCGTCCTAGCGGGCGTTGGTTTGGGGGTGGGCACGTTGACGATCCCGTATTTGCTGCCCGCGGTACTGCTGACGCCTGTGTGGCTGGGACGGCGGTGCTGGCGGAAGGCGTTGGGGGTGGTGGCACTGGCATTAATCGTTATTTCACCATGGCCGCTGCGAAACGGGCTGGTTTTTGGCTCGCCGGTCATGGGAACGCAACAATGGCTTTGCTTCTGGTACGGCAACAACCCGAAGGCAACCGGCTCATCCGGCAGCAAGATTCGAATAGAGCCGAGGCCCCTGTGGATATCCTATCGCGACACTTTCCGGGCCAACGAACTGGCGGGCGAACGCGTGTTGCGTGACGACGCCTTGCGTTACGTTTGGGAGCACCCGGCCCGGACGGCGTGGCTTTGGGTGCGGAAGGCTGCGAACTTCTTCCGATTCTGGCCTGAAACACAGACGCAGAACACCCACAGCACATGGCTTACCAAACTGGTTGGCGCGTTTAGTTTTGGCCCCGTGCTCCTGCTGGGAGTGATGGGGTGGTTGTGGGGAGTGTTTGACCGCCGTCGCGCTGCGATTATCGCCGTTTATTTCGTCACATTCACACTGGTCGCGGCGGTGACACTTTCCAAGGACCGCTATCGGATGTCGCTGGACGTTTACCTGATCATGTTTGCAGCCATGGTTGTGGAGCGATGGCTGTCTGCGCGTCGAAATGTTTCAGAAGCGTGAGAATGCCGGCAGGTGGCCTGCGTTTACCTGGCTTGCAGCGCTTGAAGGAGTTTGCCATGGATGCCACCGAAACCGCCGTTGGAGAAGATGGCGACCACGTCGTTGGGGCGCAACAGCGGCACAATCGCAGCGACGATGGCGTCGGCGTCCTTAAGGTAATGGGCCGGGCGGCCTCGCCCGGTGATGTCCGCCACGAGCTTGTCCGGGGAGAGACGCTCATGCTCGGGGACCTGTTCCAAACGCGCGATCTGGCTGACGAAGACGCCATCCGCTTCGGCCAATGATTCGGCAAGTTCCTTCTGGAAGATGCAACGGCGGGTGGTATTGCTGCGCGGCTCAAAGACAGCCCAGAGCCGGCGGCCGGGGAAACGGACTCGGAAGGCACGGATGGTCTCACGGATGGCGGTGGGATGATGGCCGAAATCGTCGAGGATGGTGACGCCTGCCGCCTCACCGCGGATTTCCTGACGGCGCTTGATGCCGCGGAACCCAGTAAAGGCGGCTTGGATCTGCTCAGGCGAAAGACCGTGATGGAGCGACGCGGCGGCGACGGCGAGAGCATTGCGGACATTGTGCTGGCCAAGAAGGGGGACGTGAAACGTGAAACGTGAAAGCTGAAAAGAGGAACCCTCCGGCGAGAGCACAAGGTCAGTCGCGCGAAAATCGTTGTCGGGACCCAGCCCAAAGGTCTTAACAGGGCAGGGGGCATTGGCGATGACTTCCCGGACATTGGCATCGTCGCCGTTGGCCAGAACCATGCCATTGCGCGGGACGGTGTTAATGAGCCGGCGGAAGGTGAGTTTGATGCTGTCGAGCGAGGGGAAGATGTCAGCGTGGTCGAACTCGATATTGTTGATGATGACGGTATCGGGCAGGTAGTGGAGGAATTTGCTGCGCTTGTCAAAGAACGCAGTGTCGTATTCGTCGCCTTCGATGATGAAATGACGCGCGTTGGGCGGGCAATCGCATCCGGTGCCGAGGTTCAGCGGAATGCCGCCAATCATGTAACCGGGACCATGGCCCGCGTGATGGAACGTCCATGCAAGCAACGAGGTGGTGGTGGTCTTGCCATGGGTGCCGGTGACGACAATGGAGGTGCGGCCCCGGATGAGAAACTCGCGAATGACATCGGGCAACGACGCGTAGAGCAGGTGGCGTTCAAGGACAGCTTCGACTTCAGGATTGCCGCGGCTGATGGCGTTGCCGATGATGATGAGGTCAGGTTTGCCGACAGCGTCGAGATTGTGGGCGGCGTAAGGCGAGAGTGCTGTGATGCCTTGTTCCGCGAGGAACGTGGACATGGGCGGATAGATATTCTCGTCGGAACCGGTGACGTGAAGGCCGCGTTGCTTGAGCTGGGAGGCAACGGCAGCCATGGCAGTGCCGCAAACGCCGAGGAAATGGACGGAACGGATCGGTTCAACTGTGAGCATGGAGGGGACGGTAGCGGCGACGGCGGCGGTTTTCAAACTTGATTTTCCAAACCGTCGCATCACACTGTCAAAAAGGTATATGCCGACTTACGAATACGAGTGCGAGAAATGTGGTCATCACTTTGAGCTGTTCCAGTCCATGAAGGAACCGGCCAAGAAGACTTGTCCGCAGTGCAAGGGTCGCGTACGGCGGCTGATCAGTGGTGGCGCGGGACTGATTTTCAAAGGATCGGGATTCTACATTACCGACTATCGCAGCGAAGGTTACAAATCAGCGGCGAAGAAGGAATCGTCCAGCAGCACAAGCAGCACCACGAGCAGCAAATCCACGACTACAAAAAGCGGTTCCAGTGAAACGGGGGCGAAGAAATGATTAAATGCAAAGCCTGCAATTATGACAATCCGATCGGTCGCGTCCACTGCATGCAGTGCGGTGCGAAGATCGACCTGGCATTGGTGGTAACGGAGGATCAAGCGACAGGTGCCGCGGGTGAAGTGGTGGTCAAGACCCCGGCGGCATCTGGAGGCGTGTCGATCGGTCGGTTGATTCGCAAGATCATCAGTCTGGCCGTTCTTGCGGTGCTGGTGGTGGTGGGACTGTTGGTTTGGCAACAGTTGCCATTCGAGGACATTCCCAGCAGCGCGGCGTTTGCATTGTCAGCCAAGGGAAGGCTGGACACGTTGAAGCAGGCGCACGAGCGCAGCACAGCGATGACCATTACCTTCAATAACAAGGAGATCAACTCCTACCTCAATGACCCGGCGTCGCCCCAGCAGCTGAAAATCACGCCAGACAATCCTGCGGCCGTGTTTCTGCCTCGTTGGGCCAAGTATCAGATCGAAATGGGCAAGGGGCACTTCGTCGCGCAAGCGGTGGCGGAGGTGCGCATCAAGAGTTACACCAAGCAGTTCATTTTTCGATCAGACGGCTTGCTGACGGATTCTGGTGATGGGAGAAGGGTGAAGTGGACCACAGCATTCATTGGCCGGCTGCCGTTGCATGCATTGCCTGGCGGTGATGTGGTGGCACAGCTGTTTGGGAAACTTTGTTTCAAGTTCCAGGGATTCGACGCAGAGTGGAAACTGTTGCAAGAGGCTCGTGCGGTCGTGCTGACACCCGGACAGATTGTGGTGTGTGTTGGCCCGGCGCGTTGAAGATGCGACTGGGGCGGCAGAGTTTGCGGGCGGGTGCCGTTCTTGGTGCGTGGCTGGTCGGTGTCTGTCTTTGTGCGGCTGGGACGACCAATGCGCTGGTTCGCGCAGTGGGTGTATCCGGCCAGGTTCACGCATTCTGTGCTGACGGCTCGCTCTCGGCGGCTTTGGTGTCATTCTGCGAGGATGTCCGCTCGAAGTTGATCACACGGCTGGGGGTTGACAGTAGTTGGCGTGCGCCAGTGGTGGTTGTATTCCGGGAACGGCCGGCGGGCAGTACGTTGCCGATGCCGGGGGATGTGGCCGCGCTACGCACTTCCGTGGTGTCGGTGTCAGGCTACCTGAGATTCCAAGTCGAAGCGGAGACACCGCCACCGGTGGACGTGTCTCGCTTCATGGAAACGATGGTGGGGCTGTACTGCTCGGAGATGGCGAACCGGAAGTTGGGCAAGGTCGAAGGTGGGCAGACAATAGCGGGTGTGCCGGCATGGTTCGTGCGGGGACTGACACGCAAACTGGAGGAGCGTCCGCGAGAAGCCACTCTGGAGGTGTTGAAGCAATCGGTTGCAGGAGAGAACGTTCCGAGATTCCGCGACCTGACGGGAGCGGGGGTGCCTCCGGCCGGCTCTGCAGCGTCCGCGCTTTATGGCGCACAGTGCGAAGCGTTGTTGGAGGCCTTGGAGAGCGAACCCGAAGGGCGGGTGAAAATCCGGAAGTTCCTGCTCAGTTTGAAGCCAAATGAAAACTGGATGACGTCGTTTCGGGCGGCGTTCGGGGACAGGTTTGGGGATCCGGTGGTTGCCGAGAAATGGTGGTCCTTGGCGATGGTGAGGGTGTCACAAATGATTGTGGCGCAAAGCTATACGGCTGCGGAAACACGGCGACGACTGTCGGAGGCGTTGGTGGTTATGGTGCCGAAGCGCGTGGAAGAGAAGCGTCCGCGTAGTTCCTTGTCGACTCTCTGGCCATACCATGGAAAGAAGCCGAAACACGTCAGCGGCATGACGACGTTGGACAAGGTCTTGGAATTGTGCGATGACCCGAAGGCCCTGCCGGAGATCGTAGCACCGACTGAGGCGCGTTTACAGACGTTGGCGACGCTGGCGCATCCGTTGTACCGCAACGCGGTCAGAGACTACATCGATGGAATTCATTGCCTGCAGCAACAGAATCTGACGCGTTTCCAGATGGCCATGAAGCAGGCGTCGAAAGAGAACCGGCAGGCGGATCGTGATTCGGAGGCGATTACCAACTACGTGGGTTCGGTAGAGGCGTCGCTTTTCCCGGAGGATTTGGCAAAGCGGTTCGGGACGTGGTTTAAGCCTGGACGACCAGGCGAGTCCGGCAAGGCGGCGACAACGCCTGTGAAGAGTTATATGGATGGTGTGGAGTCCTCCATGGCACGATGACGATAGTCCTTGCCAAGGCCGGATTGCGGTGGGAAATTGTGTGAGTCATGAGAGCTGGATATGTGGCCATGGTTCTGGTGGTCGGGATTGTGGGTGAGTGCGAAACGGTTTTTGCCCAGGGGATGGGTGAACAAAAGCGTTCGGTCAGTATCATCACACCCGGAAGTCTGTACAAAAGCCGGACGTTCACTCCACCCACGCTCGGGCCATCGAACAACGCCAATCCAGCGGCCAACCGCGGCTCTTCAATGACGCCCCAGAGTACGGCTGCGCAGCCGCTATCCAAACCGATGACGCTCGGGACGGTCCAGCAGCCATCCATGGTCGGGACCATGCCGAAAACCATGGGATCGCAAACGTCGTCTTTCACGCCATCCTTCACGCCGGGGCAATCGACGCCGCTGGCGTCGCAACAGGCGCCGTTTTATACCATGGGCCAACAGTCCATGGCTCAGCGCCCTACATTCTCCTCCACGCCGCTTGGCACTACGTTTTCGACGCCGATGCCACAGCCGGGTTATTTGATGTCGCCTCAATTTACGCCAGCGCCTGCGTCATTCCTTGGCGGGCAGCCCAAAACATCGGCCACGCTTCCAACCAAGCCGATCTACACCATGGATTCATTTGTAAACACGTCCCAGCCGTTCTCACCTGCCAATAATTCGATGACCGGGCTTCAGCGCACGCCGCCACTGCAATTGTCGCCCATGTCGCTTTCACCCTCGGGTGCATCCGCTCCTCTGATGTCACCGCTGACCACGCCCTTGTCCACGCCGCTGGCGAAGCCGCAACAGCAGCCCCTTTCCACGCCGGAGTCTCCGTATTTGCAGCCGAAGTCCTCGCAGCGATAGGGTGGACCTGTCCGCGCTGATACAATGAGGGTTGGAATGGCGCTGCTCCCAGCTGAGTTTGGTTGACACCCGACAAGTGGATCGAGACTATATTTTCTGTGAAAAGCTCTAATCGTGTATGGGGAACGGCTGCGATTCTGATGTTGGCAATCGTGGGATGCGCGGCCGGCTTGGTCATTATTTCCAGCCAGAAGGCCAAGATGGATGTTCGCCGGAGTCGGATGGTCAATATTGATCAGGCGATCCGGCAGGCATTGGATACTGCCAGGGACACGGTCAACAAGCGGTCGGCAGATGTGGCGGGCTTGGATTTGCCGGGAAACACGCGAACCATCGACATTGAGGTTGCACGTCAGTTACTGGACAAGCACAAGCGTGCGTTCAACTTCTGCGAGGAGGAGATTACGTCCCTGTGCAGCCAGAGACAGCAGAATGAGCGTGTGGTTTATGACCTCATGCAGGGCATGAATGAATGCACGATCCTGACTGTCGTGTGCCTGGTTCTTGGATTCTACTCCGCGTTTTGGTTGCAGCGGTACGCGTGAGTATTCCGGCTCGCGCCCGGAAGACAGGAGCTAGGGGGCGATCTTCTTGCCCTTGCACAAGGGGCAATCGACTTCCTTCAGCGTCAGGTTGCCATCCTTGATCAGTCCGACGTCGGGGGCATAAAGTGTTTCCACACGACGGCTTGTCAGGCCGCTGGATTCCTGTATGCGAAGGCAGTTCTCGAAAACCTTCGTCTGCGTCGCTGCGGTTTCAGTTGTGCTGATGACCTCGGCGCGATCCATGGCGATTCCCGGCGCCACGCCATGGTAGTATCTGTCGCCCACCGAGGGTCTGCCAGGCATCACAAGACCCGATCGAGCACCGTTCGATCCTGCCATCCATGTCCCTTGGTGTCCGGTGAGTTTGCCGTTTTCGTAGACATCCACGTCCCTGCCAAGACAATAAATATCGCCGGTTGTCCTGCTGATGACGACATAGCTCTTGGACGACTTCACCAGTTTGCCATCCAGCATTCGCTGATCCTCAATCACACGGGCTCTCACGCCGCCAATCGTTTTCGTTTCATTCAGGACAGTGATGGTTCGTGTTTCTTTTCCGCCTTGCAGGAGCAGCCGATAAGAGGGCTGCAGGGAGAAAAAGGGATTCTTGCCGCTGTCGCTGAGATCGTCCTTATATGGGGAAAACGAGTCGCACCAGGGACGTTCCTCCTTTTCGTTCGGGGTTGCAGCGTAAACGGTTGCCGGAAGGAGCAGCGCCAAGGAGGCGGCCAGCAGTGGTATGAGCGCACGTGAGTTCATTGTGTGATTCTATTTCTGCGACGCCATGGTTTTGGCGGAAGCGGGCTTCGTTTCTTTGGGCAGGATTCCCAACGACGTGATCAAGCACAGGGCGATGGCGAGCAGACTTCCTTCCGGCCACCTCAACCAGCCCTGGCATGTTGCCGAAATGATGATCAGGAAGCACGCGAGGGTTACCTCCACGCTTTGTTTCATTCGCAGGGCGGCGGGCAGGGCGCGCCAGAGTCTTCTCAGGGGATGATCCACTCCAAAGTGCAACGCGATCTGACGGCTGGTGTTCTCAAAACAGCATCGGAAGCTTCGCAATGCCAGGAGTGTCGCGCCCTTGGGCGTGGGAGCGAAGATACAGCCCGTGGAGGTCTCCAGTTTCTCATCGCCGAATCGCGATTTGTAGATGGATTCACCGATGCCAAAGTCGATTCTCTTGACGCCCTGTTTGCAAAGATCGCCAACCATGTGGAGGAAAAGGACCATGCCGGGATCAAACTCCTTGAATTCCTGAACGTAGCCGGTGGTGTCGAGGCGCAGGGTGTCCCGATAGAGCGTGCCGATCCAGAAGGCGATGGGACGTTTGTCCACGTAGAGCAAATAAGCGCGCAGCCATTGGTTGGCCGAGGACAATTGCAGAAAAGCTTTCCCCTCTGCCGAGGGCCTGTAGCTCCCGCCGCGACGGTACTGATAGGTTTGCCGCGCAACCTCGGCTGCGGCCGTCCCAAGCTCCTCGACATCGGCAGGTTGGGTGAATGATCGGAAGTGAACCAATCCGGGGTGTGCCGCCTCCAATTTGCGCTGCTTCTTGCGAAAAACTGAGCGATGCGCTGACGAGATGCGGCGGAGAAATTCATCCAGTGTGCCAGGTAGATGTCCGACCCACTGAGTGAC
>CAZGGF010000177.1:0-50407 GCA_964524715.1 uncultured Verrucomicrobiota bacterium | reverse complement strand
CCCCCGAACCGCTGCCGAGGTCGAGTACTCGGGCCCCCGATTTCAGACGCAGCGCCGCGCCGAGAGTGGCGAGCTTTTCGGGTGTGATCGGGTTGTGGATGCGGTGAGCACTTTCAGTGATGTTAAATATCCGTGGGATGTCCATTGTGGGAAATTTCCTTACGGCTGTGAATAGACTCGGTCTCGGCCTGACATGTATTCGGCGATCTATTTGGCGTCCTGCAATGCGACGGGGCGGACTTTGGAGGCTGCATTTTGGCGTGTCCAGAACAATTCACGCGGCTGGCGGGTTCATATTGGACCGGTAATGCTGACAGAACAGCAGGATGCGCCGGCGTTGACATGCGATTGAGTGGCGTTTATACCCAACACGAAATTGCAGGCAAAGGAGACACTATGCGCCGATTCATTTTCGTTGTCGTGCCCGTGCTGTTCGCCGCCACCGTCATTGCCGCAGAGATGCCGAATCCCGTCATCCCCGACGCAGGCTGCACGGCACCGCCACGACGCACGCTGGGCCGTGTATTCCAGAAGCTCAAGGCCGGCGAGGACGTTGGCATCGCTTACTTCGGCGGCAGCATTACGGCCGCGCCCGGCTGGCGGGTGAAGACGTTCAAGTGGTTCAAGGAGACGTTTCCGAAGGCGAACGTGCGCGAGATCAACGCAGCCATCGGCGGCACCGGCAGCGACCTCGGGGCGTTTCGTTGCGATGCAGAGGTGATCGCGCACCGTCCGGACCTGGTGTTCGTGGAGTTCAACATCAACGACGGCAGTCCAACGAACGATTTCCGCAAGGCCACGATGGAAGGCATTGTGCGCCAGCTTTGGTCGTCGCCGACGAAACCCGAAATCGTTTTCGTCTACACGACCAGCCGCGATCTGAACTGCAAACGCGGCAGCCATCCCGCGGTGGCAAAACATTACAACATTCCCGACATCGACTTGCAGCCGCCGCTGGTGGAAGCGCTCAAGCGGCCCGACCTGCCCAAACCGACTGAAGCGCAACTCAAGAACCCGAAGTTGAACTGGAAGGCCGTGGGTCAGGTTTTCATGGGCGACTCGGTTCATCCGAATGATCTCGGCCACACAATCTATACCGACACCGTCATCGCGTATTTGAAGACGCAGGTGGATGCAAAGCCATTGCCAGCGCCGAAACTGCCCAAGCCGCTGGTAACCAGCGAGTTCGGCAATGGCCGGCTCGTGCCGCCAGCCGGCGCGAAGCTTTCAGGCGATTGGGAGGTGCTGCCGCCGGACGCAAGGAACGGCCTGCTGAAGCGCTACGTGCATGGCACGATCAACGCCCGCAAAGCAGGCGATTCGCTGGAATTCGAGTTCGAGGGCACGGCGATCGGCCTCTTTGAGAACGTCCAGAAGGACGGCGGCAAGTACGAGTGGACGATAGACGACGGCAAGAGCGAGCCGGCCGACAAGGATTACGGTGGTCCAAAAGGCTGCAAGCACGGCAAGGTGGATACAGCCCCGGGGCCGTATTTCGCGCGCAACCACTACGCGATGCTCGCGTGCGGCCTTGCGCCAGGCAAGCATACGTTGAAGATCAAGGTACTGGAGGAGCGGGACAAAACCAGCACCGGCAATCGGCTGCTGATCGGCTATTTCATGGTGGCGGGAGCCAAGTGACGCGAACGGAAACCGTTCGCACAGCAGAAAAAAAATCCCCCTCTGGCTGCAATCCACCAAAAAAATGGTGGAGCCGAGGGGAGTCGAACCCCTGACCTCCTCAATGCCATTGAGGCGCTCTACCAACTGAGCTACGACCCCAGCCAAATGCGCGCGGCACCCTAAAGACCACCGCGGGCAAAGTCAACGGAAAATCCAGTTGTGCCCAATAATGGGTCACCCTTGAGGCAACACGCCACGTGACACCAGTGCCGAGCACAACGCCGCCGCATCGCTGAAACACATTGCATCCATACCAACGGCCTGCGCGCCGGCAACATTCTCCGGGCGGTCGTCCACAAAGAACGCATCCGCCGGCTTCACTCCCACTTTGGCAAGAGCACGCCGGTAAATCTCAGCTTCCGGCTTCGCGCAGCGTTCGCGAAATGACAGGACCATGTGGTCGAAAAGCCGCATGAAATCCCATCGCCCCATGACCCAGTCGATGTGCATCTCGTTGGTGTTCGACAACAACGCGATCGGCACCCGTCCTTTCAGCTGCCGCACCAAGGCCACCGTCTCGGGAATTTCCGTAAAAATGTCCGACCAAAGCTCGGCAAAGTCCTCGAACCGGCCGTGAAAGCCCAGCGCCGCGCGCGCGTGCTCGTAAAACTGGCGTGACGTGAGCTTTCCACATTCGTAGTCCTGAATGTGCTGCGACGTCGCGATCCATCGAATCATACGCATCGGATCCGCATCGCAGCAGGTGCCAGCGCCCTTGCAGACGGCTTCCCAGTCGAAATTCAGCAGCACTTTGCCCAGGTCAAAAAAGACGGCGCGGGTCATCGAAGGAGCTTTCGTATCGCGTCGCGGCTGGCGCGGACGATGCCGCGCTCCGTGATAATGCCGGTAATGTATTTTGCAGGTGTCACGTCAAAAGCCGGGTTGCGCGCAGCCGCCCCTTCCGGGGCGATCTTCACGCGGCGGATCTTCCCGGCTTCGTCGCGGCCCGCGATAAACAGCACCTCTTCGGCAGAACGCTCCTCAATCGGGATATCGTCGCCGCTCTTGCATCGCGGGTCGAAGGTCGAAGTCGGCGCTGCGATGTAAAATGGCACCTTGTTCTCGTAGGCCAGCACGGCCTTTTCGTAGGTACCGATCTTGTTCGCTGTATCACCGTTGGCCGCAATGCGGTCAGCGCCGGTGATGACTACATCCACCTCGCCGCGGCGCATATAGAAACCCGCAGCGTTGTCGGGGATGATGGCGTGGGGCACACCTTCCTGTGTCAGCTCCCAACTTGTCAGGTTCGCGCCCTGGCAACGCGGCCGGGTCTCGTCCACCCAGACAAACACTTTCCGGCCCTTGCGATGTGCGAGATAGACCGGAGCGGGCGCGCTGCCCCATTCCTGCAAAGCGAGCCAGCCGGCATTGCAGTGTGTCAGCATTCGTGTGCCGTTTTTCAGCAATTTCAGGCCGTTTTGCGCGATCCGCCCGCCAACCTCCGCATACCAATCGCTGATGGCGTTGGCTTCGGCCACCGCGGCACGTTTCGCTTTTGCAGGCGGCATCTTGTCGATCTGGGCCATCACACGATCAAGATTATGTTTGAGGTCGTTGGCCGTCGGCCGCGTGGTCACAAGCGTTTCATAAACCTCGCGAACATGGCGCCAGAAACCATCGGAATCGTCCGGCGCTTCGAGACAGCCTTGTGCCAGCCCGAACGCAGCCACGGCACCGATGGTGCCAGCCCCGCGGATGGTCATGTCGCGGATGGCTTCAGCGGTATCGTGATGGGTCAGCAAATCCTTGATGGCGAAGCGATGCGGCAACAGTGGCTGGTCGATGACCTGCACCACGCCGCGTCCTTTGCGCACGATCATCCAGGAGGCCCGGTAGTTTTTGCCAAAAACTTTCATGTGGGCGTCTTCCATAGCACATGGCAAAGAGAACGGGCAAGCGCGGGACGGCAAAAAAGGTTCTTCCGGAAATTCAATGGGCTGTCGCCGCGAACCCGCCACCGCGCTGGGATCCTTCAAAGGCGCGACGAACTTGGGGAATGGTAGGGGTGGAGTCTTGGAGTCGTTGGCGCAACGGACAACGGACTGGCGAGAGCCGGAGCGTCAATCCCATCGCCCGGTCGAAGCTCTAGGGCGTGTTGCCCAAAACGCTCAATCGTCCCTTACGGGACTCTGCCATCCTCCCATCGCATTCCCGGCGTTAAAACGCCGGGCTATTGTCGCACCGTCCCTGACGGGACGATGCCGGGTTAAGCGTCTGTTCCGTAGGGACAGTCGAAAATAGCCCGCCAGTTTACTGGCGGGTACCGTGGCACAAGATGGGTGAGTCCCGTAGGGACGATTGAATTCCCTGGGCATTGTTTGATTTGGGCAACACGCCCTCTAGACTTCAAAGTGTGGATTGGGAGATGACGCATGCTGGGAGCGCGGGCATCTTGCCCGCCCGTGCCTGAATTCGTGTATGCGGAGTGCTTGTATCGTGGGATGTCGCCGGGCAGGCGCTTCTGATACGCACGCAACCACTGGCGGGCAGGATGCCCGCGCTCCCAGGATGGAACAGCGCCCCCGAGCCTTGCTGCGTCTCTCACAAGAAACGCCCCGGCTCACCGGGACGGTTCGCCTCACCTCGGAAGCCCGCGATGGCCGCCCTTCACTATTCACTTGCGCCACACACGCCACTGGCGGGATCGGCAAAGAAAGTAGGACAGGCATCCTGCCTGTCCAGTGATAGATGATGGGACAGGCGAGACGCCTGTCCTACTCTGTTGGCTTGGCCTCGATCATGCGTCCAAGAACCACTGCCCGCAAACCAGTTTTCCGAAGAACCTCAAAAAAGCACGAGGCCCGAGTCCTATTCGGACTCGGGCCTCGATAGACCCGGCAACAACCTACTCTCGCGCAAGCTATACAGGCACTACCATCGGCGAGACAGCGTTTCACGGCCGTGTTCGGAATGAGAACGGGTGGGACCGCTGCTCTATGGTCACCGGGAAAACTAGTTTATCAAAAGAACCCTCGGGTTCTCTGGAAACGACATACTGGCAGGGGTAAACTTCTTACGCTGTTTGTAAAATCACTTTCTTTCCCGAGGGGGAAAGGAAAAGTGATCAAGCCGCACGGCCAATTAGTATCGCTTAGCTGAACGCATTACTGCGCTTACACTTGCGACCTATCAAACGGGTGGTCTTCCCGTGGCCTTTAGGCATCTTACGATGCGGGAGTCAATATCTTGGGATGAGCTTGGCGCTTAGATGCTTTCAGCGCTTATCTCTTCCGGACGCAGCTACTCAGCGCTGCCGCTGACGCGACAACTGAAACACCGGAGGTCCGTCTCTTCCGGTCCTCTCGTACTAGGAAGGGAACCCCTCAAGACTCCTGCGCCCACAGTGGATAAGGACCGAACTGTCTCACGACGTTCTGAACCCAACTCGCGTGCCGCTTTAACCGGCGAACAGACGGACCCTTGGGACCTTCTCCAGCCCCAGGATGCGACGAGTCGACATCGAGGTGCCAAACCGGGCCGTCGATATGAACTCTTGGGCCCGATAAGCCTGTTATCCCCAGCGTACCTTTTGTCCGTTGAGCGATGGCAATTCCACATTCAACCACCGGATCACTTGGACCTGCTTTCGCATCTGCTCGACTTGTAGGTCTCGCAGTTAGCCTGGCTTCTACCCATATGCTCTCGGCACGGTTGCAAACCGTGTTGAGCCAAGCATCGTACTCCTCCGTTACCATTTGGGAGGAGACCGCCCCAGTCAAACTGACCTGCTGGCACTGTTTCCCACCTGGCTTACAGGTTGGGGTTAGACGCTTAGTTAGCGAAGAGTGGTGTTTCACATTGCGGCTCAGGGACAACCGAAGCCATCCCTTCGAAGCCTCCCACTTACTCTAAGCATCACGGACCAAACGCCAATACCAGCTTACAGTAAAGGTGCATGGGGTCTTTCCGTCCTACTGCGGGCAGGCGGCATCTTCACCGCCACTACAACTTCGCCGAGCACCTCTTGGAGACAGCGGAGCCTTCGTTACAAGATTCGTGCAGGTCGGAACTTACCCGACAAGGAATTTCGCTACCTTAGGACCGTTATAGTTACGGCCGACATTCACGGGGACTTAGGTTTAATGCTTCACCCTTGCGAGTTGACATCTCCCCTTAATCTTTCCGCATTGGTCACTTGTCACTCCCTATACGTCGTCTTCACGACTTCGCAGAGAGCTGTGTTTTTGTTAAACAGTCGCGGCTCCCACTTTACTGAGACCCAGTGATACAACATTGCTGCAGCATCACCAGGCACCCCTTCTTCCGAAGTTACGGGGCTAGTTTGCCGAGTTCCTTCAAGAGGGTTCACTCGCGCGCCTGAGTCTACTCGACTCGCCTACCTGTGTCGGTTTGCGGTACGGTCACCCTAGAAGCTCACAACGAAGCTTTTCTCGGAAGTCTGGCATCATGCAATCCCCCTTGTCCGTGGACTCAGGGTCCCCAGCTTTCAGAGTCGCCCTTGCGGGCTGCCCGCCGGACTTACCTGGCGGACCTCCTACGGCCTTAGACGAGGACATTCAACACCTCGCTACATTAGCCTTCTCCGTCACTTCGCTGCTGATAACGCCTCTAAGGTGGTGCCGGAATATTGAACCGGCTGTGCATCACCTACGTCTTACGACCTCGGCTTAGCTTCCGACTAACCCTGGGCGGACGAACCTTCCCCAGGAAACCTTAGGCTTACGGCGAGCACGATTTAAACGTGCTTTATCGCTACTCATGTCTGCATCCTCACTTCCATGCGCTCCACGGTCAGTTCCCTTCCCGCTTCGACGCTGCATGGAACGCTCCTCTACCCAGCAAGCCAAACGCATTCAGCTTGCTGCCGTGGCTTCGGTTCCAGATTTAAGTCCCGATCATTTTCGGCGCGAAATCGCTCGATGGGTCAGCTGTTACGCACTGTTTAAATGATGGCTGCCTCTAAGCCAACATCCCCACTGTCTGAGCAACTTCACATCCTTTCCCACTTAATCTGGATTTGGGACCTTAGCCGACGATCTGGGCTGTTGCCCTCTCGACGATGGAGCTTATCCCCCACCGTCTGACTGCCGTGGTACGGCAACCCGCCATTCGGAGTTTGATTGGGTTCGCTAGCCTGGTGGGGCCGCTAGTCCATTCAGTGCTCTACCTGCGGGCGCTAGTTACACGACGCTAGCCCTAAAACTATTTCGAGGAGAACCAGCTATCACGGGGCTTGATTAGTCTTTCGCTCCTACTCTCAGATCATCGGACAATTTTTCAACATTGAGCCGTTCAGGCCTCCAGCTGGTGTTACCCAGCTTTCACCTTGCCCAAGAGTAGATCGCCTCCGCTTCGGGTCTGTTGCCAGCGACTCGGACGCCCTATTCGGACTCGCTTTCGCTACGCCTGCGCCGCAGAACGGCTTAGGCTCGCCACTGGCAATAACTCGCAGACTCATTATGCAAAAGGCACTCCGTCACCCGGCTTGCGCCGAGCTTCGAAACCTTGTAGGCAAACAGTTGCAGGTACTATTTCATTCCCCTCAAAGGGGTGCTTTTCACCTTTCCCTCGCGGTACTTGTTCACTATCGGTCGCCAAGGAGTATTTAGCCTTGCCCGGTGGTCCGGGCGGATTCGAGCAGTGTTTCACGTGCACCGCTTTACTTGGGATACCGCTAGGCTCCTTTGCGCTTTCGACTACGGGTCTATCACCCTCTATGGCCGGCAGTTCCATGCCGTTCGTCTAGCGCTCTGGATACCACATTACGGTCCCGCAACCCCAGCCTGACAAGTCAGACTGGTTTAGGCTGTTCCGCGTTCGCTCGCCACTACTGACGGAATCAATTTCTTCTTATTTTCCTCCGGTTACTGAGATGTTTCACTTCACCGGGTATCGCTTCGTTGGACTATGAATTCATCCAACGATGGTCGGGTATTACCCCGATCGGGTTGCCCCATTCGGAAATCTCCGGATCAAAGCGTGCTCGCCGCTCCCCGGAGCTTATCGCAGTTGACTGCGTCCTTCATCGCCTCTTGGCACCAAGGCATTCACCGTTTGCCCTTAGTAGCTTGATCACAAAGTGTTCTCTCAGCCGTGCAACGTAAAACGCCGCACGACGAGAAAGATCACTCAGCGTAAGTTGTTACTACCCAACTACCAGTATATCGTTTTCAAAGAACCCGCGCCCCGGCGTTCTGCCGGGACCGAAATTCGTCTATCGGTCTGTCGCCTTCCATGCCACACACAAGACTGGTGGGCGTGACTGGGCTCGAACCAGTGACCTGCCGCTTATCAAGCGGCTGCTCTAACCAACTGAGCTACACGCCCTTATGAGTCGTTTGCAGCTTTTGGTGGAGGCAACCGGGTTTGAACCGGTGACCTTCTGGTTGCAAACCAGACGCTCTACCAACTGAGCTATGCCCCCAGTTCAAATCCTTGGGTCACTGACGTCCGCCTTTTGGCATCCGTTTCATCAAACCCTTGACCGCTATAGAAAGAACAAGGCCGACGTTTCCGTCGGCCCTTGATCACAGACGCATGCCTGCGCAGCGTTTCAGCCTGCCTTCATGCGTCCGAGATCCAGGGCCTCTTGTTTGCCGTCATTCAGTTGCTCGCGGCTTATACTCTACCGAAAGCACGAGCACTATATGTGCGGACCCAAAAAGTGTCAACACTCTTAACACAACTTTTTCAAACTTTTTTCAATTCACGCGTTTTCCAATTGGTTTTTGCATGGTTTTTGGACGCCGCACCTTCGTTGACTTGCGGGCCCGTACTGCGGTATGGTTCGGCGAACTATGGAACATCTTTGGGCACCATGGCGGATGCAGTACATCCAGTCGGCCATCAAAAATAGGAGCGATGAAGGCTGTATTTTCTGCACAAAACCGCAGGCCAGCGAGGACGATAAGAACTTCATTATCATGCGCGATAAAACGTGTTTCGCCATGATGAACCTTTTCCCCTACAACTCCGGACATCTCATGGTTGCGCCTTACAAGCACACCGGCGAATTGGACGATCTTACCGAGACCGAACTCACCGATCTGATGGTGCTGACACGGCGGTGCAAGCGGCTCCTCACGATCGTTCTCAAGCCAGAAGCCTTCAATATCGGCATCAATCTCGGTCGCGTGGCGGGTGCCGGCATCGCCGATCACGTGCATATTCACATCGTCCCGCGCTGGAATGGGGATACCAATTTCATGCCTGTTATCGGTGAAACCAAGGTGATTCCCGAGGCCCTCGAACCGCTTTACCAGCGTCTGAAGGCCGCAGTCCCCCAACTTGGCTAAGACCATGGCCAGCCATCTTCTCCAATTCGACGACCCGCGCGAGCTGTGCGCGCTCTACGCCGACGACCTGCGCAACATCGAGAAGCTCGAAGAAGCGCTCGCCGTCCACATCGTTGCCCGTGACAATTGGCTGAAGATCGAAGGCGACGAAAAGAAGATCGAGCAGGTGCTGCATCTGTTCGAGGAGCTTCGCAACGCCCGGGAAAATGGCATCCAAATTCGCCGGCACGAATTCAACTACGCGCTCCAGTCCATCTGCCGCGACGGCAAGGCCAACCTGCGCAAGATGTTCTCCAGCAAGATCGAGGTGTCACCGCGCAAACGCCCTGTCGCGCCCAAGACGCACGGCCAGCAGCTTTACGTCGAGGCCATCCGCACTCACGATATCGTTTTCGGCATCGGCCCTGCCGGCACCGGCAAGACCTACCTCGCAATGGCCACGGCCGTTTCGGCGTTCAAGGAAGACCGCGTCTCGCGGATCATTCTGGCCCGTCCGGCCGTCGAAGCAGGCGAATCGCTCGGCTACCTGCCCGGCACCTACGAGGAAAAAGTCTCGCCGTACCTGCGCCCCCTTTACGACGCGCTCTACGACATGATGCCGGTGGACGAGATCCAGCAGCACATGGAACGCGGCGTCATCGAAATCGCGCCACTGGCGTTCATGCGCGGACGCACGCTGAACAACTCCTTCGTGATTCTCGACGAGGCGCAAAACGCCACTGCCGAACAGATGATGATGTTCCTGACCCGGCTTGGCTTTGACTCGCAGTGCGTCATCACCGGCGACATCACCCAAGTGGACCTGCCGCCATCGAAGCGTTCCGGCTTGATTGAAGTGCAGGACGTGCTTCAAGATGTGCCCGGCATAGCATTCTGCTATTTTACGGAAAAGGATGTCGTCCGTCACGAACTGGTGCAGCAGATCATCAAGCGTTACGAAGAATTTCGCAATCGCGGCCAACAAGAGCTCAAGCTCCAAACAACGAGCCAACCCCCGGCTGAGTCATGACGACCCCCTCCCCCAAAGACCCTGTTTCCGCACGGTGGTGGCTTGACCGCAGCCGGATAGTGCGTGCCCTGCTCTTTGCCGCCACGTTTACCGCACTGATGGGCTTGTTCTCCATCGGCGATCTCAGTGGCTTGGTGGACCTCTCGCCTGGCCAACGTTCGCCGCGAACGGTCATTTCCAGCATTGAGTTTGATTTTCAGGATCCACAGGCCACCGCAGCCGAGAGCGACCGTGCTGCTGCTGCCGTGCCGCCGGTCTGGCAACTGAACCTGGAGCGCTTTGAGAACAGTTGGCGGCGCATCACGTTGCTGGCGGAGCGGCTGGCTGCCGGTCGTGCGCAAGAAGCCATTGACCGGTGGAACGAGAGCTCCCTCTACAAACTGAGTTCCGAGGAAGGTGCCGCCCTCGCCCGTTTTGCCTACTACCGGGACCGTATCCCCAAGGTGGAGCGGCTGTTGCGCGCATTGGCCGAGACAGGCATCGTGGCTGACCGCGCCGAACTGGAGTTTTCGCTGGGAGGCGGCAACAAGCGCATCGTTATCGCTCCGGCAGAACTGACGGTGGACGCTTCAACATTGCGAACTCCCTCCGAGGCTCTGCAAGTGTTTGAAGCTCAGATGCTTTCCACCCTCCCTGATGTGAAGCCGTCCATGGCCGCGTGGCGGCAATTGGCCGCCGACGCCCTGCGTGGCAATCTCCAGCTCGACCGCGAAAAAACACGCCTGCGGCAGGATGCCCGCCGCAAGGAAGTGCAACCGGTGCTTCTCCACATCTCCCCCGGCCAGGCCATCGTATTTCAGAGCCAGGAAGTCACCGGCCAGTCGCTGGAGTTGTTGCGCGCATACAACACCGAATTGATCCGCCTCCGCCCGCCCGAAGCACTCCGCATCGAGTTCTACGGTCGGTCGCTCCTGATCCTTGTGGTGCTGATCGCGAGCTGCGGCTACCTCTGGAGCAATCACCCGCAGACGTTCCAGAACACGCGCCAGTTGATGCTGCTGGCCAGCCTCGGCATAATGAACCTCGCGTTGGTGAAAGCCATGATGCTGCTTTGCAGCCGCACCATGCTGCTCAATTTCGCCGTCGCCCAGTTTGCCATCCCCGCGGCACTGGCCCCGATACTTGTTGGCGTGCTGCTGGCGCCGTCTCTCGGCGTTTTCATGGTCGCCTTCGTCAGCGTCTTCACCGCCATCCTTGCTGGCGACAATTTTTCGCTGCTGATTACCAGCATGGTCAGCGGCTTCGTGGGCGTTTATTTCACCCAGAACATGCGCCGCCGCTCACGATTGGTCCGTGCCGGCGCTGCCATCACCGTCGCCGAATTGCTTTGCATCGGCTCAATCGCGGCAATGACTCACGTCCCGATCGACACCGTGTTTTCGCAGGTCTCTGCCGGCCTGACCAACGGCCTCATTACCATTTTCCTCGCCAGCGGACTGCTGCCCGTGTGCGAATTCCTCTTCCACATCACCACCGACATCCGGTTGCTGGAATTCTCCGATTTGAACCATCCGCTGCTGAAGAAGTTGTGCTTCAATGCGCCCGGCACTTACCACCACAGCCTCGTCGTGGCCAACCTTGCCGAAAGCGCCGCCGAGGCCGTCGGTGCCAATCCCCTGCTCGCTCGCGTCTGTGCCTACTACCACGACATTGGCAAGACCAGCCAGCCGCAGTTCTTTACCGAGAACCAGGCGCCGGGCCAGAATCCCCATGACTTTCTGTCGCCTGCCGAGAGTTTCAGGATTCTCACCGACCACGTCCGCGTCGGCAAGGAGCTTGCCCAAAAGTACCGGCTCAACCAGCCCATCGTGGATGCCATCGTTCAACACCATGGCACGACGGTTGTGACATCCATCTATCACAAGGCCCGCAAGGCGGCGCAGGAAGCCGCCACCGTCGTAATGCCTCTCAAGGCCGGCCAAACCGCAGATCTCAAGCTGCCGCAGCAGGACGATTTCCGATACAATTATCCCAAACCCGTCTCACGCGAAGTCGCCATCATCAGCCTTGCTGATGCTATTGAAAGCGCCTCCCGCTCCCTGCCCAGTACCGCGCCGGACAAAGTCCGCGCCATGGTCGAGCAGATCATCACAGCGCGATTTGAAGACGGCCAGCTCGATGAATGCAGCCTGACCATCCAGGAATTGCGCACGATTGCCGAGCGGTTCACGCAAACGCTGCTGAACATGCTTCACACCCGCATCGCCTACCCCAAGGATGAAATCCCAGCGCCCGCACCCGCTCCGAGTCAGTCTGAGCAACCGTCAGCGCCACCTGCCGATCGCACGAGCAAGGTTGCTTAAGTTCCTGCGCGCTGCGTCGTCCATTGTGGCCACCGACGTCAAGAGGCGGAATCCCAACGACTCGCTGCAAGAACTCAGCGTCGCCATCGTTGACGATGACACCATCGCCGCGATCAATCGGCAATTCCTCAACCACATCGGCCCTACGGATGTCATCAGTTTCAATCTCGGCGATGGCCTCGGCGAAATCGTCGTCAGCGCCGAGCGCGCCTGCGTTGTCGCCCGCCAACTCCGCCGTTCCCCCGATGACGAACTCGCCCTCTACCTCGTCCACGGGCTTCTCCATCTTGACGGTCTCGACGACCACACGCCCGTCCAGCGTCGTGCCATGCGGGCGGCTGAACGCCGCGTGCTTGGCGCACTTGCCCGCTGCCATTAGCCGCCGCCAACGGCCCAAATCCCCGTGGTTTCGAGGTAGGGCGAAGCCTCCGGCTGAGCCGTCCGTGCTTTATGTACCCGTGCGGCTCGGCGAGACGCTTCGCCACACCATGGCACTCCCCCAAATCCTCATACTACGTCGGCCGCTTAGCGTGGCGACGAGTCAATCTTGCACTTCGGCAGATGCTTCTGAAGCGCATCCACTCCCACCTTCGTCACTTTCGTCCGTTTGAGCCAAAGCACTTTCAACTGCGTCAACGACTTCAGATGCTCCAGCCCCGCGTCGCTGACCTTCGTGTCATCGAGGCCAATCTCCTGCAATTGCGTTAGCGCCACCAGATACGCCAGCCCCGCGTCGTCGATCTGCGTGTCTCTCAGGTAAAGCTCCTTCAACTGCGTCAGAGGCGCCAGATGCGCCAACCCCGCGTCGCTGATCTTGGTCCCGTCGAGGTCAAGCCTCTTCATCAGGGTCAGCGGCTTCAGAAGTGCCAGCCCCGCGTCGCCAATTCTCGTGCCGTCGAGGCTAATCAAGTGCAACTGCGTCAGTGGCCTCAGATGCGCCAGTCCTGCATCGCTGACTTGCGTATGCGAGAGACTAAGCACCTGCAGCTGCGTCAGCGGCTTCAGAAGCACCAGCCCCGCATCGCTGACCTTCGTCCGGTCGAGGTAAAGCCACAGCAACTGCGTCAGCAGCCTCAGACGCTCCAACCCCGCGTCGCTGACGTTCGCGCCGCTAAGGACAAGCACCCGCATCTGCGTCAGCAGCTTCAGATGTTCCAGCCCCGCGTCGCTGACCTTCGTATCACACAGCGAAAGGCTATGTAACTGCGTCAGCGGCTCCAGATGCTCCAGCCCCGCATCACTGACCTTCGTGAAAGAGAGCCAAAGGGACCACAACTGCGTCAGCGACTTCAGATGCGCCAGCCCCGCGTCACTGACCTTCGTGAGGGAGAGGTCAAGCTGCCGCAAGTGCGTCAGCGGTTTAAGGGCGGCAAGGTCTTGGTCTTGAATATTCGCCTTATAAAAATTCAACTTGGTGACCTTTGCGGGGTCCTGGCCTTTGAGTCTCTCAGCTATGACTTGGGGGAACGCTGGCGTCGGTTTGGGTTCGGCGGCACCAATGGTCGCGGCCAGGCTGCCGATGACGAGAAGCACTGGGAGATTGGAAATGATGGAGAAGAACCCTCGCTTCATGGACGCAAAGTATATCACCCGACGGCTTGGGATTGCAACGTGCGGCGCGAACTCCAAACCTGATGAACTCGCCCTCTGCCTCATCCACTAGCTTCTCCATCTTGCCGGTCTCGACGACGATACGTCCGCCCAGCACCACGCCATGCGCGCTGCGGAACGCCGCGTGCTTGCCAGACTGGGCAACCGCCACTAGCCGCCGTCAACGGCCCAAATCCGCATGGTTTCGAGGCAGGGCGAAGCCTCCGGCTGAGCCGCCGTCCGTACTTTGCGGGCCTGTGCGACTCAGCGGGACGCTTCGCCCTGCCGTATGCAATCTGAACTGCCACGTTCCGATCTTGGTGAGCATGTGCGGTTGTGGTAGAAAGACTCTCATTAGCTCATGGTCTTGCCATGTGAAACCGTTCTCACAGACTAATGGATGAATAACCACGTGGAGGAACAAATGACTGGATCACCAAGATTCCTGGTTCTTTTGGCAACGCTCACACTCCTTGGCCTTCCCGCCCTGGTCGAAGCTGCACCCACACCGTACCCCCAACCCGCTCAGACCGTGGAAGATGCAATTAAACTGGTTTCCAAACATTTCTATCGTGAGCATGGAGTCGATAAGCATCCCCGTGCTCAGTGGCAAATCACGCGCGCGGAGTATACGAATTACTACAACGATGAACGCCTATCCGAATGGTCCTGGATTGTTGTGTTCCACATCAGCAACGACTTCTCGCAGAGTGAGATCTATCTTCTAACGAGAGACGGCAAGATCAAGAAATTGGGAGGAACAATTTAGTCTTTACTCCCCTCTGCAACCTTCGCGCCTCCGCGAGGCCTCCAGCGAATGTCGCACTTCGGCCGTTCCTTCTTCAGCGCATCCACGGCTGCCTTCGTCACCTTTGTGTCGGTGATGTCAAGATAGGTCAACCGTGTCAGCGGCTTCAGACACTCCAGTCCCGCATCCGTGATTTGTGTGTTATCAAGCCCAAGTGATTCCAACTGGGTCATCGCTTCCAGATGCTTCAGTCCCGCGTCGCTGACCTTCGTGTCACCGAGGTAGAGGATCCGCAGCTGAGTCAACCGCCTCAGATGTTCCAGTCCCGCATCGGTGATCTGCGTCCGGCGGATCTCCAACAACCGCAGTTGCGTCATTGCCTCCAGATGCTGTAGTCCTGCATCGCTGATCTTCGCAGCGGTGAGATGAAGATAACGCAACCGCGGCAGCGTCTTCAAATGCTCCAGCCCTGCGTCGGTGACCTTCGTCCCGAAGAGGCCAAGATCCTCCAACCGCAGCAGCCCCTTCAGATGTCTCAATCCTGCGTCGTCAACTTTGGTGTTCCAGAGGCTAAGAACCCGCAGCCGCTTCAGCGGCTTCAGATGAAACATCCCCGCACCGGTGACCTTCGTGCGGCTGAGGTCCAGCGTGTCCAACTCTGTCAACGGCTCCAGATGCACCAACCCCGCGTCGCCGACCTTCGTATTGCCAAGAGAAAGACTCTCCATCTGTGTCAGACCCCTCAAATGCACCATCCCCGCGTCGCCGACCCGCGTATCTATGAGATCAAGGTGGACCAGCCGCGCCATCGCCCTCAAATGCGCCAGCCCCGCGTCGCCGACCCGCGTCTTGGGAAGATAAAGGTGTTCCATCCGCGTCATGCGCTTCAGATGCACCAACCCCGCATCGCCGACCTGAGTCTGATCGAGGCGAAGATACTGCAACCGGGTCAGAGGCTCCAGATGCTTCAGCCCCGAATCGCCAATCTTCATGTTGCGCAAACAGAGCATAAGCATCTCTGTCAACGGCCTCAGATGCTCCAGACCTGCGTCGCTGACCAGTGTGTGGCTGAGGTCCAGCGTGCTCAACTCTGTCAACGGCTCCAGATATTTCAGTCCCGCATCGCTCACCCGGGTCTCGTTGAGCCAAAGGGTCCGCAACCTTGTCAGCGCGCTGAGGGCGGCAAGGTCTTGGTCTCGGACTCCCGAGCGGGCTAAGTCGAGGTCTCTGACATCTGCAGGACTCTCGCCTTTGAGTCTCTCCGCGATGATCGGGGACAATGCTGGCGCCGGTTTGGGTTCGGCGGCGACGACGGTCGTAGCCAGACTGATGATGACGAGAAACATCGGGAGAGTGGAAATGATGGCGAAGAGCCCTCGCTTCATGGCCGCAAAGTATATCACCCGACGGCTTGGGATTGCAACGCGTGGCGCGAACTGCTAACCTGAGGTGGACCAATGAAGACTGATACATCCGGCGTCGTCCTGCGCACCTCCGACTGGAGCGAAACCAGTCTCATTGTCACGTGGTTCACGCGCGACTTCGGCAAATTGCGCACTGTCGCCAAAGGCGCTTATCGCCCCAAGAGCCCCTTTCGCGGCAAGCTCGACCTCTTTTACCTCAACGACATCGTCTTCGTTCCAAGCCGGGGCGGCGACTTGCACACCCTCAGCGAATGCTACATGGAGAACCCGTTTCCTCATATTCGGGAACGGCTCGATGCGTTCACCGCCGCCAGCTACTGCTGCGAACTTGTGGATCTCGCCACCGAGCCGGAAGGCCCCGTGCCGCCGCTGTTCGAGCTGCTGACGGAATCGCTTGCCGCGCTCGATGCCGCCAGGCCAACGCCGCTCTTCATGGCGCGCTTCGAGCTTCTCGCGCTCGACGCCCTCGGTTTACGGCCCGATGTCGAGCAGCTTGGACTTGATGCCGGCACACGCCGCATCGTGAGCGACCTGCTCGACAACGCCCCCGGCCTCGCGCGCCTGCGCCTGACCGCCACGCAGCGCCACCAAATCGATTCCTTCCTCACTGCGTTCATCGGCCAGCAATTCGGCCGCCTGCCCAAGTCGCGGCGGCTCCTGCGTGGTTAGTACGGGTCGATTGTCAGCCGTGCTGCAGAAGATAAAGGCTCAACCACGCCTGCCAGCATGGATGAGCCCCGGAATGCACAAACGGCTGCCACCGTTGCGGTCAGTGTCCGGCTGAGAAAATCCAGACGTTTTTTGCTGCACCACCGGCTTGCCGGTGGAAAATCTGTTGCGCGACCGTGCGGGTATGACTACTATGCGCGCGCTCTTGCGGGTGCCGGCGTGGCGGAATGGCAGACGCGGTGGACTCAAAATCCACTTCTCGCAAGGGAGTGGGGGTTCAAGTCCCTCCGCCGGCACCATTTTCCCTTTTCCACTACTACCACCGTTCTCTGGTCTACCGCGCCAGCTTCGGCACTGTTTGTCGCCGGGTCGAGTCCCATCAATATGACAAATCTGTAATCGCGGAACGCGTCATTCCGTCATGTCGCCTCAATACCCTGCTCTCGAAAATCTCCGGTGACTGAAACCGTGAAGGAGGCTGCCGCCTCATCCGCAGGGAACCGGAGTGCAAGACTCGACATTGACCTTTGCAGAACCCTGGTGACCAAAACAGAAAACGCCGCGCGAATCGGCCGGACACGAACCTCGAGGTTCGCGCCTGCTGTCTTCTGTCCATTGTTGTCTTTCTTCTTTTTCCCGCCCTCGCCCATCCCGGCACTTTCAGCACCTCGGTAGATCACACGGAGGTCGCGCTGGGCAAACACGTCCAGCTCACACTGCGTTTCGAAGATGTACCGCATGCCAGCCAGCCACAATTGCCAACGCTGGATGGATTCATCACCACGTACGATAACGTTCAAACCCAGGCAAACGTTGCCCACGGTGTGCGTCACGACATCATCGCCCACACCTTTCTGCTGACGCCCACGCGCGAAGGCATATTGACGATCCCCTCGCTCAGCCTGCAGATAGACAAACAGACCTACAGCAGCCAAGCCATTACCATCAAGGTGGTAAAAGACCAGATTCAAGGCGGGAGCGCGACAGACTATTTCCGCCCCGGCACGCTGTTCTCCAACCTCGTCAATGGCGTCCGCATCGTCGGCATGGAGGATTATTTTCGCCTCAGGTTTTCCATCGCCCGCACCAATCTTTACCTCGGCGAGGTCACGCCCCTGGACTTGAAGCTCTGCATTCGCGCCGGCATTCGCTATCGGAGCGAGAAGCCCGTCATCACTGCGCCCGGTTTCAGCGAGATCAAGTTGCCATATCCGGTCGAATCCCGGGAACTGATCGATGGCAAGTCGTTCACCGTTTACACTTTCCGAGCACTGACCAGTCCCGTGCAGTTCGGCTATCTCATGCTGGGTCCCGCCCATGCTGAATTGGATATTACTGTCGACTCCGGTCTTCCGCGTCTGTCCACCTTCAGCGACCCGTTTTCCCAGGGTCTCCTGGACAGCGTCAGCAAGACGAGGAAGATTACCGTGACATCCCCCCCGGTGCCGATGCGCGTGGCACCCCTGCCAGACGCCGGCAAACCAGCCGACTTCACCGGTACGGTCGGTCACTACGCCCTCGAGGTAACGGCCAATCCCACGACGTTACACGCGGGCGAACCGGTGGCGCTCACCATTCGCGTCGTCGGTCAAGGCAACCTTGCCACACTAACAGCCCCAAAGTTTACGCCGCCGAAAACCTTCAAGAGCTACGAGCCGGTGGTGAAGGGCAAGCAAACCGATGAAATGGGTTACACCGGGGAGAAAGTGTTCGAACAAACCATCATGCCGTTGTCGGCAAGCGTGTCGGAAATTCCGCCTGTGACGTTCAGTTTCTTCGACCCGGAACTGGGACGTTACCAAACGCTCAGCCGCGGTCCCATCCAACTCACGGTTCGGGAAACGGCTGTTGCAGAAACGACAGGCACCGTCAGCAACGCGCCTGCCACCGTAAGTCCGCCGGTGCAAAAGCCCGCCGCCAGTCTTGCCTATCTCAAGCCTGACCTTGGCACCGTCGTCACAAGCTCGCCCCTGCGCTACCGCCAGACATGGTTCCTTACCGGCCAAGGACTGCCCGTGCTGGCGCTGATGGTCTCTGTGTTCGTCCAACGCCGCTGGCAACGGCTTCGCAACGATATCCGCTACGCCCGCCTGCGCCGTGCCTGCGGTAACGCCGAACGACATCTGATCGAAGTCGAACAACTGTTGCACGCGGGGCAAAGCCAGAGCGCGTCATTCTACGCGGCGTTGTTCAAGACGCTACAGGACTATCTCGGCGATCGGCTGAACCTGCCATCCCACGGCATCGCCGGCGACATCATCGAAGAACAGCTCCGTCCCCGTGCCTTGTCGCAAGAGATTTGCCTGAGTCTGAAGGAAGTGTTCACTGCTTGCGATTCCGCGCGCTTCGCCCCGGACAAACAGGACAAGTCCAACCGTGAACGGCTGTTGAAGATCTCGCGCGAAGCGATTGAAGCAATGGAGAAGATGCCGCTGTGAGGGTGCGGCTCCGTCCCAACCCTCTGGCCCACGGTATGTTCCGTGGGTGCGGAAACATCGAAAGATTCGCGCCCCTCGCGAATCACGAAAAACGCCCGGTCGCCGGTGCTATGCCCACCGGATCATCTGAATGCCAATCAAGTTGGCAATACTGCAAACCACGTGAACAAACAACCGCCATCCGGTCACTTCGTGCTGCCCTGCTTTTTCACAACTCTCACTCATGGTCCCGTCGCCAAATCAACTGACCGTGCTGGAGACGCTGCCCACCTGCACCAAGCCTCCGCGGAGCAGTTGTCCCAGCAGTTTGACCGCCGCCGTACGATTGGGGCAGATATCAAACGCCAGTGTCACCAATTCGCCAAAGGTCCGCGGGCCGCGAACCCCATTTGCTGTTTTCCTCGCCTTCTTCATAGCAGTCTCCTTATTCTCTCCTTGAACCGGTCCTATTCTCCTCTGCGCGTGTTATTTTAGGCCAAATCTCCTCGCCTGTAATGTCGGGAGAGCATGACGACCCGTCGGGCTTTTGAGAACCTGTCGGGGGTTTTCCTTACACCGGAAATATTCCTCATCGTCTCCATGCCAATTTCATTTTCGTCCGCACGTCGCCATACAACCGATAATCAGGGCAGGTTTTTCCAACCTTTTGCAGGCTTATCGTCAGACACGGCTCGAATCTTTAGCCTTATTTTGTGTGCCGGAGTTTTTTTTCGCTTCTAAACAAGTGGGTTGCGGACGAGAATATTGTGTCAAGATTGGAAGCACGTTTATGATTTTGTATAACCTTTTTCCGCCGTTGGCCGGGCCTTTCTCCCGGTGGAACGAGCATTTCGCACGCGCCGCCGAGATGGGGTTCGACTGGGTTTTTGTGAACCCGATCCAACAGTTGGGCGCTTCCCGGAGTCTGTATTCCATCGCCGACTATTTCCGATTCAACCCCGCGCTGCTCGGCCCCAACAACGGCGTTTCGCCAGACGATCAAGTCCGCCAGATGACCGAGGAGGCGCACGCCGCCGGCTTGAAGTTGATGATCGACCTCGTCATCAACCACTGCGCCATAGATTCCACCCTCACCCGCGAGCACCCGGATTGGTTCATGCACGAACCGGACGGGAGTATCGCGCACTCATCCTGCACCAACAACAACGAGCGCGTCGTATGGAAAGACCTCGCGCAGTTCAACCACCAGAACACCCCCGACAAGGAGGGCCTGTTTCGCTATTGCCAGAGCGTCGTGGACAACCTGCTCTCGCTCGGCTTTAACGGCTTCCGGTGCGATGCCGCCTACCAGCTCCCGCGTTCATTCTGGCAACGGCTGATTCGTGAAACGCGACAACGGCACCCACAAGTCTGTTTTGTCGCCGAGACCCTCGGCTGCACTGCTGATCAGACCAAGGACACCGCACGCGCCGGCTTCGACTTCGTTTTCAACAGCTCCAAGTGGTGGAATTACTACGATTGGTGGCTCATCGAGCAATACAACCTCACCCGCGAAACAGCTGGCTCCATCAGTTTCCCGGAAAGCCACGACACCCCGCGCCTCATCGAAGAGGCTGGCGGCAACATCAACGCCGTCAAGCAACGCTACCTCTTTTCCTCGCTCTGGTCCTCAGGCGTGATGATGCCGATGGGCTTCGAGTTCGCCATGCGCAAACCGCTGCATGTCATCAACACCACGCCCGCCGATTGGCACACCGACGGTGTGGACCTGCGCACCTATATTGCCAGCGTCAACACCATCAAGAAGAACCATCCGGTCTTCCGCGAGGAGTGCCCCACCAACATCCTCCCCTGCAATAACCCCAACATCCTCCTCATGTGGAAAGCGTCAACCAAGCGCAAGGACGAGGCGCTGCTGATTCTCAACAAGGATGTCTGGAGTCATCAGGAGTTCTACACCGACCACTTCCGCCATTTCATCCAAGCCGGCGCTCCCCTGCGTGACGTGTCGCCGGAGTTTCCGTTGGAATACATCCACGAGCCATTCCACTACGCCTTGCGCCCCGGCCAAGGCATCGTGCTGGTGACCTCGCGCGGGTAATGGGATGGTTGGGCTGTCGAAAAGCAGCGCACCAAACTACAACGCGGAGGAAAAGAACAACTGGAAGCGCATGGTTGTGCAAACCTCTGCAGTTGCAGGTTGACCTGTGTTTCTGATGGTTTCGTGTCTGCTCTAAAATGCATGGGCTGGTAACGCCGTCGTTGTCACCCCGCAGGGGTGCCAGACCGTAGCCGGAGGTCGAAGTCCGCGGAGACCTCCGGTAACGTGCAGTAAAACAGCCTCGCACCCCGCAGGGGTGCCAGACCGTAGCCGGAGGTCGAAGTCCGCGAAGACCTCCGGTAATGTGCAGTTGAACAGAACTGAGGTTGTCTCGATTTCGTGGACAGTGAGGGGCGAGGCCGAGCAGGATCGAGCCTATGAACGAAACGAACAAGCGGCGGAGATACGACGAAGCCTTCAAGAAAGAAGCAGTGGCGTTGTTGCTGCAGGGCGGCAAGAGCCCTACGGAGTTGGCACGGGAACTGGGTGTGAGCCAATGGAATCTGCGGGACTGGAAAGAGCGTTACGGTCCCGCCGCAGCGCCGAAGCCGCCCCGGAGTGCGGAAAGCCTGGAAGCGGAGAATCAAGCCTTGCGTCGAGAGATCGAAACGCTGCGCGTTCAGCGCGACGTTCTAAAAAAAACTTTGGGTATCCTCTCGCAACCCCCCGACAACGATTTAAGCGCGTGAAAACACTGGCGGACCAGTATCCGGTCAGCGTGCTCTGTGCCTCGCTGGGGGTCTCCCCCAGCGGCTACTACGCCTGGCGCAAGCGCCTGCCCAGTCGGCGAGAGCAGAGCAACGAGGCGCTCGCTCATCTGCTGGTGCAGATCCACCTCCAGAGCCGCCGCAGTTACGGCCGGCCGCGGCTGATGGTGGCTTTGCGCGAGCAAGGCCATCGTTGCAGCCACGCTCGGGTGGCCCGGCTCATGCGCCAGCAAGGGCTGCGCGCCCGCAGCCACCGGCCTTTTCGAGTCCTGACCACCGACAGCCGACATGAGCTGCCGGTGGCTCCGAACCGGCTGGCGTTGCGCGCTGCGCCCAGCGGTGCCAATGAGGTTTGGGTGACCGACATCACCTACATTCCCACCAGCGAGGGCTGGCTTTATCTGGCGGCGGTGATGGATCTCTGGAGTCGCCGCATCGTGGGCTGGGCCATGAGCGAGAGCCAGCAGACGCCGCTGGTGACGGCGGCGTTGGAGCAAGCCTTGTGTTTTCGCCGTCCCCCGCCGGGGCTATTGCATCACTCCGATCGCGGTTGCCAATATGCGAGCTTGGATTACCGGCGTCTGCTGGCCGGCCATCAGATCGAGCCAAGCATGAGTCGAGCGGGCAACTGCTACGATAACGCGGCCATGGAATCGTTCTGGGGCGGCCTCAAGAGCGAGTGGCTTCACAAGCAGCCGTTGGCCACTCGCGCACAGACCCGTACCGCGATCTTCGAGTGGATTGAGGTGTTCTACAACCGGCAGAGGCTCCACAGCTCGCTGGGCTATCAATCGCCTGTGGACTTTGAAACGCAGTTCAACTAAAAACCAAATGGTCTCGCTCCTCTCACTGTCCACGAAATCGAGACAACCTCAGAACCGCACCCCGCAGGGGTGCCAGAACCGAGATTAAGGAGAGACATGGGTTCCACATTTCACAGCCTCCATTATCACATCGTCTTCAGCACGAAAAACCGCCTCCCTTTCATCCGCCCCGAATGGCGCTCCCAGCTTCACGAATATCTCGGCGGCACCGTGCGTGGTTTGGACGGCGTCGCAGAAACAGTGGGCGGGGTGGAAGACCATGTGCATCTTCTTATCAGTCTCAAAACCACCAGCGCGCCCGCCGAATTGGTCCGGGAATTGAAGAAGGCATCCTCGGTCTGGGCGGCGGAAAACCACGAGCGATCCTTCGCGTGGCAGGAAGGCTACTCGATCTTCACGGTGAGTTGGACGCATTGCGCCGCCGTACGGAGCTACATTGCCGGCCAAGAGGAACATCACCGCAGGACGCCGTTCGCCGAGGAGTTACAGCGAGTGTTGGAGAAGAACGGTGTGAGTTACGACCCGAAATACCTGCTATGACATGGCGCGGATCAAGCGCGCCTCTGGCACCCCTACGGGGTGCGTTCAATTTTGCCCGCCGTTCCGGGGGTGTCGCGGACTCAACCCCCGGCTACGATCTGGCAAACCTCCGGTTTGCTGCACCTCCAAACCGCACCCCGAAGTGGTGTCGGACCTCTGGTAACATGCAGTAGAACAACCTCGCACCCCGCAGGGGGTGCCAAACCGTAGCCGGAGGTCGGAGTCTGCGAAAACCTCCGGTAACAATTGAAAACTCGACGCACCCCGCAGGGGTGCCAGAAACCGGTGCGTTGCACGTTGCGCTGTTTCCACGCCCCATCACATCGGAGAGTCTGATCACCGCCACCATGGACTGAAAATAGTCCTCGTGCCACCGTTACCGTAGAAGCCTCTTCTTTTAACAAACACCAGAGCAATCCAGTAACATGATCATGATCGGTGCCGTCCCATCATATTGGATGTCGACACTACATCACTTCTCCCGGACGAGGTTGTAGACATTCAGATAATCCTGGCCGGGGTTCTTCCAGGAATAGTCGCAGCGCATGCCGTTGGCCATCAACTCGCGGAAATATTGCGGGTACGTGTACCACATGCCAACGGCGCGATGCAGGGCGGACTCGATGCCGGCGGCGTTGAAGTCGTTGAAGACGTAGCCGTTTCGCTCGTGGTAGGGCTTGGGCGCGTAATTGGCGTCGAAGATAGTGTCCGCAAGGCCGCCCGTGGCTCGGACGACAGGCACAGCGCCGTATTTGAGGCCGATCATCTGCGTCAGTCCGCACGGTTCGAAAAGACTCGGCACGAGGATCATGTCGGAGCCTGCGTAGATGAGATGGGAAAGCTCTTCGTTGAAGCTCAGTTCGATGTGGCAATCCGGGTTGTCATTGTACTGGCGTTTCAGTCCCCAGAAATGCTGGCCGATGCGCCCGTCGGCGCTGGTGCCAAGCAGGACGAACTGGCAGCCCCGCTGGATGCAATAGTGGATGGCATGAGTGATGAGCGGAACACCCTTCTGGTGGTCCAGCCGGCCAATGTACGTGACGATCGGTTTGAATGCGTCGCGCAGCCAGAAACGGTCGCGCAAGGCCTTCTTGTTGACGAACTTCTCGTCGAGTTTATCGACGGAATACTGGCGCGGGATGTGGCGATCCACCTGCGGGTTCCAGACTTCGTAATCAACACCATTGAGGATGCCCCCCACCTTGTTGCGATGAACATGGAGGGTGTGGCCGAGACCGTAGTTCTGACCGCTGTGCATGATTTCCCACGCATAGCGCGGCGAGACGGTGGTGACGAAATTGGAATAGACGATGCCCGCCTTCATCTGGTTGATGCCGGCGGGGTTGAAGTTGTCCTGCAACCGATCCTGATGAAAGAAGTAAGCGTGGCGGTTGAGGCCGGTGGCGCGCAGGATGTGCTCGCCGGTGACGCCCTGGTGCTGGAGGTTGTGCAACGTGTAGCACACGCGCGGGTGCGTCATGCCGAGGTGCTTGTAGATTTCGTAGAGCATCACCGGCACCAACCCGGTTTGCCAGTCGTGGCAATGAATGATATCGGGATGCTTGTTGCTCTTGAGCATGAACTCCAGCGCCGCACGTGAGAAGAACGCGAACCGCTGGTCATCGTCGCCCTGCCCGTAGAACGAACGGCGATGGAAGAAATTCTGGTCGGAGTGGGGTTCGATGAAGAAACATTTCCGCCCGTGGACGAAGCCAAAATAGACCGTGCAATGGATGCTCTGGTTGTACCACGGCACCCAGAGGTCCTTGTGAGTGATCTGGAGGCCGAAAATCTGGTCGTAGCGCAGGCAGTCGTATTTCGGCAGGATGATCTCGACGGAGTTGCCGCGAATCTCCAACTCGCGGCACAGTCCAAACACAACGTCCCCCAACCCGCCCACTTTGGCGACGGGAGCGCACTCTGACGATACCATCACGATATACATTCGGTCGTTCTCTTCTCTCCGTGTTCAGTTCCAAACCTTGACGCGAAAGATACTATCACTGCCAAACCAGTGCGAGCAACGTGCCTTTTTTTAGCCGGCCCGTTCTACTTCCTGCCCATTTTCGCCATCGCCGCATCCAGCAGGTTATACGCCTGCTCCAGGTCGTCGAACGACCGGTGGACCCAGCGGCTGCCCCAGTAGAAATTGCAGCTCGTCTCCGCCGTCAGGATGAAATCGTAGGCACGCACAACCAGTTGACGAATCTCTTCAGGATCGCCCACTCCGGGCTGCCGCTCGTCAAACGCCTGCTTCACCTGATGGTAATAATCGCTGGCTCGCCGCACCTCATCCCAACCCTTCTTCTGCAAGAGCGAGCCGGTCCATTGCGTGAAGTCGCCGCCCCAGTGATGCTCGGTGTTCCAAGCGCCGCGATGCACTTCCACTTCCTCCGTCGGCGGATAGCGATGCAAATACTCGCCGATATGGATCGGCTTGAAACCGAGCGTGCCAGCGCGGCAGCGATCCAACATCTGCCGGTAAAAGAACCCCCAGAAACCGCTCTCCACGTTCGTCGTACGGAACCAGCCGCCATTTTCGCCATCGGTCCACGTCGTCACCAGCGCGGGAAAGTCGCAAAACTTCGTCCGCTCGCGCACCTCATGCTGGAACCAGCCGGGATCCATGCCGGAGAGTTGCGCGTTGGACAGCTCACGGTCGCGCGGCACGATCACGATTTCCGCGCCGCCATAGCGCGCCAGATACGGCCGGTAGCGCGTCTCCTCCCACCGCATTTGCCGCTTCGGCTTGATGAAGATGGAATCCACCAGCACGTATTTGTAGCCGTGCCGCTTCAGCATCGGGATCATCTCCATGCAGAACCCCATCTCCGGTGGCCAGAACCCGCCGAAGCTTTCGCGGCCCAGCAAATGTTTTCCCAACCCCTGCCACCACGACGTCTGTGCGTCCCAATCCGCCGCCGGAATCAGCGGATAGACCGGGTGATACAATCCGCTGCCCACGATCTCGATGGGAGCGTGCCGGAACCGCTTGAGAAGATCCTCAATGTCCACCACATCGCGAAATGTCTGCCGCACACCGGGGTCTTCGAGTTGCTTCAACAGCGTCCCCGAAACACTCAGGTGCAACCGCGCAACGTCATGATACCCCTCCAGCATCCGCGTGATGCGGTCGTAGCACCACAGGATTTGCTTCGCCTCCCAGCTCTCGCCGGAATTGTGCAGCGCCACCAGGTTCCCCAGCGGCTGATGCAGGTGCAGTCCCAGCGCATGATAAACCTCGCCCATGAAAATATCCTCCGTCGCTTCTCGGTCCTGACGTTCACACGGGCTCATATCGCCCGTGCCGTTGCCCTCACCTTACGCCGCACCGCTGTATCCAGCCAAGCTTGAACTTCCCCCGCAATTCCGTCAGCGCCGCGCCGGCTTCGCGTCCGACTGAAGTTGCTCCAACGCCGCTTCAAGGCTGAAGCGGAGGAAAAGCCCGTATTCACCAAACGTTTTCCGGTCCGCGCCGTCGAGCACCGCGCGCATCGCCGGCACTGCTGGCCGTGCCGCTTCGCCAAGCAGTTCCAACGCGCGCGCCGCGTGCAACGCCACGTCGCCGTGCTCGCTGCGCAGGTCGTTTTCGAGCACGCGCAATCCCGCCTCAGTCTCACCAAGCTGGACCAGTGCCACGGCTGCCTCGATGCGCACCACTGCGCTCGTGTCCTTTAACGCAGCCCTCAGCGCGTCGCGCGCGGGCGCGGCGTCCTTGCCCGCCGCATGCAATCCGACCGCCGCCCAGTAGCGCACCCCATCATCGGGATCGCTGAGAAGCTTTTCCTGCTTCGGCACCACGCCGGGCCGCCCGACGAGATCAGCCGCGTCGAGCAGCCGCACGAGCGGATACTTCTTCGGATCCTTCGCCACCGCGAACGGCGTCGAGTCCGCCCCGATGCGCTCCCGCATCTGCGGCTCGGTCAAGAAACCCGCATCGCGTGTCGTCAGCAGCCACTCGCGCAGCGCGCGGCGCATCTTTTCCAGTGTCGCGCGATGCTTCGGCAATGCGGCAAGGTTCTTCACCTGATGCGGGTCCGTCTCGCTGTCATAGAGTTCCTCGATGGGCTTGCGTGGCGCGGCGTAGGTGAGCTGGTCTGCACCCAGCCTGCTCTCGGCGGCAAGGCGCTTGAACTCGCGGCGCATCGTCGAGCCGTCCGAGAACCGTTCTGGCGGCATCCACGAAAGGTGCGGCATGAAGTTGCGGATGTAGAGCCAGCGCCCGTCGCGCACCGAGCGCGAGAGATCGAATGCCTCGTCCACCCGATCCCGCGCGCCGAAAACAAACTTGCGGGGCTTGCCCGCCGCCGGCCCGGCGAACGGCACGCCCTGCATTTGTTTCGGCATCGGCAGGCCCGCGAGACTCAGCACGGTCGGCCCAAAATCCACAAAGCTCACCAGCCGGTCCGTAACGCTGCCCGGCGTGCCCGTCGCGAGATGACGAAACTTTTCCGGGAACCGGATGATCAACGGCTCCCACAAACCCGTGTCGAACAGGCACCTCTTGCCACGCGGGATGCCCATGCCGTTGTCAGAGTAGAAGAACACGATCGTGTCGTTGGCGAGACCATCCTCGTCGAGCGCGTGCAGCAGCGCGGCCACTTCCTTGTCCATCGCCGTGATGCAGTCGTAATAGCGCGCAAGCATCCGGCGCGACTCGGGCGTGTCGGGATAATACGGCGACACCGGCGCCCTTGCGGGGTCGTGGCGTTCCTCAGGCGCGAGCCGGCTGCCTACCATCTTCTCGAATTGTTCGTGCGGGAAGACGCTCGTGCGCGACTGGTGCGTGGTCATGAGGTTGAACACCGCGAAGAACGGCTGGCCCGGCTTGCGCCCGCGCCAGTGAGCCTTCCCCGACGAGACATCCCAAGCGTCGCGGATGAACGCCGTCTCGCCGCGTAGGTTGTAGTCGGTCTTGACGTTGTTGGAGCAATAGTAGCCTGCCTCGCGCAGCCATGCGGGGAAGCCCCGGAACTCCGCCGGCACAGGGAACGTCGAGCGCAATCGCTGCGTGCCAAGTGAAGTGGCATACATGCCCGTGATCAGGCACGAGCGCGCGGGAGAGCAGACCGGCGCGGTGGCAAACGCCCGCGTGTAGCGCACCGCCTGCCGGGCAAACGCGTCGAGATTCGGCGTGCGCGCGTAGCTGTCGCCGTAGCAACCGAGCTGGGGACAGATGTCTTCGCAGGTGATCCAGAGGATATTCGGCTTCGGAGACGCGGGCGAGGCGGACGTGCCGGATGAGGCGACGAGACCCAGGACAAACAGAACCGCGATGACGCGTTTCATTTCTTCTCAGCCGGTTTGACGATCAACCGCAATTCTTCGCCAGCCTTCAGCGATACGGCGAAGCCGTTGAGCAGTGCCTTGCCGGTGCAAATCTGTTTTTTGTCGCCAGCGACGTTGCCGACTTCGTAATGCACGCCGGCCTGCGCGGTGAACCACTCCGGGAACTGGTTGATGCGCGGATAATCGAGCGGCAGATGCATGTTCAGCTTGTGGCGCTGCTTGTCGAAGATGAGGCGGCCCTCCCACGGTTTGTCCGCGATGACGCTGATGTAGAGGCGTCCACCCTCGCGCGCAGCGCCAAAGCGCACGTCTGCGCGCCACGGCTGGACAGTGATGCCCTGCGTCTTCCAGAGCGCATACATCAACGACGTGCGCGCGGAGTTGCCATCCCCGTGCCAGCCTTCGATGATGCCGTTGGGATGCTGCCGGCCCCACATCGTCTTGATCTCGGCGTCAACCCACTCCATTGCCGACGCCACCGGCTCGCGGTTGAGGAGCGTGATCGCACCCTCGATGGAGTCGGCGTAACCGTCGGCGGTGTTGCTTTGGCACATGCCGCCCTGGCCGGTGTAATGCTCCTTCAGATTGCTGAGCGCCTTGCGCGCGGCGTCGCGGTAGGCAGCGGTCTTGTCGAGCAGGAAGGCGGTGTAGATGCCGTCGTAGTTGTAGCCCCAGTTGTCGGTCAGCGCGCCGGTGTGTTCGCCGGTGCGGGTGCTGACGCGGAGATAGAGCAGGCCGTGCTCGTTTCTGCCAATCTCCAGAATGCGGTCATACATCTCATGGAGCGGCTTGCGATAAACCTCGCGTTTTTCCGGCGCGACGTGGGCGCACGCGACGTAAAGCTCGGAGAGGCCGTTGATGACCTCGCAGGAGTGATCGCCCAGCGCCAGTTCCTTCATGTCGCGGGTCGGATGGTTCGTGCCGCAAAGGTAGTAGTCGCCGAGACGGGTGGCCCAGTCCAGATACTTGCGCTCGCCGGTGAACCAGTAGAGCCGCGCGCAGGCCTGGAGCAGGTCGCCGTTGACCTCGAAGTTCAGCGTCGGAATCTTGCCGAACGGCGTCTCGACCTGCGCGTTCTTCCAGATGTCGTCAATGATGCCGATGGCGCGTTCGCTCCACGGGCTGGGACCGAGCCATTCGGTGATGGGCAATAGGCCGTCCTTCACATATTCCGCGCCGTCGAAGATGATCGCGTCGAGGTCCAGCTTCTCGCGCCGCCAGCCTTTCTTGCTGAACGAGTAATCGTCCGGCAGCCGGTCCACGCGGCAGGTCAGCTTCGTCTCCGTGCGCAACATCTCCAGCATCCGACCCTCGAACAACGGCCGGTCGGTCATCGCCGCAGTGAGCACCATGAACGGCCAGTTGTCCGCGGCCGAATCGCGTCCATTCCAGAAATCGCGACTCTCGTTCAGATTGCGCGGGATCAGCCCGGTGGCCGGATCGGCGTGGGCCAGCCAGCCGTCAATGAAGCGGCGCGAGCGATAGAACGCCTCGTTCGCCTGCCGCCCGTGCTTCTCCGCGAGCCGGAACGCCGCCTCGATGCGTGCGTCGCTCGCGGGCTTGGCCGGAGCGGGCGCAGGCGTGTCCCACACCTTGCGCATCTCCGGAAATCCCTCGCCTTGGAACCCCATCCACGGCGACCGTTTTCGAGCCGACTGGGCTTTCTGCATGGACTTCGCCTTGTAACTCGCCGTCTTCAAGTCGGGCCGTTTCGCGTCGCCGCCGGGCGCGGTCAGCCGCACCTCGGCGATGAACGCAGCCTTGCCTTCGCCGGGCTTCAGCGTGATGTCGTAGCGTTCGCCCTTCACGCCGTCGGGCAACGGCACGCGCAGCCAGCGAAACCCGCTGTAGTCACCGCCGCCAGTGACTGGCAACGACTGGCCGTTGACGACGACCAAGGCCACGCGCTTGTCGTTCTTCGATCCCCACAGCAACTCCAGCGCCGCGCCGGGTTGCGGCTTCACGTCGAAGGTCACCTGCACGTCCGATGAACCGAGGAAATGATACGGTGTGCCGTTGAACTCCTGGTCGCCGCCCCGAACCCAAGCCACGACCGCCCTGTCGTCAGGAGCGCCGACCGAAACCTGTTCCGCCGCGCTCCCAACCAGCGCGCATCCCGCAACCAACATGCTTCCAATCAATGTTCTCATAGCCTGTCCTCAACCCATCAACTTCCGTTTGACCTGCTCCAGCGTCTGGCCGCAGTCAACACACCGGCGCAAAACCAATAGCGCCAGCAACCACAACGCGTCGCCGCACAGCCGCCACTGCGTCTGAGTTGTCCGTTCAACCTTCATCGTTCACAGCCAAGCCGCATTTGTCTGATGTTGCGACCTGACGCCGTATCCCAAATGCGACCCTGATGCATTGTTCATGGTGTCCCATGAGTGTTCAGGGCTTCTACGATTTGCGGATAAAATGTCACGGGTGGTGCTTTAGCATTTGTCAACCACAACCCATCAAGTATAGGCCATGTTTTTGACGCATCCCCTTCAATTGAAATATCAAACCGCGTCATCACGCCTATTATTGGCGCCGTAACACGACGAAGTTGAACAACTGTAAATACTGTCCCTTGGGGCAAGATTCCCAGAATTCTGATCGAGTCATATCTCTTCCCAATCCAATCTCGTGGATGCTCGGGAAAAATCCCCCCTCCCCCCACTCCAGGAGCCAATGAACGGAAACCTACTAGCGGGTATTTGTAATGTGCGTCTAATGGTTCAAATACATAACACTCGTGTTTTAGTTTAAAACGTGAGTTCTTCATGTCGCGAAGTTCAACATCACTAGTTGAAAGTAATTGGGTTGTTTCGCATCCACTCGTGAACGCAATGGCAATCAACACTACACAGATAATATACGCTTTCATGGCGATATGATCTCTCTATCGAAGTTGAATGCTTGTGTTGTAGTTTGTGAAACACGAGGGCGCATTTTTAGATTCACTATTTGGTTGGAGCAATACGCCGCCAACAGCAACAGCGCGCAATCACCCAGCAGCCACCACCGAATCTGAATTGTCCGTTCAACCTTCATCGTTCACTGCCGGGCCGCCTTTGTTTGATGTTGAAACCTGACGCCGTGTCCGCCTCGTTCCTACAGTTCACGTCACCGTTTAGCTGTCGCCGTGTTTGTCAGGCTCTTCACCATCTTCATCAATCCACTCTTGTCTCACGAATCTGGGAAAATGATATTGTTTGGTTGCCACACCAGAACGCATGATCTCGTCCTCAACGAAATCATTTACCTTCTGCCAATCATTCGCCTGTCCCAAGAAAAATGGTGTGCAATACTTTGAAATGGCCTCAGCCAATCTATTCGCTTCAAGGAAAACATCCTCTTCCGTCAGAAGATCATGCCGTTCAAGTTTAGCACCATAAAACTCCATGATGGCACCTAGACCTAAAGCCTTCGAGATAAGCGATTCATGCTTGGGCTGATCAGGACGATCTTTTTTTGCGACAAGTAACACACCAATATCCGGGGAGTGACCGGAGCCACGGCGAATGAATAAACTGAAATGTGCCGACGGTATTTCGTAAAGGCCATCGTCAACACATTGCAGTGCCAGTTTCCACTTGCCGGCCAGCAGTCCAAAATACCGCCGCACTGCTTTCTCAAAAGCTTTTTCGAACATGGGGTTCATAGAGTCTCTCACAGTAGTCACGTTGCCCACGCCGGCGATACATCATATCGTTTTCTCCTCAACCCACCAGATCCCGTTCGATCTGCTCCAGCGTCTTGCCCTTCGTCTCGGGCACGCGCATCAGGATGAAGAAGAAGCCGCCGGCGCAGATCGCCGCGTAAATCCAGAACGTGCCCGACATGCCGACCGCGCCTTTCAGGATCGGGAAGGTATAGGTCAGGATGAAACACGCGATCCACAACGCCGACACTGCCACTGACACCGCCGCGCCACGGATGCGATTCGGGAAGATTTCCGCGATGAGCACCCACGTGATCGGCGCCAGCGACATGCCGTAGCAGCCGATGGCGCTCAGCGTGAGCACCAGCACCCACAATCCTTTCATCCCCATCGTGTAGGCCGCGCCGAGCAGCAGATGCGAAATCGCAATGCCTGCGCATCCGATCAGCATCAGCCCACGCCGCCCGAACCGGTCCACCGTGCCGATGGCGACGAACGTCACCACCAGGTTGATCGCGCCGGTGATGACGATGTTGAAAAGGATGTCGCTCACGCCGTAGCCGGCGGCTTTGTAGAGTTCCTCGGCGTAGTTGAAGATGACGTTGATGCCGCTCCACTGCTGGAGCACGGCCAGCGTGACGCCCACCAGCAGAATCTTCACCATCCTCGGCTCCAGCAAATCCTGGAAGCGGACGCGCTGAATCTCCCCGCCCGCCAGCGTCGCCTGCACATCGCGCACCTCGGCGTCGGCATAGGCGGCCCCGCCGATCTTTGCCAGCACCGTTCGCGCGCGCGCGGCCATGCCGTTCTTCACCAGCCAGCGCGGGCTTTCCGGCACGAACAGCGCGCTGACGAAGAACAGCAGCGAGGGCGCGGCCACGGCCGTGAACATCCACCGCCAGCCATACTGCCCGTTCCACGACTGGCGTATCATCTCCGCCGTCGCGCCGTCAGCCACCTTCTCGGCGATCATCCAGTTCGCCACCTGCGCCACGAGGATGCCGATGACGATGGTGAGCTGGTTGATCGCCACGAGCCGGCCGCGCACATGGGCCGGCGCGACCTCGGCGATATACATGGGCGAGAGGTTCGACGCCATGCCGATGGCCACGCCGCCGAGAATCCGCCACATGACAAACCACGAGAACGTCGCCGCCCAACCCGTCAACACCGACGACACCGCGAACAGAAACGCCGAGATCACCAGCAGCTTCTTCCGGCCGAACTTGTCGCTGAGGCCGCCGGTCACCAGCGACCCTGCGAGGCAGCCGACGAGCGCGCAACTGTTGGCCCAACCGCTGAGCGCCTCCGAGTCGAGATGGAAGCATTTCTCGAAGAACGGCTTGGCCCCGCCGATGACCACCCAATCGTAGCCGAAAAGCAACCCGCCCAGCGCCGCCACGAGCGAGATGCCCCAGATGTAGGCCATATTGTAGCGAGGGGTCATTCCGCCGCTGCCGGAGGCGACTGGTGCCGTAATCATCGTTCCATTCCTTTAGTTCAAAACCGACGGCCGAAGCAACGCGGGATTTTGCGTCACCACCGGCTATTCCGAGACCAAGCCGCGCACTTGTTCGGCCGTGACTGCGACGGCTGGATTGAAGCGGCTTCCTTCCATATAGCGCAAGAGACTGTGGAGCATCTGGCACGCAACCGGGTTCCTGTCGAGATCGTCCTTCAAATCGATGCTGCACACCAGCAGCCGACCCCTGCCCAGCTTCGCCTCGAAGACGAGGCCCAGCTTGCGCGCGGTAAACCAGTCGTCGATCACCTGCACTACCGGCCGCAACCCACGCGGCAGATCGTCGAGCATCAACGCGCCAGCGCGCGTCACGAGATACCACCACTGCCAGTTGCTGTGATAGTCCGTGGGAAAAAGCGCGAGGGCTGGATGTTTCGGGTCGCAAAGGATGCCGAGTGTCGTCGGCGGCTGGCGGCGCGTCCATGCGGTGTTCCAGAAGATGCTGGAGAAGCCGAGAACCACCTTGTCTTTCTCGGCGTTCCTCACGCGTTTGGGCGGAATCATCAGCAACACCTTCCCGCCGGCATTGAGCGCGGCGAGCGCCTTGTCGTCAAGAGCCTCGGCAACAACCACGTCTTGCGGCGGCTGCGTCTTGACCTGCGGTGGATAGACCCAGATGTCCCAATCGTTTTCAAAAGTGGGACGGGCATCCTGACTGTCCGCCTTGCCGTGACCGGACAGGCCGGAGCCTCGTTCTACTCTCACGACCAGCTTGTATCGCGCCGGCGCGGGGACGTCCTTCAACTCCACGCTCACGCCGCCAATCGCGATGCCGTTGTCCACCGGCAACGTTTTTGCCGGCAACCTGCCGCTGGCGGCGACGCGTCCGTTGTCACCGACGAGCTGCCACACCGCGACTGCGTCCTTCATCGGCGCAGGGCCGAAGTGCGCCGCCTCGATGTTGACCTCGAGCTTCTCGTCGGTGGTGAAGATGCGTTTGCTCAAGCGCGCCAGCGGAACGGTGGCGTTGCAGAAGCGGCTGTATTCCTGCGGCGTAACATATCCCTTGCTCTCCCAAAACGGATCGAGCACACCGACCAGCGCGGTGCCCTGGCCGGGGAAGTCGTGCAGATCGAGCAACTCGAGGCCACCCATGCCCGGCGTGCGCAGCGCCGATTCGATTTCCTCCTTGTAACAAAGCGTCTGGAGCTTGCCCGACGCGAGCAGGAATTTCCGTGCGAGGCCGCTCATGCCGTGTTCGGCAAGCCGGTCGCGAAAGATCTCGAAGTTCTTCGGTTTGAGATAGCCGGTGTATTTCTTGATCTCGTCGAAGTTCGGATACACGCACCATTGGCCAATCTCGTGGCTCACGACCGGCACGCTGCGCTTCTGGATGTAGTCGCGGTAGTCAGTCGTCGTTTCCGGCGGTTTGGCGTTGATGCGCGACTTGAGCCCCCCACCCCACGCCTGGATGCGAGGATGAGGATCGCAGTTCCACTGGTTCTCCGGCAGTTCCGGCCAGCCCGCGCCGCTGCTCCAGAGCCGGCGTGAATCCCGCGCCCTGTAGTGCTCGACCCACTTCGCAAGATACGCCTTGTGGTTCTTCCCGCCCGGCTCGTTCCCATGAAGCATCAGCAGCAACGAAGGATGATTGCCATAGTAGCGCAGGATGCGATCGGTCTCGTTGTAGAGCCACTGGTCCACCGGCTTGCCGTCGCCCAACGTGGTGGATTGATTCGGCCACGACGACGCCTCGACGTGGAAGTAAAACCCCATTTCATCCGCCGCGACGAACGCCGCTTCCGGCGGACACCACGAATGGAATCGGATCAGGTTCAGCCCGTGCGCCTTCGCGACGCCAATGATGCGCTTCCACTCAGCCACGTCCGTCGGCGGATGACCGGTCTTCGGATAAGTGCAGCAGTCGAGTGTGCCGCGGATGAAGATCTTCCGCCCGTTCATCACAAACTGCGTGCCTTGCGCCCCGAATTCCCGAAAACCGAATGTCTCCACCGCCACGCCACCTTCCCTCCCATTTTGCGCTTCAATCCGCGTCTCAACTTCATAGAGGTCAGGCGTGAACTCGCTCCAGAGCTTGGGCGGACCATCAAGCTTCACGATGATTTCCTCCTTGGCGCGATTAACCCATACGTGCCTGTGGTCCGGCATGAGGCCGCGCGCGTAGTTGATCTTGACGCTGGACTGGCCCACGGATGCACGCGTGCGTTTCTCGCGAACGACGGCGGTGATGGTGCCGCTGACCGGATCGAAGAGCGTGTTGCGAACACTGACCTCGACGCGAACTGTGCCGTCGTTCTTCGGGAAGATGCGCTGTTGTGAAATCCAAATACGCGGCCGTGCGCGCAGTTCGATCCTGCCGACGACGCCATTCCAATTGCCCTGCATGTGGTCACTGACGCTGTGCGAGTTCTCGCCCACGTCCACGATCATGCGGTTGTCCACGCGGATGGTGAGCCGGTGTTTGCCGGGTGAGAGCAACCCCAATTCATATTCGTGCGGTGTTGCGAGCGCGTTGCGAACGCCCATCAACTTGTCGTCCACCCAGACGCGCGTCTCCCAATGCGGACGTTCAAGAGAAAGCTCGATGGTGAGACCTTCCCATGCTTTCGGAACCTCGATGTCGCGTTGATACCACGCCGCGCCGGCGTAGTGTTTTTCTGGCTGGAGCCAGAACGGCACCTTCACATTGTCCGGCTGCCGATACTTCGCGTATTCCGGCGCGGTGAACCACGATTTATCCACGATGCCGCCGATCCACTTCGTGTCCACCGTCACCGCATCGCCGATGCCCTGCGCAGGCAGCGACCCGGGGAGTTTGATCCGATCCGGCAGCGCGCGTTCGTACCACTTCTCCGCGCCGCCCATATCATTGCGGTCGAGTTGAAACCGCCACGAGCCCTCCAACGAGATCGCGTTCTCTGCGCACAAGCCCGCCGCGCCCAGTTGCAGTGCCACAGCACCGCCAGCAGCCATGACCCACGACATCAGCTTTCTCATCACCACTCCTTTTTCAACGGTAACCGCCATCACTTTAGCGGAAGCCGGTCCACAGCGGAATCACTATTGACGGCCGCAGAAAAATCTCCAACCTTAGCCAGCGACCCGATACAAGTAACATCATGAGAATCCTTAAGTTGCTGACTTTTCTGATTGCATCATTGGCCATCATGAACACATCCGCAGAATCTCCAAAGGCTCCCGCCTCCAAGACGGAATTTGCGACGTTTGGCGGCGGTTGTTTCTGGTGCCTGGAGGCGGTCTACCAGACGATGGAAGGCGTCAAATCATCCGTCTCAGGTTACGCAGGCGGCACGACGCCAGACCCGACCTATCAACAGGTCTGCACCGGTGACACCGGCCACGCCGAAGTGATCCAGATCGAATTCGATCCCAAGCGCATTTCCTACGAGAAACTGCTGCAGACATTTTGGAAGATACACGACCCGACGACGTTGAACCGTCAGGGCAATGACCGCGGCACGCAATACCGCTCCGTGATTTTCTATCACAACGAGGCGCAGAAGCTCGCTGCCGAAAAATCGAAGAACGCAGCACAGGCCAAATTCCAGGATCCGATCGTCACGCAGATCGTCCCGCTGACGAAGTTCTACCGTGCTGAGGATTACCACCAGGATTACTACCGCAAGCACCCCGAACAAGGTTACTGCCGCATCGTCATCAAGCCAAAGCTGGACAAGCTAAAGAATCACTGACGAGCGCGCGCGGCATCTGCCTCTTCCAGTCAGGAATCATACCTTCAACAGCGGCGAGCATCATCCGCCACGCGACGGATGTCACTTGATTCCGATTTGCTTCCGGATCATATCCTTGAGCGCCTGCGGGTTCGCCTGGTTCATGCGTTCAAGCACACGCAGCCAGCGATAGGACAGGTTGCCCCCCTCGACCGGCGGCTGATGTTTGAACAGATTGTCGAAGGCACGTTTGCGCCGCTGATATTCCTGCTGGATCTTCACGAAACGTTCCACAAATGCATCCAAATACGCCTGCGCAAAAGCTTCCGGCTGTGTGAGCATCGACAGGCGTTTGTTGACCGAGTTCGCATACTCGGGCGCGCTCTCGGAGAGGCTCCGGCGAAAATCCGTGAACGTGCCCGTATGGTCGGCCACAACGATTTCCGTTGGCATGCCAAGCTGGTCTTCGATCACCACTTCATCGCCGTCGTCAAAAATCACCGGCCCGCTGAGCTGACAGCGACCGACGATCATATTGGGCGCCGCCGCATGACCGAGCAAACGGGCAAACGCGAGCGCGTAGGCTTCGTTCGCAAACTTGGAAGCCGGAATCTTGTCCGTTGCGAGCCCGCCGATGTAGTCGCGTTCGAAATAGGGCGAATAAATGGTCAGGCCGTGATAGTCGCGGTTCTTGCCAAAGTAGCGTTCGCCCAGCTTGTGCGTCGTGGTGTGGGCGGGCAGGTTCATCCCCAGCTGGCGGCAGGCGAGACGGCGGTTGAGGATATAATCGGTGTATTCCTCCGAGAACAGCATCGCGTCCAAGAGGCTCTTGCTGTCGTCCAGATGCTCGGACACGCCCCACTTCTGCATCCGGAGAATCTTCACAAACGGCTGCGCGGCGTCCCGCTGTTTCACCTCGACCAGAAACACACCGCGCCGTCCTTGCAGCGGTTGCCGCAACGAAAGCGAACCGACGAGCCGCCCAATGTTGATGTATTCAACATCGCCGTATTCGCGGATGTAGCTGAGAATGAACGAACGGGACTTCTCGAAAAGCATCAACTTCGCCCGCCGGTTCTCGTCGGTGCTCTCAAACGACTGATCCATCACCGTGTCGAAGATCAACTCCCCCTCCTCAATCCGCCCGCCCGGCAGCCATTCGACCTGCATGTAGAACTCCGCGCCGAGGCCGAGCAGCGTCTCTTCCGACACCGCGTCCTCCTCGAGGCCGATCAGCGCCGCATACATGCGGTTGCGCCACTCGGTCTGGTTCACATCGTCCCGCCGCAATTCCACCGGCACCCCATCCTGGAACCTCTGCCGCAGCGCCTCGAAAACCGCCTGCAACTGCTCCGCAGGCATGTTCGCGAAATCGTGCGGAATGAAATCCGCCGCCGTAACCACCTTGTCCGCCATGAAGAACGAAACCTCCGGCCAGCCCTGCCGGTTCATATGGGATGAACAGTCCCTGATTTCCGTCAACAGACGCCGCCGCTCGGCTTCATCCAGCAAGCCCAACGCCGCAAATTCCTGGCACGTCAGAAGCCGCGAACCGGTTTCACGATTGAAATAGTAAATCTCCCGGCCGCTGATGCCGATGCGCGAACCGAGAATCATCTGCTGCATGTCAGCCGCCGATCGCGGCAACGGCGTGATCCGCCAGTTCTCGCCGCGGCGCTTCACCGCGTTGCGAACGCGGGAATCAAGCACGTGCAGGAACTTGATCTGTTCCTTGGAGACAATCTCCTGAAGCATTTCGTCCGCCGCAAAGGCGAGATCCATGCGCGTCGGATCGGGACGGATCAGAACGGTGTCACCCTCCATGACGAGGTCCACCGCATGGCTCAATTCAGCGGCCTCCTCCTGTTCCGTCAGCGCCGGCTGTCCGGCGGCCTGACGCTGATGGTTGATCATCTGCAAATACGCCGCACGCTGCGTGGCATGAATGCCGGGCAGCGTAACGATGATCTGCTTGCCAACAAAAACGGTCGCGATCCGCGACTTGAGCTTGCCGTCGGCTGTCTTAGCCAACAGCGGCTCACCAATGGTCCTAAATGTCATACGTGTAAGCTTTCAAAGACTACACTGAAGGATGTCCTTATGCCATACAGATAACACGACGCCAACCGATCACGGCATCCGCTCCAGTTTAACGTAATCGAGACCAACCATGTGACGCTTGATGGCCTTCTCGTTTGCGCCGGTGATTTCCAACGTCAGACGGTGGTCGCCCTTCTTCAATTCAATCGCGCCAAGGCAAAGTGGGCCGGTCGGAACGACTTGTGGGTTGTAAAGATCGAACGGTCCGCCGATCTTCTGCCCGTCGATCAAAACCTGCACGATGCCATAATCCCGTGCCTTCGTGAGTTGGACGATCAGCTTGTACTTGCCATCTTCCTTCACCGGCAATGCCAGCGTGAGACGATTGCCCGGCTTGCCGTCAATCCACCAGAGGTGCGACTGGTCACTCCACGCACCGCCGAAATGCGTCAGGTCCTGTGGGTGTGTCTTGCCGCCGGTGCACTCAAGGATCTTCATCTCCTCGCCTTCGAGCGCGCCGGCTACGCGGGTGTTTGGCGGCGTCACATACCAACCCGTGCGCTCCGCCAGCGGCAACGCCGCGTAGTCATCCGCCTGCCCCGCCGTCTGGTACCAATAGACTATGGCCGCGTAGAGCGTCGGTTTCTCGTTCTTGTAATACTTCTCGATGGCCGCCTCGAATGATTGATGGAACGGCACGTTGTCAGTAATGTGCCAGCGGTTCACGCATACGTGCCGCCGGTTGCCGCCGTCATTGCGCGGCTGGTTGTGAAAGGCGTTCTCAAACAGCTCCGGGCAGCACCACGCGTAGCCGAAGTAATCCTCCGAGCCGGTGCCGATAGTGGATGGGAATTTCTCTCCGTCCACGAAGAACTTCTCGTCACCCTCACCCCACCAGCCGCCACGCGGGTTCCAAACGTGCAGCATGACGCCGAGGAATCGCCCGCAACCTTGCGTCTTGAGCATCGTCCAATCAATCGCCCGGCGCTCGGGGTCCTCCGGCAGGAACGCATCGCGATGCCACTTCGCGTGAAATCGCGCCAGCTTCTTCGCCGGCCGGGTCAACGGCGCGTGTGTGATGCGGAACGTCACGGCACGCTTTTCCTTGCCGTCGTTGGTCAACTCGACGCGCGCCTTCTTCGCGAACGGCATATACCACAATGCGTAGCCACCGTCGTCGGTCATACCAAGCGGCAACGAGCGATATTTGTTCCAACCGGGCGCACTCCCAAAAAAGTCGCCCAGCGGCGCCCAAACCGCAGGCTGTGCGTCATCGTCCCACGTGATCCGCAGGCACAACTCCCGCAGCACGCTTATGTCGTCGGGAGCCGCGGGCAGATCGAGTTTCGCCCGCAGAGCGGTGATCGCACGCGGGCCGTTGAGTTCGGCAACCACCGCCGTCTCGCCCGGGCCGATCGTCACAGTTTTCTCCGCAATCTTCTCACCCGTGCGCTTGCCGGCAGGGTCATCGCCCCGTTTGTTCTCAAGAAACTCATTGGCCTTCGCTAGCGCCGCCGACTCCTTCGCCGTCAGGTTGCGCGTGAAAGTCGGCAGCTTCGTTCCCTTTGGATAAGTGGTGTAGGTGAAGTGGTAATAGTTCCCCCACCCTTTCTCGGCAATGATCTTGCAGGACTTTTGGAATGGGATCGGCACGTAGTTGTTCCAGCCCCTGGCGAGCACGTGGCAGAGCGCCTTGCCTTGGAACGGCGCCTCGCTGCCGTCGAAGTACTTGCAGAACGGCAGGTCCACGGCCGGTTCGGTCGCGCCGTCGAGGAAAATCTTTACGTGGCCTTGTCCCGCCTGCGCCGACCAGATGCGCCAGATGACGCCCGGCCCCTCCATCTCGGCAAACACCGAGAACTCACCCTCTTTGCGAATGATGCCGCCGCCGTCGCCGTTGGCGTCCCATTTCACATACTTGCCAGTGGCCTCGTCATACTTGCTGGCGCGATCGTAGCTCGACCACTGCTGGCATTTCTCGCCCGGCGCCGGCAATACCGCCAGCGTTTCGAGGTCGGTCAGCCGCTTGATCAAATCGAGATAGGTGAACTGCTGCGCCGACCACGCCGACGCGGCAACGCCAGCCAACGCCAATATCACCACGGCATGTTTGCACTGTCTGAAGAAGCCGTTTGAACAGATGAGGCAAGATTCCATGTTCATGTCCCGAACGTCCATTTTCGCCGTCCGCAAAAACACCAAGCCCGTGTTTCTCCTCAGAGACACCTCGCGGCCACGCCGCAATCGTCGTAACGCAAGCCTCCAGCCTGCGAATCCCGTCATCATCAACCGCCGCAAGCCTCCGGCTTGCGCCACAACAGCCCGATGGCAAGCCGGCGCCTATTTCTTCGGCGTCGCGTCCGCCTTGACGTCACCGAGCGCCCACTGGATACCATCGAGGAAATACTGCACCACGGCCGGCTCCTGAAACACATTGATGGCGTGGCCCAGCGAGCAATAGAACAACCGGCCTTTGCCGACGTTCTTGATCCACGACACCGCGTAGTCGCCGTCATCACGACATCCGCGAGGCTTGCCGGTCTTCGGGTCCGGCGTTGTGATGGCCTTGGAGGTCAACTCATCAGTGAGATCCATTCCGATCAGCACACGACGGTCGGCCCGCGTGTAGGCGTCCTTGAATTGGTAAATCTCGTCCTTGAGTTTGAAGCCCTTGCCACCGAACGCCCGGCAAAGCGGATGATTCGGCTCATCAAGCTTGAAGGTCCACGTGCCGCCACCGCCCCACGGATGCCCGGCGAACTTGCCGCCCATCAACTGCTGGCCTTCAACCCATTTGTTGAAGTTGTCGGTCGCTGCGTGAATGCCGATGACGGCCTTGCCCTTGTTGATGAAGTCGAGGATGGCCTGCTTGATCTCGGGCGCCGGGTCAAGGCTGGTAGTGTTGTTCAACACCAACCCATCGTACTTTGCGAGGTTGTCAGCTCCGAGCGCTTCCCAGTCGCGGCTGAAGTCGCACGTCCATGCGCCGGTTTTCTTGCCCATCAGTTCCAGACACTTGTTGCCGCCCGCGATACCGCTGCCGTGGAAGTAGCCCTCACAGCGCCAGAACACCAACAGCTTGTGCTCCTTCTTCGGCTTCGCAGCCTTGGCGGGCAGCGCGGCCTCGATCTTCTCCAGATCCGCTGCAGCAATGTCGGGCACCTTCGTCTTGTCCGGCGGCGGCTTCGGCGCGGCTTTGGGCTTGTTCTGGGCGTCGCACACTGCCGTCGTTACACACAACGCGGCAATCAACGAAACAATCATCAAGGTGTATCTGGATTTCATAGTCCTTTTGGTTCGACTGACCTCTGATCTCGGATCTCTGGCCTTTGAATTTTGATTCTTCACAACGTCCACGGCGCGCGCATCGGCCTTCCCAACATTCGGTTCGCCTGCTCGTCACCGGGGAACCGCTCGGTCTTCGGGTCCCACTTCAGCGGCCGGCCCAGCCGGAACGCCACCATGCCAATCTGGCAGATACTCGCCGTGCGATGGCCGATCTCCGCGGTGCAAATCGTCGGCTTGCGGGTACGGATGCATGAGAACCAGTTGTCGAAATGGTCCTTGCTCTCGTAAAGATGAATGTCCTTCGGCCCGAACTGCGTTCCCGCGAGGCACGCCGGCTCGGTCTGGAGCCATTCACCCCGGTTCACGGCCACCCAACCTTTTTCACCGATCCACTGCGTCGCCGAGCCGGGCACTTTGTTGCCGACATACATCTTCACGCCGTTGGCATACGTGTAGGTAAGATTCTTTACATCCTTGCCGTCCGGCGGGATCACCTCCACTGGTCCGGTGTGATCGGTGCCGAGACCCCACTGCGCGATATCGAAATGGTGCGCGCCAAAATCCGCCTGGCCGCCGCTGGCAAACTCACCGTAACCACGCCAGTTCGGGAAGCTATGAGTCCAGCCGTCGGGGGCGAGCACGGAACTGTATGGACGCCACGGCGAGGGACCAAGCCAGAAGTCCCAATTCAATCCCGCCGGCACCGGCTCCTCCGGCAGATCGCAAAACGGTTTCGATGGTCCGCCAATGCTGACCCAGATTTCCTTCACCTTGCCGATGACGCCGTTGCGCACCAGTTCGCTCGCGAACCGGAACGTGCGGTTGCTTCGCTGCTGGCTGCCGGTCTGGAACACGACGCCATTCTGCTTCGCGGCCTCGACGATGGCGCGGCTCTCCCAGTTTGTCAGCGCCAGCGGTTTCTCGCAATAAACGTCCTTGCCCGCATTGCATGCCGCCACCGCGATCAACCCGTGCCAATGGTCCGGCACGCCGATCGTCACTGCGTCAAGGTCAGGCATCTCCAGCAGTTCACGGTAATCCTCAAACGTCTTGCACCCCTTGTATTCGCCCTTGCTCGTGCGCTCGGCGTAACGGGTGTGGGTCACCTCGCAGAAATGGTCGCGCACACCTTTGTGCACGTCGCACACGGCGACGATCTGCACATCGGCGCGGCCCAGGCAATAACCCAGATGGCCGCGCCCCTGCGCGCCCTGGCCGATGTTGGCAACGTTGATCCGCTTGCTCGGCGCGTTCGCGCCCAGCACTGAAGCGGGGATGAGGCTCGGAAACGCCAGCGCGCCTGCCGCCGTGGCGGATGTCCTGAGGAAATGACGGCGGGAAATCTTCCGGTTCATAACCCTTTCACACAGAAAAGAGTGAACGCAGGCAGAAGCGCCGCCGCCTTACTTCTTCTTCCCCACCGTGGCGATGGCGCCCTCGATCATCTTCTTGTCCTCCGGGCGTTCCATCAGCGGCAAAAGCTTTTCAAGAGTCTGCTGCTTCTTCTTCGCGTTCCAGCTGCACTTCCGGTCGTTGAGGATGCGCACCACGGCGCACGCGCCGAGAATCTTGTGCTTCGCGTCGCTGGTCTTCGCAATCAAGTCCACGATCGGCGCAACAGCCGCATCCGACTTCCAGTTGAACAGCGCTCGTGCCGCCGGGTCCTTCAGCGCCGCCGGGCCGGAAGCGAATGTCTCCTTCGCGATCTTCAGCGACTCCGCGCCCGCACCGGTGCTCGCCAGCGAAATCAACGTGGCCTTCGTCGGCTCCGAACAACCCGACGCACTGGCCCAGAGCTTCGCGAACCGATCATCTTCCTTGCCGAGCGCCTGCGTTGCCTTCCAGAGGACCGAGGCCACCTTGTCCTTGTTCTCGGCCTTCTCCAACAGCGCCAGCAGCGCCGGCATCTCTTCCGTACCCGCAAAACCGTCGAGCGCATCCAGCGCCGCGCCGCGCACGTCGCTCTTCTCGCTGCCCGCCATTGCCAGCAAGCGCGACATGATCGTGCGATCCGCGCGCGCCTTCAACGTCAGCGCCGCCACACGCACTTTCTTCGCGTCACTGTCGTCGAGCATCTTCGTCATCGCCTCGTTGACACCCTTGGCGTTGATGCGCCCCAGCGTCTGCTGGGCCGCCGCGGCCACGTCGCCTTCGGCCGTGGCCAGTGCAATGAGATCGGCGACGACGCTGGAATTGCCGACCTTCTCCAGCGCGAGCGCCGCCTCCATCTTCACCGCGTCTTCCTGGCTGGCCAACGCCGCCTTCACCGCCGGCAGCGCGGACTTGTCGCCGCGCTCGGCCAGCGTGCGCAATACCGCCACCTGCACAGCAGCCGGCAAACCGGGCAACGCTGCGCACAGTTCCTTCGTCACCGCCTTGTTCTGCAGCCGCTGCGCCGCCTTCGCCGCCGCCAATGCCACGGGCATCTGCGAATTCTTCAATGCGCCGCACACAACGGTCATTCCCTTCGCGCCACCATAGTCCACCAAGCCGTTCAACGCCGCGATCACCGCGGGCTGGCTCTTGCCATTCTTGAACTCCGCGTCAAACACCGCCACCGCCTCGTCCTTGCTGCCGGCCTTGGCGAGATTGAACGCCGCGTCCATCAGCGCCCGCTCGCGCAACGGCTCGCACTCCGCCGCCACCTTCGCGGACTTCAACGCCTCCACCGCGCCCGCGCCGCCGACGCGGCCAAGGGCTTGCAGCGACGCGCGAATCAGGTCCGCGTTGCCGGAGCCGAGATAACCCTTCACAACGCCAACCAGCTCCTGGTTGTGCCGCGCTGCCAGCGTGTTGATGATGCCAATCTGAATCTTGCCGCTGGAGGACTTGAGCGCCGCGAGCAAGCCGTCGCACACCGCTTTGCACGGCAGGTTCTCCAGCGCGAGCCGCGCCACGTCCGCCGACTTCTCCTCGTTGAGCAACTTCAACAACGGCGCAACGCACGCCTCCGACCCGATCAGGCGGAGCTGTTCGCAGACAAATTTCTGACAGGCATAGGTCGCCCCCGGCTTGGCGAGAGCCGCCAGCAGTTTCGCCTCGATGGCTCCATATCCTGCGGGCTTCGCCTCACGAATTTCCTGCTGGATCGCCGCGAGCATCTCGGACTTCTGGCCGAAGTCGTAGGACGACAGTTCCGCATAGGGATTCGTTTGCGCCGAGGCGCACAACGCCAGCGCGGTCAGGAATGAGAAGGTCAGAGACAGGCATTTGTTCATGGCAAAAGGCTCCTTATCAACACCACAGCAGATACAACCGGTTTTCAGATTGCCGCATCACGATTGAGTTGCAATTAAAGCGCGCGCCGCCCGCCTCTGTCAACGCTTTAACCCTCATACCAAAGTCGCCATCAGCCGGAAGGAAGCCCCGCTTGTTTCTCGCAGATGGCTTGATTGAACCACGGAACACGAAAGGCACAGGACGTTGAGCGTCATGCGGGCCGCGCGCCCTCACGCGGCTCCCGATTACTCATTCCCTCCGGTTCCCTGTTCCCGATCCTTGGGTTTTGGCTGCCAGAAAGTCGTGACGATCAGCAGCAACGCCACGGTGCCTCCCACCAGCCAGGTCGCATGCTTTTCATACCACGGCGATTCGGGGGCCGAGGGCGGGGGCGATTCCAGCCGCCCGCTGGGGATTTTGACCGTCCATCCCTGCGGCACGCTGATCTCCTTCTTTTCTCCAAGCAGTTCGTAGGAGATTCTGAGCGCAACGTCGGGAGATTGGTTGGGTGGCACTCCAAGAGCACTGGCGGAAGCGCAGATGGTGGCTTTGTCGCCGTGCACCAACTCTTGAACGGCTACTGTCACATCCCTGAGTCCGAATTTTGCCTCGGTAATCTTGAGTATCGTTGGATTGGGTACGCGCGCCTGAATGTCATTGATCTGAACCTCCAACGCATTCAATTGCTGCTTCAGTGTGGCAATGAGCCGCGTCTGGTTGTTGATCGCTGCTGTTCCGCTCAGGATTTTGAGTTCGTATGTGTTCCGATCAGCTTGCGAAAGGGGGGTCACACGGACCTTGCTGTGACTGCTCTGCGCCTGCTTTAGCTTCGTCGCCTGATCTGCCAACGCCTGTTTGGCTTGATCCACTTCCAGTTGGAGTTGGTTGAGCCGTTCTTGGGCGGAAGCGACCTGGCCTGAAACATGATACCGCGTAACTTGCACGGATTGCAGCCATGCAGTGTAGGTGTCCGTCAACAGCCGCCGGGCTTCGTAAGAAGTCGTCGCGTCTGCCGGAGTGGCGGTCGCTTTCTCAAAGCACTGAACTGCCTCCGCGTATCTGTTCTTGGCCAGATAGGCGCGCCCTTGCTGCATCCATTGTTGGACAATGGCGGAAGAGGCACTCGGAGCCGCTTGGCCGGCGTTCTCGGCAGCATCGGCAAGGGAACGACCCGTCTGCGTCATCGAAAGGTTGACGCAAAGTATCACGATGGCGGCTATCGAAGATCTCATGGGTCCTCCATTGGGTGCTTTGCTTCAATAGCAAGGCGCGCTGAGAAACGGCACCACACAGATTATGAATTGGCGTTTGTAATACAAGTGGTTTCCTCCGACCGGCCACTGCCTCTGTCAACGCTTTAACCCTGATACAAAAGTCGCCATCGCCAGCAGCAACAGGTTTCGCAGGATCGTTTTCATTCTTTGCTCATTTCCTTCGCAACCGGCTTCAAAACCATTCTCCGACCGCTCCTTGCGGCTACTCTTCAGCCAACCGTGGTGACGCTTCAACTTCCGAATCCTTGGTCGGCCGATTCATCCACTGCTTCCAGTCAAACCGGGTGTTCTCAGGCGGCATCCCCTGTGTGATTCCAAACTGGCACCTCTGCCCCGGCTGGTTCAACCAATCCACACGGAAGAATGCAAGGATGCCACCATCGAATTCGGGTTGTTTCGGCCAGCCGCGGGGGACGGGAGCTCTCAGGAAATCCGCATAGATGAGCCACAACCTGATTTCTCCCTTGCCGGGCGTCCGTTTCTCGCCGAGGCGAACGACAAATTCATCAGACCGTGCTGTGTGGGCGAGGGATTGACCATCCACTTTCGCAAGTCCTTCGGGGTGCCACTCAGCGGAAACCAACGGCTTGTCCTTGGTGCCAGCCGACTCCACGCCCGCAGCATCGTATTTGCGGACGAGAACCGCCGCAAAATCGTTATCTACACGGTGTCCAGGATCCCATCCGCCATATCTCTCAACACGCTCGGTTCCGTGAGCCCTCAACAGGTATGCGAGGTTGGGCCAAAGCCATTGATGTTGGGCATCCCAAACCCGCACATGGCGCATCCAGTCGTATTCGGGAAAAGCCAGACTGGAATTCCAGAATTGGCGATGCGCCTCATCTGAAGGTCGTGTGAGCGAGACCACTATCTTCAGCAATAGTGTTCCGTCTGTCGCTTCGACCAACCGCGTTGTCACCTGGCCCTGCAAGAGCGCCATCTTCTGGCGCGCAACCTTCTCTTCAGGATTCAGCAACGGCCAATGAACGTCGAAGCTGATCTTCCTGGAAAACGCGTTGGCATCGACTTGGGGAACCTCCGCACTTTGAGACGAGCCGCACCCAAACAACATAACCGCCACCAGCAGCAGGTTTTGGAGGACCGTTTTCATTTCTCCCTCATTTTTTTCGCGTCCGGCTTCGGGGCATTCTCCGCCTGCCGCCGCATCATGTAAAGCGCGTGTTGTGGACGACATACGGTCCGGCCAGTCCCCCAATCCACTCCCTGAATGCCTCATCAGCATTTACGGTCGATGGCCCCGTTGGACCCGAAGTGCGCCATTTTGACCTGATCCGACGCTCAAAAATGAGTTTTCAAGGTCGGATTTGGTCGGATTCAGTCGGATAAGGTCGGAGCAGGCCGGATTGGGTTGGACTGGTCTGCGGGTTACTCGCATCCCGCAGGTCTCCCCCTATGTGCGCCAAAAATGACCACCACAGGGCAATACGTCGAATGCACTTGTCAAAGAACGCAGGGGCAAAACCGTTCCCCATCTGCAGACAATCCCACACCTGCGTTTCAGATGGCCGGCAAACGAAGCCGCCGGCAACCGGTTCTGTTTTTCTGGAGGTTTCGAGAAAACCATCCACCCCTGGCGCGGATATAGTACAGCAGATCTCACGGTTTACGCAAAGATCACGTCACTCAAATCTAAAGAAGTCGTTGAAAAACTCGGACTGCCAGATGCGATATTGTAGGCCCGGTCCCCTGACCGGGCGATTGTCTATGATGATTTCGCCACGTCGGGGACGTGGCCTGTTATGGGGATTGTCAAGCGAGCGGTTGAGGGCTACATGATCGGTTCCTTTCTTGAATGAGTGAGTGTGTCGGTTGTTGGGCGGCAATCGCTGAAGTCTCGTGTCAGCTCTTCTGTGTCATGGCAAGCACGGAGGCTGCCACGGATCCTGTTATCCGCACGTCGACCCCGAATCGGTCGAGTGCATGGTGACTTGTTCCCGTCGGCGAAGAGCCGTGAGCGCTCCCAATCTACAGATCGGGCTTGTCCGCCAAGCCCAGGCCACGTGCGGGGCGCGCCACGTGATTTCAGGGTGAGCCGCTCGGTTCATGTTTCCCTAAAGCTTCAGTGAATCGAGATCAGTTGCAGCCGGGCTGCGTCGCAGCGACCGGTGGCCAGCCGCCAGAGGTCAATGGCCAGGTGGCGGGCGATGGCCACGATCAGGCGTTTCTTTTGTCCGCGGGGCGCCCGCCGATCCTGCAACAGCCCGCGCCATTTGGCCACGGGCGGGTAGTGCGGCTGGTAGCGCACCAACCGCCAGGCCATTTCGATCAGCGCCCAGCGCACTCGCGCGTTGCCGTGTTTGGTGATGGAGCCCATCACCATGCGCTGGCCGCTGGCGTAAACGCTCGGACACATCCCGGTGTAGCTGGCGACTTGGCGGCGATTGGTGAACCGGTGCCAATCGCAGACTTCGCGCCGCAACAGTTCCGAGGTCAGTGCGCCGACCGCTCGCGGTCGTGAATCCGCCGCGGCCGCCTCCAGTTTGGCTGTCAGCAATTCGACCTGTTCGTGCACGGCTCGCACCAGATGGGCGGTCACAGCCAGCACCTCGCGCAGCGCCGGCGGGAGCGTGCGGGCCAGTGGCTCCCACGCGGCCAGCAACCACCAGCGACCCGCCACGCGTCGCGACTGGCTCAAGAGCAGGCTGCGGCCCTGGGCTTCGAGCCGTTGTCGTTCGCGCCGCAACTGCTCGCGTTGGCGGCTGGTCCAGCGCGCGGCCTCCTCTTCGGGCGTGGGCACGCGCACGACCGCGAACGCCTGGCGGTTGCCGCGCAGGAAACGATCCAGCCGTTGCACCAGCGCCAGCGCATCGGTGCGATCGGTCTTGACCCCTTTGCCCAGCTCGTCCCATTTCTGTGGACGCACCACGATATTGTGCACGCCCAGGGCGGTCAGTTGCCGGTGCAACCCGTAGCCGAAGGGGCCGGCCTCGTAGCAACTATGGACTGCGGCGGCCAGCGAGCGTTGCCGCTCCACCCAGCGCAAGAACTGCGCCGGGGTAAACTTCTGTGCGGGCTGCGGGGTGGCGCCGTCGATCTGCCGGACCACGCGCACGTTATCGGCGTGCACGTCGAGGCCGAGCTTGATGCAAGGCGGGATGGGGTTGATCGAGACTTGCTCTCCTCGATCTTGAGAGATAATCTGACGATTGTAGGTATTCATGTTGGCGGGTGTAGCCTTTCATGGCTCGCCCGCCAATACCCATGTCATCTACATCGAAAT
>CAZGGF010000176.1:0-5756 GCA_964524715.1 uncultured Verrucomicrobiota bacterium | reverse complement strand
AGCGAAGACGGCATGGTGGACAGCACCGGGGTCTATCACCCGGGCACCGTCGGATGGTGGGGCGCCCTGGCGTCGGCTCGCTACCAATGGACGCCGTTCATATCGATGGCCCTGCGCTATGAGTACTTCAGTGATGCCGATGGCGCGCGGACGGACGGCGCAGGCGGCATCGGACCGGTGCCGCTGAGCCCGATGGTGCGTGGGGTGGATTACCAAGCGGTAACCTGGTCGGTGTGGCTGGAGCGGTTGATGCCGAACCTGACGCCGCGTGTGGAGGTGCGCTGGGACCGGGCCAATGAGCCGGTGTTCCAAGCGCAGCCTAGCGGTGTTGACGGTACGAGCTCACAAGTCAGCGTGTCGTTCGACATGGTTTACGTCTTCTGAAACAGAACGCCACAGAAATACCGCGTTAGGAACCGGGCGAGACGATCTTTGCTCTCCCTGTGCAAAAGGAGACAGCTGCGTGGTTAGTTTGCCACGTTTCACCGCAAAAACCGGGGTAAAAGACGCATTTTCATCGTGGCACAAGCGTTGCTTCCACCCACTGAAAGACGAGCATGAAAACAACTCTAATTATGACAAAAACATGTACGGTGATCGGGCTGGTGGGTTCATTTTTTCTGGGTAGCGCTCTGACGGCAATGGCCGCAGAGAAAATCGCTCCGAAGACCCTCCAGTTCCTGGAGGCGGTGGAATTGAGTGGTTATGTACAAACGTCTTATCAGAAGTCCTGGGGAGCCAACGGCTCAGCCACCGATCCCGGTGCGACGCCGGCTCGCCTTTTTAACAACAACCGGAACGGTTTCGATATCGACCAAGCCAAGCTGACGCTCGAGAAACCGCTCGGTGACGGCGAGGCTGGGGCGGGCTATCGCGTGGACCTGCTCTACGGCAGGGATGCGTCGAGGATCTCCGGCAATAACGACAGCTTCTTCCTGGAACAAGGCTACGTGCAATTCCGCCTCCCGGTGGGCACGGGCGTGGATGTGAAGATGGGCCGGTTTCTGACGTTGCTCGGCAACGAAGTCATCGACGCCCCGGGCAACTGGAACTACAGCCACAGCTACATCTTCAGCACGGAGCCGTACACGCACACCGGCGCGATGTTGAGCTACAAATGGAACGACTTCGTGGACACGCAATTCGGCGTGGTCAACGGCTACTCGGACACGGCCGGCACGAACGGCGCGGCTGACAACAACTCCGGCAAATCGGTCACCGGCCGCGTGGGGCTGACGTTGCTCGGCGGACAACTGGTGGCGTCCACCATCGGCATCGCAGGCGCGGAACATGCCGGCAACAACAACGGCACCCGCTGGGTTGTCAACGAGGTTCTCACCTATAACCCGAAGTGGAACGAGAAATGGAAGTTCGCCCTCGAAGGCATTTATGGCCGCGACACCCGGATGGATCTGGCGACCGGCGTGGCAGGGGCTCCCGAAGCGATGTGGTGGGGCGTGGCAGGCTACACGAAGTATCAATGGATGCCGCACCTCTCGACGGCACTGCGCGCAGAGAGTCTCAATTACAACGGCAGCGCGCTGAGCATCTTCGGATGGGGCGGCACCGCTCCACTGGTCACGTCCTCCGATTACAGCGGCAAGGGCCACGTGGAGGACATCACGCTGAGCTGCTCCTTTGACAATATCTGGAAGAACCTGACGCCGCGGTTGGAAGTGCGTTACGACCATGTCAATCCGGCCATCTTCGGCAACGCGGCGGATGGTTATCAAAGCGGCATCTTCACAGCATCCCTGGACATCACCTACTCATTCTAGGACGGAGTGGACGGACAGGGAAGGCGACGATGTAGACACTGTAGACGAAACGAGAGAACAAGCTGCCGGCTTGGACGTGGTCCAACCCCACGTCCAAGCCGAATGCGCTTGTCAAGAATTGAAAGCCGGGCAATGTTTGCACGGCAATCGAGAGGAAAAACAGTAACGAAGCAGCAACGCAGTAGCGAAGAAAGGTAACGAATGACACCCAAAGACGTATTCGATCTGATCAAGAAGAAGGATGTGAAGATCGTGGACTTCAAGTTCAGCGATCTGCATGGCACCTGGCAGCACTTCTCCATGCCTATCAGCGAGTTTAGCGAGGAGATGTTCGGGGAGGAATGGCCGGGTTTTGACGGCAGCTCCATCCGCGGATGGAAGGGCATCGAGTCGAGCGACATGTTGCTCAAGCCGGAGCCGAACAGCGCGATGATCGACCCCTTCTGCGCCGTCCCGACGCTCAGCCTTCTCTGCACCGCCCACGACACTGCGACGAAGGAAGTCTACAGCCGCGATCCGCGTGGCGTCGCCGAAAAGGCCGAGGCTTATCTGAGGAGCACCGGCATCGCCGATCAGGCGTTCTTCGGCCCCGAGGCCGAGTTCTTCATCTTCGACGATGTGCGCTACGACTCGAAGAGCAACGGCACGTTCTACTCGGTGGACTCCAACGAAGGCATCTGGAACAGCGGCCGCGAGGAAATGCCCAACACCGGCTACAAGATTCGCCACAAGGAAGGCTACTTCCCGGTCTCGCCCGCCGACACCCAGCAAGACATCCGCACAGAGATGATCATGTTGATGGAAGAGATGGGCGTGCGCATCGAGCGCCAGCACCACGAGGTTGCCACGGCAGGCCAGGCGGAAATCGACATCCGCTTCGACACGCTGGTCAACACCGGCGACAAGATGCAGATCTACAAATACGTGGTGAAGAACGTCGCCCACAGGCACGGCAAGACCGCCACGTTCATGCCCAAGCCGCTCTTCGGTGACAACGGCAGCGGCATGCACGTTCACCAATCGTTGTGGAAGAAGGGCAAGCCCATGTTCCCCGGCAAAGGTTATGCCGGCCTCAGCGACATGGCCCTCTACTACATCGGCGGTTTGCTGAAGCACGCCAAGGCCCTCTGCGCCATCCTCAGCCCGACCACCAACAGCTACAAGCGGCTGGTGCCAGGCTACGAGGCGCCGGTGAACCTGGCGTACAGCGCCCGCAACCGCTCCGCGGCCATCCGCATTCCGACCTACTCGGAAAACCCGAAGGCCAAGCGGTTGGAGTATCGTCCGCCCGATCCCGCGGCGAACATCTATCTGGCCTGCGCCGCGATGCTCATGGCGGGCCTCGATGGCATCCAGAACCGCATCGACCCCGGCGAACCGCTCGACAAGAACATCTACGAGCTGCCGCCGGAGGAATTGGCGAAGGTCCCGACCGTGCCCGACAACCTGCTCGGCGCGTTGCGCGCACTGGAGGCCGATCACGAGTTCCTGCTCAAGGGCGATGTATTCACCAAGGATCTGATCGACGCCTACATCGAGCTGAAGCGGAAGGAATACGACGCAGTCCGTTTGCGTCCGCATCCGTATGAGTTCCACCTCTACTACGACGTATAAGACAGTTGCTCCCTGAGCGAGAGGCCGGCCCGGTTCGTCCGTGGCCGGCCTCTTTGTTTTCCACGCTTGCAAAGTGGCGCGCGACTTGGGATGTTCGCGCCATGAGCTGCGAAGAAGGAGGGCCGCGAAAAAATTCCTCCGTTTTTTCTTGAGCTGCTCGACGGACAGGTTTACGCTCCGCGCTCGTTCGCGGCGAATCGAACGGGTGAAGCGAGCGTTGTGAATAAGCTGTGAATAACTTGTTCACTTTGTGCTCGGGAGTTCGCCGGTGAAACGGCGTGTTTTTTGAGACGGGTGGTTTGGCATCGCAGTTGAAGCCGTATCAGTCGTTTGAAGATGGCCAAGGAAACGAAAAACGTGTGCTTTTTGACCGAATTTGGAGATTTCAGTTCCGTTCGTACCCAATGGGCCCACTGTGGCGGTGTGGCCCAATAGGCTGTGAATAACTTTTTGTTTTTTAACCTTTTAGCTTGGTTTTACCGAGGGTTTCTCGATGAACATTGATGCAGTGCCGCTGTGGCAGCGCGCTACGGATTTGTTGCGATCTCGTGTCAGCCCGCCGTTGTTCAACCTATGGTTTGCTCCGCTCAAGGCGCATTCCTTGTCGGCGGACGTGTTGACCCTGAATACGCCGAACAATTTTTACGTGGACTGGCTGCAGGAAAACTACGCGCCCTTGCTTCGTGATGTGCTCGCGGCTGTCACCGGCCAGACGTTGGCGGTCAAGTTCATGCCGCTGCCTGCCGATGCGGCTGCGCCTGTCGAAGCCGCGCCGACGCCGGCGCCGGTTTCAACTCCAGCGCCAGCGCCGACGCCGGTTCCCGCGCGCTCCGCTGCCGCGCCCGCGTTCAATCGCCGCTATACCTTCGACACGTTCGTCGTCGGCCCCAACAACGAGATGGCGCACGCCGCCGCGAAATCCGTGGCGGAATCGCCGGGCCGCGCCTACAACCCGTTGTTCATTTACGGTGCGACAGGTCTCGGCAAAACGCACCTGCTTCAGGCGGTCGGCCACTACGTCCTGAGCCACCGCAACCGGATGCGTGTCGTCTATGTCACCTGCGAATATTTCCTGAACCACTTCATCGAGGCACTCGGCTCGAAGCAGATGCACAACTTCCGCAAGCATTACCGCAACGCGGACATCCTGCTGATTGACGATATCCACTCGCTGGCGGGCAAGCAGGGCACCCAGGAGGAATTCTTCCACACGTTCAACTCCCTCTTCGACGCGCACAAGCAGATCGTGCTTTCCTGCGACCGGCCTGCGACGGAAATCGCCGGCTTGGAAGAGCGGCTCATCTCCCGTTTCGAATGGGGCCAGACCGTGGACCTGCAGCCGCCCGACCTCGAAACGCGCATCGCCATTCTTCGCAAGAAGCAACACCTGCTCGGCTTCCATCTGCCCGACGATGTGCTGTCGTTCCTGGCCGAGAAAATCCGCACCAACATTCGCCGCCTCGAAGGCGCGTTGATCCGCGTCGCTTCGTACGGTTCATTGCCCGGCCGCGATCTGGACATTCCGGCGGTGGAGAAGCTGCTCAACGATGTCCTCACGGAAGAAGCACGCCACGCCCTGACCGTCGAGGGCATCCAGAAGTGCGTCGCGACCCATTTCGACATCCGGCTCGCGGACATGACCAGCAAACGCCGCCCGACCTCCATTGCCTTCCCCCGCATGGTGGCCATGTACCTGTCGCGGCAACTGACCAACCACTCGCTGGCACAAATCGGCGAGGCGTTCGGCGGACGCGATCACGGCACGGTCATCAACGCGTGCAAGCAGATTACCAAGGCGATTCAATCCGATGCCGCCTTGCGCCAGACCGTGGGTTTCCTCCAGCAACAATTGAAACGTGAATAACCCGGCCAATAGTCTGTGCCGAGTCTGCCAATAAATGGTTAACAACTTTGCACGGGACCTGAAAAGTGAACAAGCAACGACTTTCCATGACGATGCGCGGAGTTTATTCACGGCTCCGCAGCGTCGTAACTACCGCTGGCTGACCTTGACAGCGCATTTTGTTTCCAGTATTCACAGCCTCTACTACGACGACTTTTCTTAAGGTTACATATGAAAATAACAGTCAGCAAAGACCAGATGCTTGAGGCGCTTCAGCAAGTGCAAACAGTCGTCAGCACTCGCACCACACTTCCCATTCTTTCCAATGTGTTGCTTCGCGCCACAGGTGAAACCTTGGAATTGACCACCACCGATCTGGATGTCGGCATCCAACGAAAAATCAGCGCTGACATCGCAAAAGCAGGAGCAACCAGTCTGCCAGCCCGCCGATTGTTCGGTATTTTCAGGGAATTGCCTGCAGGAGAAGCCGAAATCGAGGTGGATGACAAAAACATAGCATC
>CAZGGF010000175.1:0-6579 GCA_964524715.1 uncultured Verrucomicrobiota bacterium | reverse complement strand
CGATCCGCCTGGGCCGCAAGGCGCCTGATGTGATCCTAGGCATGCTGGACGGCGATCCGGTGGCCGACGCAGAGTTGGCGGAGTGGTGCAGCATTGCGAAGGCGCTCCACGACCTGCGCCGCGCGCGCATCGGGCACATGGGTCACGTGCTGGAGGCGATGCTCGACATGCACACCGACCCGACGGCGGTGACAGCAGCATTCGGCAGCCACGTCGTGCAATGCGAGCCGGATGACATTCTGCGCCACTATCGCGACGAGAACGCTGCGGAGATCGAGGCGAAGAAACGCGAGATTCTCGGTTTCTTCGACACGCCCGAGCCGAAGTCGGATCCGATCACGACGAAGCTCACCGACAAGGATCTCCATGTGGCCGCGAAGGCGGCCGTAGCGCTGGAGAAGTTCATTGCCGACAAGAAGCTGGATGGGTTGGCCTACTACTATGAAGCCGAGCCCGGAACACCGATGCGCGAGCTGGTGACGAACCTCATCGTCGGCAACTCGTTGTTGACGGGCGCTGGCTTCCCGATGTGCGGCGAGTTCGACATCAAGACCTGTATTGCGATGCTCATCATGGACCGGCTCGACATCGGCGGAAGTTTCGCGGAGTTCCATCCGATCGATTTCCAGCGCGGTTCGGTGTTGGTGGGCCACGATGGGCCGCACCACGTCAACATCGCGGACAAGAAGCCGGTGTTGCGCAGCCTGCTGAAATACCACGGCAAGCCCGGCGCAGGCGCGAGCGTGGAGTTCTCGATCAAGGAAGGCCCGATCACGATGCTCAGCAACGGTGTGAAGGCCGGCGGGAAGTTCAAGGTCGTTGTGGCGGAAGGCGAGAGCGCGCGCGGGCCGATTCCGCCGACGGGCAACACGAATACGCATGGCGTCTTCAAGCCCGACGTGCGGACATTCCTGAAGCGCTGGGTTGCGGAAGGACCGACGCATCACTTCGCGCTGGGCATCGGCCACAAAGCCGCGATGATTGCCAAACTGGCCGATGTGCTCGGCATCGAATGCGCGGTGGTTGGGGCGTAGCCGTGTGATTGGTGCCACAAAGTGTCAGGACGCGCGCCGGTAGCTAATCCAACGGAAGTATCATTGACAATTACCAGTCAACTGGCGTTAGAAGGTAGATGACAAGCAGAGCTGGACAGGCCGAAATTGCGAGAGGAGTCGAACGATGAAGATGACCGCACTGAAACTGGTTGTTGTTCTCACATTGAGCGCCGCCGCATGGCTGCCGGCGGCCGAGTCGGTCAGTCTCGACGAGGGTTTCCGCAGCGTGCCAGACGCCGACAAGCCGTGGGCCTATTGGTGGTGGGTCAATGGCAACGTGGACGAGAAGACCATCACGCGTGACCTCGAAGCGATGAAACAGGTTGGCATCGGTGGGGTGCTGATGTTCGACGCGCGCGGTTACCACGACGACCATATCGGTCCGGTGCCGGTTAAGATGGAATTCATGAGCGCTGAGTGGCGGCGGATGCTGAAGTTTGCCATCGAGAAAGCTGCCAAGCTCAATCTGGAAGTCAGCGTCAACCTCAGCAGTTGCGCTGGGGCGTTGAAAGGTCCGTGGAAAGTCGGCGATGACACGCCGAAGAAGCTCGTCTGGACTGCCACCGAACTCAAAGGACCGAAGTTCAGCCTCGAGTTGAAGAAGCCGGAAGGGAAACGGTACTGGGACGTGGCGGTCATCGGGGTGCGGCATGACGGTGCAGAGGCGAAGCTTTCTGACAAATGGCAGGAAGTTGCGCCCAAGCCCGGCTCTCAGCCAGTCGTGACCGAGGTTGTGGATTTCACCAAGAAGGTGGATAAGCAAGGCAAGCTCACAATTGACGTGCCCAAGGGGCGCTGGACGCTGCTGCGGTTTGGCTACGTGACCATGGATGGCGACCCCGCTCATGGCTCGCAACTCGTCACTGAGCATGACGTGGACATTCTCGATCCGGAAGCGGTCGAGCGTCACTTCAATCGGATGGGCAAGGCGATCATGGAGGATGTGGGGCCGTTGGCGGGCAAGACGTTGACGCACTTTTACAGCGTCAGTTGGGAGGGGGCGATACCCACGTGGACGCGCGGATTTGAGGAGCAGTATGCGAGACGTCGTGGCTATCCGCTGCGGTCGTGGCTGCCTGTGCTGGCGGGTTTCACTGTGAAGAAGCCCGAGGAATCGGAGCGATTCTTGCGCGATTACTACAAGACACTCGGCGACTGCTTCCGGGACAACTTCTATGGCAGGATGCAGACGTTGTGCAATAAGGCGGGCATGAAATGGCACGCCGAGTCGGGCGGACCTTGGAACCGCAAACTCGCGGCGTTCGCCGAGGCAGACCAATTTGCGTTCCTGGCCCGCACCGATATGCCACAGGGCGAGTTCTGGTACACTGGCTCGCCAATCAAACGCCGTCAGGACATGAATCGTCCGCAGGCGATGGCGGCGCACATCTACGGCAAACGGCTCGCAGCGTGCGAAGCGTTCACGCACATGGTGCAGCATTGGTCGGCTTACCCGGCGGTGCTGAAACCGTTCGGCGACACCGCGTTCTGCGACGGCGTCAATCAACTTATCTGGCACACTTTCACCGCATCGCCGGCTGAGTTTGGCAAACCGGGCATCGAGTATTTCGCCGGCACGCATCTCAATCCAAACGTGACGTGGTTCCCGCAATCGAAGGCGTTCCTCACCTATCTGGCGCGCTGCCAGTTCATGCTGCGGCAGGGGCTGCCTGTGACCGACGTCTGTGTCTATACGGGCGACAAGCCCTATCAACATTGGGGTCGCGGCACAAACTGGAGCGAGCGCGCGACGCTGCGGCTGCCGAAGGGGCTCAACTACGACATCCTCACGACTGAAGTCCTGCTGGACCGCATGTATCCCAGTGGCGGCAATCTCGTGCTGCCCTACGGCGTGACCAATCGCATGTTCGTGTTGGATCTCGATGAGGAAGCGATTTCGCCCTCGGTGCTCCGCAAGATTTCCAACCTCCGGGGCAACGGCGCGGCGGTCGTGCTCGGCAAACGCAAACCGCAACGTGCGCTCGGATTGACGAACTATCCCGGTTCCGACAAAGACGTGCTGCGGCTGGCTGACGCGCTCTGGACGAAGCCTTCCAGTGTGGTGGAAGCGATGGACGTGAAGAGGATTCTGCCGGATTTCGAGGGACCATTCGAGTATACGCATCGTCGCGACGGCAACACGGAGATCTACTTTGTTGCCGGCAAGGGCACCGCGGAATGCATCTTCCGCGTATCCGACAAGAAGCCTGAGCTTTGGGATGCGGTCACCGGCAAGATCAGTCCCGCAAAGAACTGGCGTTTCCTCTATGATGAGCGGACAGCCGTGACGTTGACACTTCCCGAGAACGGCTCGGTCTTTGTCGTCTTCCGCGCCGCTGATTTGCCGCGACAGTCTGCGCCGTCGCTGCCGCCTGTCGAGAAGGCTTTGGAAGGCCCGTGGCATGTGAGCTTTGAACCGGGGCGTGGCGCGCCGGCATCGGCGGAGTTTGAAAAGCTCATCGCGTGGAACACGCATTCGGATGATGGCATCAAGTTCTTCTCCGGCACCGCGACGTATCGGAAGACGTTCGAGTTGACCGCCGCGCAGGCCAAACATCCTGTCTGCCTGCAACTTGGCGAGGTCAAGTGCATCGCTGAAGTGCGTCTCAACGGCCGGAACCTTGGCATTGTCTGGACCGATCCATGGAGCGTGGATTTGACCGGCGCGGTGAAGCCCGGCAAGAACGAATTGGAGATTGCCGTCACCAACACGTGGGTCAATCGCTTGATCGGCGACGCCGGCCAACCGGAAAGCAAACGCATCACCAAGACCAACGTCAGGTTCCTGCCTGAACCCGCGAAGCGTTCGTTCTTGGGTTTCTCAGCAAAGGACCCGCTGCTTCCGTCCGGCCTGATCGGTCCGGTGCGGCTGGAGTTTGACGGACGATAAGTCCGAAACCCTGAAGACAGGCGTCGAGCCTGTCTTCCAAACGTTGGGTGTCAGGTGTGCCTGCGCCCTACCTGATGGCGAGCGCCGCTTCGTTCAGGTCGTAGAAGCACGGCGGTTCGTAAGCGTGACCGCGTCGCAGACGGCGGTCTTCGCGGCGCAGCATGAAGTGGGCATAACGCCCCGCCAGCGGCGCCACAAGGCGGGCTTTGGTGCCAAACTCCTCGTAGATGTCCTTCAGCACTCGCGAGATTCTCGCCGCCAGGATGGGCTGATCGTGGAACCACGCGCGGGCCGCCCAAAGCGCCGCGGCAAAGGTGACAGGCAGATCGCGCGCTTCCCACGCGAAACGGTTGCGAATCCGCAGGTTGGGATGGTTCTTGTATCGTTGCCAGCCTTGAAGGACCGTTCGCGCGATTCGAACCACGCTGGGCCCGTTTACTTCGAAGTCACGCTGGAATGCGCGGAGCAGGAATTCCGTTTCCTTTCCGTCATGGATATGCGGATGTTTGAAGTTGAATTTGAACTGGCCGTGAAGGTCGGCTTCGGCGAAGTCTTTCGACAGCGCGCCATTGGCCTGCAGTTCCTTGTAGAGCGGCGTGCCGGGACTGGCCGAGTAGAGCATGAACTGATGAAACTCGGTGTCATGGTTGACCGCGAAATCAATCACCGCGTCGATGTTGTCCGGTGTGTGTTCCTCCAGACCGATGATGCTCGATCCGAGCACGCGAACACCATGCGCCTGCAGCGTGCGTATGAGTTGGATCGTGTCGGTTCCATGGAGTTTGGTGTAGCGCGAGTTCTCGCCTTCCAGGCCCATCCACACCCACGAGATGCCCAGTCCAACGATCTGCTCGATGGAGTAGGAGCGGAGCACGTTCGCCGAGCTGAACACGTAGAGCGCCCACGACTTGTCGTGCTCGATCATCAGGTTCAACAACCGCAACGCGCGCTGGCGATGCAGGAGGAAGTTCTCGTCCATGACGAAGAACGACCGCACGCCCATCGCAGCTTCCAGTTCGCACATCACTTTGAACAGTTCGTCGCCAGTCCGATAGAAATGCACGACGTTGCCCTTGCCACCGAACATTGCCGAGGTTGCGCAGAAGTTGCAGCCAAGGGGGCAGCCAACCGAGGGAATCAACGTGGCCGCCACGTCGCCCCGCTTTTCGCTGAGCCGCATGCCCATCGTGCGCCCGCCGACACCCGAGACGATGTTTGGATGACGTATGGGCTGGTCGGGGTCCTCGCCCAGGAAGCGTCGCATCCAGTTCACGCCTTCGCCCCTGGCAATATGGTCGGCGTTGATCCGTTTCTCGATTTGGGGGATGTTGGCAACATGGCCGCCGACAACGATGGTTGCCGTCGGGAGGTGCTGGCGGATCAGTTCACACATCCTCCGCACCTTGTCCACGTTGGGTATGATGGCGCTGATGCCGACGATGTCGTAGCGATGAGTCGTGATCTCCTTCACGAACCGCTCGAGGGTCGGAAAATCCAGAAGTGCGCACGGGGCGCTGATATTCGCTTGGATGAGCATCAAGCCCCACGAACGGTGAAACATTCTCAAGGAGAATGCTTCCTGTGTTCGCGTGACCTGGCTGTGGTACAGCTCCATCGGCTTGTCCAGCCGGCTGCCGTGTTCGTCATGCTGCGCGTACGGACCAAACACGCTGGTCAGCAGCACGCGAGCGCGCGAGCCAAGCGGATGAACGGGTGAAATAGATGATGGGGGCGAGTTGGTGACTGCTGAAGAGGACATTTTATTATTGTTGTTGTTACTTCTTTTCGGTTTCACCGGACGGCGATATTGCCAACTCGGCAGCCATCCAGTAACTACCTAGTTAACTCTACAATAGCGAATCAGGAAAGAGAAAAACTTCACGATTGGATTGGCTGGACGGCGTATGGCAGCCGGGCCGGGTCAATATCAATACGGGGCAAGAACCGGCTTCTGAAACGCATGCGGTTGGGATAACATCAAGTCGGTGTCTGTTTGATGAGGAACTGCCGATGCGCTACGAAAAACTAGGACAAACTGATCTTGCTGTCTCGGTGGTCTGCCAGGGAACGTGGTCGGTTGCCACCCGGGACATCTTCTGGGACGGACAGGACCGCGGCGACTCGCTCGCGGCGATTCGGGCCGGGCTGGATGCCGGCGTGAATTTCTTCGACACAGCGCCCGCTTATGGCAACGGGGAGTCGGAGGAGATTCTCGGCGAAGCCCTGGGTTCGCGTCGGCGCGAGGTTGTCGTTGCCACGAAGGTCCCGCCAACCGACTTGGAGCCAGTCAAACTCCGCCAGAGTTGTGAGCGAAGTCTGCGCGCTTTGCGGAGCGACTACATTGACCTTTACCAGATTCACTGGCCGAGCAAGACGTTGCCGCTGGAGCCGACTTGGCGCACACTGGAAGCGCTACAGCGTGAGGGGAAGGTGCGATACGTCGGCGTTTCGAACTTCGGCACGAGTTTCCTCGGCGAGATGACTCAGCTTGGGCGGGTGGAGAGCAACCAGTTGCCTTACAGCCTGCTCTGGCGCGCGGTGGAGTTCGCCATCCAGCCGTTGTGCGTGGCCAGCCAGATGAGCATCCTCTGCTACAGTCCGCTTGCGCAGGGTTTGCTCACCGGGAAGTTCCTG